>CAVGRW010000029.1:0-19377 GCA_963631735.1 Bacteroidaceae bacterium | reverse complement strand
AAAACGTGTGCTAATATATCTAAGCTGTTCTTTTCAAAGACAGCAGGTGCAAACAGCGTAATGGTTTTAACAGACCGCCTGCCGAGAATGGGAGCATACGAAAACCGAGTTATTCGGGCCAATATTTGTATGTCATATCCCTGTTCACGGTGAGTGGACAGGGATTTATTTTCGTTTATACGCACCTATTTCATTGCATGAGAGGTGAAAAAAATGCCAAGTGCAAGCGTATTGGAACAGAAGAAGCAGATAGTTGCTTCCGTTGCAGACAGAATCAGCAATTCATGCGCAGGTGTAATCGTAGATTACAAGGGAATTTCCGTTGCCGACGATACAGCTCTTCGTAAGGAGCTTCGTGAGGCTGGAGTTGAGTATACAGTTGTTAAGAATACTCTCCTCAAGCTCGCAATCAACGGTACGTCTCTCGAAAGCATGGGTGAGGTTCTTGACGGAACAACAGCTCTCGCAACTTCCAAGGACGACTATGTAGCCGCAGCCCGTATCCTCAACAAGTATGCAGAGGATCACGAAAACTTCAAGCTTAAAGCAGGTTACCTCGACGGTGAGGTAATGACGATGGAGAAGCTCAAGGATCTTGCAAACCTTCCCTCGAGAGAAACATTGCTCTCTATGGTTGCAAATGTATTCAGCGCACCTATCGCAGGCTTTGCTCGTGCTGTTCAGGCTATCGCCGATAAGGCAGAGGCTCCCGCTGAGGCTTAATTGTCAGCGAAACTAAATTTTAAAAATTACTAAAATTATTACGGAGGTAAATTACCATGGCATCAGAGAAAATTAATGCTATCGTTGAAGAGTTGAAGACTCTTTCAGTTCTTGAGCTTTCAGAGCTCGTACACGCAGTAGAGGATGAGTTCGGCGTATCAGCTGCAGCAGCAGTTGTAGCAGGTCCGGCAGCAGCAGGCCCGGCAGTTGAGGAGAAGACAGAGTTTGACGTTATCCTCAAGAGCGCAGGCGCACAGAAGATCAAGGTTGTTAAGGCAGTTAAGGACATCACAGGTCTTGGACTTGCTGAGGCAAAGGCTCTTGTTGACGGCGCACCGAAGGCTGTTAAGGAAGGCGCTTCTAAGGACGAGGCTGAGGACATCAAGGCTAAGCTCGAAGAAGTTGGCGCAGAAATCGAACTCAAGTAAGTTTGTTTCAATAAAAAAATTAAGCTCTCGGATTTTCCGGGAGCTTTTTTCTGTCTGTAATTAAAATTTTCTTATCAATTTCGGGCAAAAATTTAAATAGTCAGCGGAGATAAGGTCAAAATTCACCCCGTCGCTTTCCCCTCTGAATGCCCAATTCACGGAATTACCGTGAAGATGTCCGTAGTAGCAGGTCCTGATCTGCTCCTCAACCAGCGTGTCATAAATCTCATGACATGTCTCGGTCAGGCTTATCGGCGGATAATGAAGAAATGCGATGACCTCGCCGCCGAGCTTTTTTGCCTCGGCAATGCTCGTTTTCAGTCTGCCGACCTCACGGGCAAGCACCTTTTGATCCTCATTCTTTGAGCAATCAAAGAACCAGCCTCTCGTTCCGCAAATTGCAGCATCGCCCACCTTATAAGCATTATTGAAAAGTACCTTTATGCTTTCAATTTCATTTTCTTTCAAAAATTTTTCGGTCTTGCTTTTGGTTGACCACCAATAATCATGGTTGCCCTTTGTGATAATTTTCGTTCCGTTTAGCCTGTCAAGAAAGCGAAAATCCTCCAATGTGTCCTCAAGCTTCATTCCCCACGAGATATCTCCGGCAATTACGACGGTATCATTTTCCGTCACAACGGCGTTCCAATTTTTTTCAAGTCTTTTTTCATAATCCTGCCAGCCGCTGAAAACATCCATCGGCTTATCCGTACCGAAAGAAAGGTGCGTATCGGCAATAGCAAATAATGACATTTCTTCACCTCCTCAAAGAAAGAATAAATAACGAAATTAAACAAATAATATTAGCGTGAAACGTTTCACAAATCTAAAAAAGGGGTAATTTGCAATGAAGCACGAAATTAAAGATATCAAGTGCCATGCCTGCAACTGCATCTATAACGAAGAGGGTTGCAAGTGCGTAGCCGGCGAGATCGAAGTAGGTCCGTCAAGCGCCTGCACCTGTGCAGAAACGATCTGTGCAACCTTTGAGCCGAGCAGCGACGTAAGCAAGTAAAGCTTCTTTAAAAGGGACTGTCACATCAAGGCTGTATATCACAGGCTTAATGTGACAGTTTTCTTTAATTAAACTGCATCGCCGAAAATCCGGCAAGGGTTACATAACGAATACAGAGTTTACCTCATCGCTGCACGGACCGCCGAGCTTCGGCTTTCCCGCGCTGTTAAGACCGAGCATACCATGGTTTGCAAAAAATTCGGTCTCTACAACATTTACCTTGTTCAAATCCTTAAGCTGAGTTGCTTTTGTTCCCGTAACGTTTCCGATGCCCTTAACATACATATATGAGCAGTTACCGCCGTTGATTACTACGGCATTTTTTGCACCGTATTTCAAAAGAAGATCGGCGATCGTATTCATCGGCATGAATTCGGAAACCGCAAAAATATATTTGTTTGCGCTTATCTGAGCAAGAACAGTGCGGTTGTGGTAATAAGATTCATTGTTATTTATCTTCTTACCGTCCTTTATAAGAACATAGTGATATCTGACTGTGTTAAATACGCCGTCTTTGATAAGCTGATTCTGGTTCTGCTTATTAAGCGGTCCGTAATCGCACTTGCCGTTTCTGTACAAACGCATAACATCTCTGCCGTCACCGTTCGGGAAATATGCGTTGCCGTTTTTTATCGCCATCGCTGTGGCCGCACTGGTCGATTCGCCGTTGATAGCAACCAACGCGCCAACCTTTTTGGAGATATCCTCCTGCCTGCTCTTTGTTTTTCCGAGAACCACCGAGGTGATGGCATACTTAACCGTTGTCGGAGCACATGAGACAATGGCAACATTGCAAATCGGCTGATACGTTACGCTCTTGGACGAAACATCCAATGCGCTGTCCTGACTTTTTACAAAGTTTTGCGTAATTTTGGAACCGTATGCAACCTTATGAATTTCAACGCTTGAAACCTTGGAAGAAATTCGCCATGCACGCTGTATTGTTCCTGCGTAATGAGTTACCGATGACGGGGAAACTTCCTTGACCGCAGACGGAGTAAACTGAATCGGCTGCGTCGTTGCCGGTTTCGCCGTTGTTGTATAGTTTTTGGGGTCATCCAAACCTACGCATATTCTGAGTATAATAAGCGCATCGGCGGTGTTTATCTTTCCGTCATGGTTTATATCGCCGACAGACATGTCCTTAACACCGGTAGAAAGTCCTACGGCATATCGAAGAACGATCAAGGCATCCGATGAGTTTGCCTTGCCGTCGCCGTTAATATCGCCGACAACACTCGAAGCATTGGTCACAAAGATGTTGCAGAACACCACTGAAAAAATAACAATAAATGAAACCAAGCTGAGAACATACTTTTTCATAAGAAACACCCTCTCTTTTTATTTAAACAGCTAAAAGCCGTTTAATAACATCATCCTGCCGTTTTTATTCGACATATTTGCGCTTTATTAAACCCCGTTATAAATTTATTTCAGCAAGTCAAATACGACCTGCTCCATATCCTCTTTCTTGCAGCAGCCGGTAAATCTCGGGGTCTTGCCCTTGAGGTTTGCAAGCTGCGGCGGACATACCTCGCCTGTCTCATCATGGAGAGCCGTAACCATTTCAAATTCGTCGAGATTTTCGGTCATGCCGGGACGAACAGCGTCAAGAACTGCCTTGCTGAACTTGAACGGATTAGCCGTTGAAGCGATAACGGTCGGGGTTTTGTCGCCCGTTCTCTTTGCATAGTCCTCATAAACAGAGACTGCAACAGCCGTATGAGTATCGCAAAGATACTTATGCTCATTAAACTCCTTGGCAATGCAAGCCTTGGTGCCGTTATCGTCACAGCAGCCTGCATCGAACAGCTCAGAAAGCTTTGCAAAAACATCGTCACTTACCTTGTACGAGCCCTTTGAGGAAAGCTCGCCCATCCACTCTCTGACAATAGCATCGTCCATACCCGAGAGGAGGAAAAGAAGTCTTTCGAGGTTCGACGAAATAAGAATATCCATCGACGGCGAAACAGTCGTATAGAAATCTCTAACACGGTTATATGTTCCCGTCTTGAGGAACTCTGTCAAAACATTATTCGCATTGGAGGCGCAGACAAGCTTTTTGATCGGCACACCCATCTCCTTTGCATAGTAAGCGGCAAGAATATTGCCGAAGTTGCCCGTCGGAACAACAACATTGATTTCATCGCCCGCTTTTATCTCGCCCTTGTTGAGCATCTCGCAATAGGCAGATACATAATAAACGATCTGCGGGACAAGACGTCCCCAGTTGATGGAGTTTGCCGATGAAAACATCATGTCCTGCTCTGCAAGCTTTGTGGCAACGGACTTATCCGTGAAAATCTTTTTAACTCCCGTCTGTGCGTCATCGAAGTTACCCTCAATAGCACAAACGCCGACATTTGAACCCTCCTGAGTCGTCATCTGAAGCTTCTGCATCGGAGAAACGCCGTCATTGGGATAGAATACAAGAATTTTTGTGTTTTTAACGTCCTTGAAGCCCTCAAGCGCAGCCTTGCCCGTGTCACCGGAGGTTGCAACAAGAATGACTATCTGCTTGCCGGGCTCACTCTTAGCCGAAGCAACGGTAAGCAGATGCGGAAGAAGCTGAAGCGCCATATCCTTAAAGGCGCAGGTCGGACCCTTCCACAGCTCGAGGATCTCAACATTCTTTGTCAATGTATGAAGCGGCGCAATTTTATCGCTCGAAAATTTGCCCTCGCCGTAAGCGCCCTTAACGCAGGAATCAAGCTCCTCGGCGGTGAAATCCGTAAGATAAAGAGAAAGAATTTCCTTTGCTCTTTCTATATAATCGCAGCCGGCAAGACGTACGATATCGTCCATTGTAATATGAGGGATTTCCTCGGGAACGAACAATCCTCCCTCGGCAGAGATGCCGTGAGAAATCGCCTGTGAGGAAGTAACCTTTATGCTTTTATCTCTTGTGCTGGTGTAAAACATTTTACCTCTCCTTTTGGTAAGTTCTAAACTAATTGTATCATAAGTAAAAAAACAATTCAATGCAATATTCTAAAAAAACGGCAATTAAATGCCTTCCGTAAACGCATTTTCAATATAATTTATCTTCAAAAGCTCAAATTTGTCGTCAAGAAAAACCTCGCAGACATCAAACCGAGGCTGTTTGCTGCTCGGATAGGCTTTCATGAAAAGCTTTGAGGTCGATATCAGTTTTTCCTGCTTTGAAAAATCGACCGCCTCTTTCGGCTCATACAGCCTTTCCTCGCCTCTCGTCTTGACCTCAACAAAGCATATATATTTACCCTTTTGTGCAATAATATCGATCTCGCCCAAACGGGAGCGAAAGTTGCCCGTAACTATTCTATAGCCGTTGTCTCTGAGATATCTTGCGGCAAAAATTTCGCCCCAAACACCCGATTTATTTATTTTCATAGTACTTCCTCAAAAACGACATTCGGTGAATTTCCGATGCGCCGTATTTATCCAGCATTTCATAATGAAGCTTTGTTCCGTAGCCCTTGTGCTTCGCAAATTGATATTCCGGATATTTCTTATCCATTTCAAGCATGAAGCGATCCCTTGTCACCTTGGCAAGAATTGAAGCGGCGGCAATAGACATCGAATTTGCATCACCCTTAACGATCGTTCTTGTGGGAATTCCGAGCCCGGGGTCGCGGTTTCCGTCAACGAGCGCCATATCGGGCTTCACGCTCAAGCCCTGAAAGGCACGGTTCATCGCAAGATATGTAGCCTGAAGAATATTTATTTCGTCAATTTCCTTTTCGTCGGCGGTTGCGATAGAATAGGCAATCGCAGTCTCCTTTATCACGTCAAAAAGCTGCTCACGCTTTTTCTCGGTGAGCTTTTTGGAATCGTTGACGCCCTCAATTATACAGCCGTCGGGGAGAATAACCGCCGCCGCACAAACAGGACCTGCGAGCGGACCTCTGCCGGCCTCGTCAATTCCGCAGACTATATTAAAGCCGTCCGCCTTCGCTTCATTTTCATATTTAAGCCAGTCAATTTTTACTTCCGTTTTCATTGCGGTCATTCCTTTGAAATAGATTTCAGGTTAAAAACATTAAACTTTCGTATTGCAAAAAAAGATACTTAAAATCTTGACGAGAGATTTTTTCGTTAGGCAGTTCAAAGGCTTCGCAGACTATATCGTTATATGTCAAGAAGACTTTGGGCTGTATCACGGGAAAAGATGCTTTCATTCTTGACGAGAGATTTTTTCGTTAGGCGGATTTTATTCCTTGATGGCTATATCCCTATATGCCGAGAGGGATAAAATTCGTATAACGGAAAAAGATCCGTCAAGCAGGAGGGAACTCCATGGAAATTCGACCTAACTTTCCTCCCCTATACTCATCAAGAAGCATAACCGAGGCACGTTCGGTATTGACCTCGCCGCCGCTTATGAGCATACCTCTTTTTCTGCCGATCGCTTCGAGAATTTCCCACGATTGCATATCCGTAATATCATCAAGCTTGTATCTTTCGGCGAGGCGCTCGGGATAGCCCTCACGAAGAACGTCAATCAGCCTGACTGCCATAGTTTCGGCATCGAGCACGGCGTCCTTGACCGAACCGATAAAGGCTAAACGATCTCCGACAACAGGATCGTCAAACTTGGGCCAAAGCACACCGGGAGTGTCGAGAAGCTCAATTCCGTTGCCGATAAAGAACCACTGATTGCTCGTCGTAACTCCGGGTCTGTCGGCAACCTTGGCGCGGACTCTGCCCGCCATTTTATTTATAAAAGAAGATTTTCCTGTGTTCGGAATTCCGACAACCATAACTCTCAGCGCCTTGCCGACCATTCCTCTGTCATTGTTCTGCTGAATTTTATCGGCGAGAACCTTGCGGACCAGCTGAGTGTAACCGTTGAGTCCCCTGCCCGAGCGGCAGTCAACCGCCATTGCCTCGGCTCCTGTGGAACGAAAATATTTTATCCACTGTGCGGTCACATTTTCGTCCGCCATGTCGCATTTATTGAGGAGAATTATTCTCGGCTTGCCTGCCGTTATTTCTCCGATTTCGGGATTTCTGCTCGAAAGAGGAATTCGGGCGTCAAGTATCTCGGTCACGCAGTCAACTCGGGAAAGACTTTCCTTGATAAGCCTCCTCGTTTTCGCCATATGTCCCGGGAACCACTGAACGGAAACTTTTGAAAAGCTCTTTTTATCGTCATTGCTTTTCTTTTCGGCTCTGATTTTTCTTTTTTGATGCATGTCCATTTTAATCACTTCTGTTCTCTGTCATTTTTCAGTTTAAGATTTAACATTATTTAAATCAGTAAATTTATCAAGATAATTATAATTTGATTTAATAGTTTTTGAGCTTAAATCATTTATATTTGTTTGGTAAGTTCCGAGATTATTGCTAACCGTCAGATTATCTCCCTCTAACTTAACAGCTGCATTGCTGCATGATATAAAATAAATATTTTCATCAGAATTACGTTCGGGAGAAACAAAAGCATGAAAAGCTTTCTTATCTTTTGTGCTATTGTCAGAAACACCGAAAGCGCCGTATTTTTTGCACTTGTTATATAGATTATCAATTGTTTTTAAGTTGCCTGTTTTTTCATTGGTCTTATCTACATATATATCATTTTTTTCATCATAGAAAGAATACTCATAGCCATATTGAATATTCATATATCTATATAAATTAAGCACTTCCTTAGCTTCCTTGGCATTACCGATATTGCTGATTTTTTTATTCATACAAGTATTATATACTTTTTCGCAGTACACCATTTGAGGAGTTCTTTTGTCATATATATCGGATACTGCGTCTGCTATTACATCTTTCATTTCATTATAAAATTCGGCTCCGTCTATACCATATAGCTTGCTTATTTTATCTGTAATGACATCGGAATCTAATGTTTTTTTAAATTTGTTTACAGTATCATAGTCAGTAAGAGTTAAAAGATACATATAATATTTAGTTGCCAATGCATGGGTAAAATAAGCGGTACCGTAACCGTAATTAGTGTTATTCATTGATTCATCATCATAAAATATTTCAATTCCTGAATTGTTTATCTTACCGAATGTAAGAGGCCATGCGAATGAATTAGCTTCACCTTCTGCAAAAATACAATACTCGGAATATCCTAATTTAGCTGTATTTAATTTTTCCTGACCTGAATGTATTATTTCTTCCATTAAAATTTGAGGATAGTTATTTTCATTATAACCGTCGCAAAATACTATAATTTTCTTTTCATCTTCGAGCCATCTTGATGTTTCATACTCTCTTTTCAATTCATAAAAATCCGGATTGTCGCTTGAAATTATTTCAATACTATTAACTCTTTTCAAAGGATTGATTATTTTTTCTTCCAGAAATGTACATTTATCGGGAAGAGAGCTTTTGCATAATACATCTGCCAAATTATCATAGTTATTATAAGCATTCTTTACCAAGTCTTTCAAATAACTTCTGACATCGGGAGAAAATTTTGCAGTGTTATTTTCGAGCTCTTTTAATATGCTGTCTAACGATTTAACGGCGCCGGCATTGTTTGCATTACCTGCGTTACCGGATGATAATTTTCCGTCTTTACTGTTTACAGCCTCTGATGCAGTCGGCTTATTGCCGTCAGACTCTGTTACTGTTATATCATTTTTTTCATTATCACCTGTTGTTTTATCACTGTATGAATCAGTTGTCAAATCTTTGCTGCCATCAATTTTGCTGTCATTTTTCTTAGCCGAACAGCCTGCAAATGAAATTGCGGTAATCAATGCCATAACTGCACCGACAATTCTGATACCGTACGTTTTTCTTTTTTTCATTTTAATACCCCTCTTTTTTATTATCTGACAAACATATCAAACCGTTAGTATTTGATATGCCGATATCCCTGCTTATTTAGCCCTCATTTGAAAAAAGGTCGAACCAAAGGATTCGACCGCAATTTTTATTATACAATATTGTCTTAATTATCCGACTTGCCGAAAAATGTAAAATTCGGCATGAGTCTGCACTTTACGACGCCAAGAATGTAACGTTCGTCAACGCAGCCGACCATCGGCGAACGGCTGTCCGTCGAATCGTTTCTGTTATCGCCCATCAGAAAAAGCTTGCCCTCGGGAACGACCATGGGGAAAGTGTTGCCCTCTCTCGCATATGTCGGCGCGGCAACATAAGGCTCGTCGAGCTCTGTGCCGTCAACGTAAACCTTACCTGTCGTAAAATCAATATCTACAGTCTGTCCGCCCTTGGCGATAACTCTTTTAACAATAGGCTCGTCAAAAGCATTCGGCTGAGTGCTTATAACAATGTCGCCCTGCTCAATATCCGTATTGATTGCCGAAACGATGAGCCAGTCGTTATTTTCAAGCGTCGGAACCATTGAGGATCCGTCAACTCCGACAAAGCGGAAAAGAAAAGTAAACATAATCGCTATGATAACAAGCGCAGTTACAAAGACCGACACGGTCTCATAAAGGAATGATCCCCTCGGCTTATTTTCTTCGGCAACCTCTGCCGCCGTTTCGTTTGTGTTATTTTCATTCATGGATTATTCCTCACCCTGTTGAAAATTCGCATATATATTCATGTCGCCGAACGGGAGAACTCTCACTGTTGCCTTGCCGAGAATATAGCGCGTATCAATAAATCCGATATCCGTGCTTCGGCTGTCGGTCGAATGCATTCTGTTGTCACCCATGACAAAGACCTTGCCCTTTGGAACAACAAGCGGGAAAGTAACATCGCCCGAACGCCTTGTCAATTCATTGATGTACGACTCCTTGATCTCCTGACCGTCGATAAAAACCTGACCGGAAACGAAATTGATATCTACCGTCTGTCCCTCGGTCGCAATAATTCTTTTGACAATCGGCTCATCGAAAACATTCGGCTGAGTGATAATAACGATATCGCCGTAATTATACTCGCTCTTAGCCATTGTCAGCAGCCAGTCTCCGTCCTGAAGAGTCGGAACCATAGAGGTGCCGACAACGCTTGTCGGGCGGCAAACAAAGGTGAATATAACAAAAACCAAAACCAATGCCGTTATAACCGAACCGACAAGGTCATAAATCTTCAACCAACGTGAACGTTCCTTTTTAGCCTGCTCGGGAGTCACGCCGTTTTTGAGGTATTCATTCCAGCTTTCCTGAACCTTGCGTCTGCTTAATAACATTGAATTACCTCCTTATATCGAATCGGTTTAAAACCGTTAATTGTAAAATTCTTAATAAAAACAAAAGGGCATGGAACCACCGCCATACCCCTCAGCTCGTTTTTGTAATCTAAGATTACATTAGCCGATGCTCTGCTTAACCTTAGCAGCCTTACCGACTCTGTCACGCAGATAGTAGAGCTTGCTTCTGCGTACCTTACCTGTTCTGATAAGCTCGATCTTATCAACATTGGGTGAATGAACAGGGAAAACCCTCTCAACGCCAACGCCGTAAGAAACTCGACGAACGGTAAATGTCTGGGAAACTCCGCTGCCCTTAATGGCAATTACGGTACCCTCGAAAGCCTGGAGTCTTTCTCTCTCGCCTTCACGGATCTTAACCCAGATTTTGATAGTGTTACCTACCTTGATTGCCTCAGAAACGTCAGCCTTGAGGCTGTCCTGAGCGATTAACTTAAGTGCGTCCATTACAGACACCTCCCATAGATTTTCAGGCGTTCTTAACGGTTAAACCGACAGAGGACCGTCCGCTTTAATGTTGGGCATTAAACCCCGCCAAACCGACACTGCCGCCTTGGTGGTCACAAATGCTTTAATATATTACCATACGGCGCAATTTATTTCAAGTGTTTTTTGATGATTTATGGGAATTTTTCAATAAATTTTTTCCGGGTAAAATTCACTCACAACATCTTGTTATGCGCCGTGTTTTTCACCACTATTTTTGCATATCCGTATATATACAAATATTCTCCGACATGCTGTAAAGATACAGTCCGTCGCCGAACCGAGCCTTTTCGGTCATCGTGACGCCGTATTCTTCGGCAATTTTTCTGACCTTCGGCAATTCGTGATCTCTCAGAAGATACAGGCTCTTTGCATTGTCCCACTGCTTGTAGCCGTCCTTGATGCAAAGATATTCAACAGGCTTCATGGGCTTTGAGCTGTCAACATTTTTGAATTGAACAAGATGAATTTTGTCACCCGATGCAACAACAATATTTTCCGCTCCGTCCAGAACGCCGCTGAGTCCGAACACCGAATAAATCGTATCATAACCGTTATCGAGCATATAATTCGCAATTTGGTGCGCCGTTGAATTTTCGTCCTTGCCTGCTTTTATCTCGCCGACCGCACCGACTGTGCGGAATATAATCATTCCTGCCGCAAAAACGGCAACAGCAGAGAAAAGAATGCTTCTCTGTTTCTCATATTTTACGATTATATACGAAACGCAGACCGCCGTAAGCGGATAAATCATGAAATAATAAAGTGCACGGTTAACAACATCGGTAAGCACACCTGCGGCAAAAACAGATAAGCATCCGAGAGTCAGAAGCATTACTAAAACAAATCTGCCCTGCTCGGCACATTCGTTTTTGAAATAATCCTTAACGCAAAGTATAACCCCGATAAGAACGAGCAGTAAAAACGGTACAGACGCAGCAAGCCGCGCCCTTAATTCGAGGGCATCAAGTCCGAATGTCAAGGCTACGCTCTCAATATTCAGAAATACTTTTGTGAAAAACTCCTTAAAGCTATTTACAAAAGCTGTCGTTCCGTAAATAGAATTCTGATTTATTTCTATAAACTTCATTGCAATCAGTCCGGCAACATTTGCAATAAAAACAATCGCCGAAAAAAGCGTTGAATAAGATATTGCAAATTTTTTATCCTTGACCGAATAAATTATTATCAGCAGCACCTCACAGGCAACAAGCGGCAGCGCCATAACCGCAGTCTGTCTGAGACTTTGCATACCCGTTCCGAAGCTGAGCGCAACGCCGATAACCGCCAAAACAACATGCTTTCTCTTGAATTCTTTTTGACGAATTCTTACATAGCAGCCGTAAACAATAAACGCATTGATAAGATAGCAGGCATAATAGCTTGCCATTGTGAAAAAAGCCTGTATCCCCTGCTGACTCGTGGCAACGTGAGCTTTGAGCAATAAAAATCCTATTAAAAACAGGAAGCCTGCCGTGCGCTCGTTATAAGAAAACACAGTTCGGGTCATCCAATCATATGTCAGCACGGTAAGTACCGTCATAATGCTTGAAGCAATTGCCATGGCAATGAAACCGTTCCCCGTCAGTCCGTAGAAGAGTGACGCCAAAACAGGGGTTGCCACAACATAGGTCTGATTTCCGAAAATCCAATCCTTAGGAAAAAGCGACCTCGCCTTCCACGCTTCCTTTGCGTAGGTGATATCATTATAAATATCGCCGTCATAATATTCGGGATTGATGCTGAAATTTATATAAAAGACCATGCCGACAAAGCCGAGAAGAAGCACCGTCAGAATGACAGAAAAAATTTTTTCTCTTTTATTTTTTTCTATCGGCTGAACCATTTCGGCCGTCTCCTTTTATTTGAAAGTTTTATTGTCCTTGGTGATCAGCTTTCTGCGGACAATATATTCCATATCATGCTCAACGCCTATCTCTTTTTCGAGTGTTTCAACAAGCAAAGTCGGGTTGAGATTATTCGTATTTCCTGCGGCGAGAACACATTGCAAATTCACAATATTATCCGCCGTTGAGAATTTCATATCATAGATAAAATCAATAAGATTTATCTGCTTCATGACCTTTCTGTGACCCTTTTTGCCTCTCTTTTCGGCAAGCAATTCTTCGCCCTCGGCAAGAATCTGCGCCTTTTCCGCAAAGCTCTTTGCTGTCTCGGCATCACTGAAAATAAGCTTCACAAAATAGAGCGCCTTTTCAATCTCTTTTGCGTCATAAACGGGAGCAGAAACCGAAAGGATTTTCACGCCCTCGGGAAGAACGGCATTGAGTCTGCTCATAATCTCATTGTCCGTAATGTCGCCCTCAATGCGGATATCCATGTATTCGCAGTCGCTCGACTGACCGAGAGAAAGCGGCAGTGCAAAGGTCAGATACGGGTGAGGGTTGAAGCCCTCGGTGTACCACATCGGCAGCTTTGCACGTCTGACGGCACGGGTCATCATTCGGTTTATGTCAAGGTGGGAAATATAAATTGCCCTGCCTGTTTTTGAAAAATTAAGCCTCACTGCGCGCATCGCACTTACCTCCGTTGAGTCGGTTTGCTCCGCAGCCTGCACATTTAATTCTGCAATGCGGAGTTGTGACGCTTTCATGCGCCTTCTTGTTCTCGTTCATCAGGAATTTTTTGCTTATGCCGTAATCAAGATGATCCCACGGAAGTATCTCGTCAAAATCACGGCGGCGGTTTGCATAGAAGCTCGGGTCAAGCCCTGCCTCGTCAAAAGCTTCCATCCATTTATCAAAATCAAAATGATCGTCCCAGCTGTCGAATTTACAGCCCTTTTTCCAAGCAAGCTCCAAAACCTTGGAAAGTCGGCGGTCGCCTCTTGCAAACACGCCCTCAAGGAAGCTCGTCGGAGTGAGATGGGTAGAAATTCTGATTTTCTTAGTCGTGACACTTGCGTACAAATGCTTCTGCTTTTCTTCGAGCTGCTCCATGGTATCCTGCGGCTCCCACTGGAACGGAGTGAACGGCTTCGGCACGAACGACGATGCACTTATGCTTACCTGAACGCCCTTGCCCTTGGGTCTGTCGGGGTTGCGATAGAACTCGTCAACAACCTGCTGTCCGAGCTGTGCAATTCCTGCAACATCATCAAGCGTTTCGGTTGGCAAGCCTATCATGAAATAGAGCTTAACGGCAGTCCAGCCGCCGGAGAAAGCCATATTTACTGTTTTCATAACATCTGCATATGTGACGTTCTTGTTTATAGCGTCACGCAGGCGCTGAGTTCCTGCCTCGGGTGCAAAAGTAAGACTGCTTCGGCGAACCTCGGTCAGCTTTTCCATAAGCTCGTCCGAGAAATTATCAACTCTCAATGAGGGAAGCGCAACGTTTATGTTTTCCTCTGTCGTCCATTTGAGCATAGAGGTCAGCAACGGCTGAAGTCCCGTATAGTCGCTTGTGCTCAATGAGCAAAGTGAAATTTCATCATATCCCGTACTTTCGCAAAGCGTTCTGCACTGCTCCTCAACAACCTCGGGAGATTTTTCTCTTATGGGTCTGTACAAAAATCCTGCCTGACAGAAGCGGCAGCCTCTTATACAGCCGCGGAAAATTTCCGCCGTCACTCTGTCGTGAACGACCTCAATTGACGGAACAACAAAGCTTTCGGGATAGTAGACCTTGTCCATATCCTCAACTATCGCCTTGACCGCTTTTTCGGGTGCGGTTTCTTTATTTGTCACGCTCTTAATAGTGCCGTCCTCGTTATATTCAACATCATAAAACGCAGGAACATAAAAGCCCTTGAGCTGTGCGACCTCACGCAGAAGCTCAATCTTCGGCGATCCGAGCTTTTTATGCTTGCGAATAAGGTCAACGAGCTGAACCGTGGTTTCCTCTCCGTCGCCGAGCATGAAAATATCAATAAAATCGGCAATCGGTTCACCGTTGCAAGCGCACGGACCGCCTGCAACAACAAGCGGAGCAAGCTCGGTTCTGTCCTTGGAATAGAGCGGTATTCCCGCAAGGTCAAGCATGTTGAGAATATTGGAATAGCTCAGCTCATATTGGAGTGTAAAGCCGAGCATGTCGAATTCGTCAAGCGGATCGCCGCTCTCAAGCGCCCAAAGCTTTATATCATTCTCACGCATTTTTTCTTCCATGTCAACATCGGGCGCAAACACACGCTCGCACCACGCATAATCAAGCCTGTTGACAACGGAATAGAGAATTTTCATTCCGAGATGCGACATGCCGATTTCATAGGTATCGGGGAAGCAGAACGCATATCTTACGTCCACCTTGTCCTTATCTTTTATAACGCTGTTCAGCTCGCCGCCGACATAACGTCCCGGCTTCTGAACCTCCTGTAAAATTTTTTCGATCTTTTGTGAAAGCATGAGTTATTCCTCTTTATATAAAATAAATTTAAAGCAATTTTTCGAGTTTTCTGACCTGTTTGTTTACGGGATAATAAATGAGATTTATCACATACGACACTGCAACGCATATCGCCAGCATGAACAGAAATATCGGGATAGGGTATTCCGCTCTGTATACCAGCTTTGGGAACAGCACCAAATAGAAAAACATATGCGTAAACCATATATTTGTTGAATGTGTTCCGAAAAAGGTAAGAATTTTATCAGCCAAACGCAGTCTCGGGCAAAACTTGAAAATGCATATAATCAAAAAGCCTGTCAACGGAGCTATAACCAACGACCTGATAACAAGTGTATGTCCCAAAAGCATAGCGACAAAAACCGATGCCGAAATTACACATCGCCATATCGGTTTTATTTTTGATGCCACCCCTTCAAGCTTTTCAAAGAACCGTTCCTTACAGCAAACCACACCGATCATGTACTCAAAAAACGTTGTTCCGAACGGACCGAACCAATTTATCGCTTCATACGGAGTTCCGTATTTAAATCGCAGAATATAGCCGCCGCAATAGATTACAAATGAGATCAGCAAGACTGCAATTGAATTCATTTTTTCTGCCGCCTTGAGCACGAACGGAGAAATTAAAACAATTACGGCGTAAACCGACATATACCACCATGCACCGTTATATGAAACCGACACCGTGGTAAATGTTTTAAAAAATTTCAAAAAGTCACCCGGCATAAAATCAGCCTGACCCGTGGCAACGCTAATCAAAGTAAACAGGAAAAGAATTATCCAGAAGTTGCAGTAAAGAGACAATAGGCTTATCAGTCTTTTTTTATAATAATTCTCTTGGTGAAACAATTTCATATGTGCATAGCCGCTGCAAAAGGCAAATCCCATAACGCAGAAATCCGAAAGCTGTGCAAAATAAAAAATCAAAGGATATCCCTTGAGCATAATCAAGGGAGTAAATAAATCGGCATAGTTAAGATTGTCGAAAAGATGCAAACAGACCATAGCGAGTACAGATAATCCCTGCAACATCTTGGATTCTTCTTTGCTCATATTTTTCTCCTGACTCAAACAAGCATGTATTTAGTTTATTTTACTATGAACCGACGTTTTTTTCAAGTAAAATAATATATAATCAGTGATAGTTGTATAGCAAACAAATCAATTAAAAATCTATTCACAGGAAATTCACAAAGTTTTGGTAAAATATGAATATCAAAGAAAAGGAGTGGTTTAAATGGCGAAGGCGTTGCCGAAGCCGATTGACGGAACCTTGAGGAAATTTTCTCTGCGAGTTCCCGAGGTGATCCGTGAGTGCAGCGGAATTGTTGTTTTTGGAAAAAGGATAAAGTCGCTTGTTTTTTCAACCGACGTTGCCATAATAAGAAATGTTAACGCAGATGCTATAATTGCGGTCTATCCGTTCACACCCCAGCCGATAATAACTCAGGCGATTTTGTCAGCCTCGGATATTCCCGTATTTGTCGGAGTCGGCGGAGGCTTGACGAGTGGAAAAAGAGTGCTCAGCCTTTCCACCTTTGCCGAGATGCAGGGTGCAACGGGCGTTGTTCTCAATGCTCCCGTGTCGAACGAAATTGTGCGGGACGTCAGCGAAAATGTCGATATTCCGACGGTCATGACCGTTGTTCGTGACGATGACGATATTCAGGCTCGAATTGATGCAGGAGCTGCGATACTTAACGTTTCGGCGGCCTCACGCACACCCGAAATCGTTGCAAAAATCCGTAAAGATTTTCACGACATTCCGATCATCGCAACAGGCGGTCCGACAGAGGATTCGATAAAAAGAACCATTGAAGCGGGCGCAAACGCAATCACATGGACTCCGCCCTCAAACGGCGAGATTTTCCGTGACGTTATGGACGCTTACCGAGCCGGTCAGCCGCACCCGTAATTATAAGAGGTGATTTATTATGACACTTACCGAAGCCATCACGGCAAGACATTCCGTGCGAAGCTTTTCGGACAGAAAAATTGAAGGCAGCACCGCCGCCGAGCTTCAAAAATCAATAGATGACTGCAACCGTCTGAGCGGCTTTAAAATTCAGCTTATGCTCGATGAGCCGAATGCCTTTTCCACACGAATGGCACATTACGGCAACTTTCGCAACTGCAAAAATTATATTGCGCTGATAGGTCCGAAAAACCGTGACGAGGACTGCGGTTACTACGGCGAGAAAATCGTCATTAAAGCGCAGCAGCTCGGGCTTAACTCCTGCTGGGTAGCTATGAGCTACGGAAAATCAAAGGTACCTTGCAATATCCCCCACGGACAAAAGCTGTATATGGTCATTGCCCTCGGCTACGGAACGACTCAGGGCTCACAGCATAAATCCAAAAGCATGGACGAATTGTGCAAGGTCAACGGCGATATGCCGCAATGGTTTTTCAACGCAATGACGCTTGCAATGCTTGCGCCGACCGCAGTTAATCAGCAAAAGTTTTTATTCACGCTCGATAATGACACGGTACATGCAAAAGCGCTCAGGGGCTTTTATTCAAAAACGGATCTCGGAATTGTCAAATATCATTTTGAGATCGGCGCAGGCGATGCCGAATTCAAATGGGCATAAAGCTTTATAAAAATTTCTTCGGAGTCGATTTTTTCGACTCCGATTTTTGTTGAAAAAAATAGCTATGTATGATATTATAAGTGAGTAATTAAAACAAAGGAAGATTTTTTATGGTTAAGAAATTTATTTCGGTTTTGCTCTCGTTAGCAATCATATTTTCGGCGGCAGGCTTCGCCGCCTATGCGGAGGATAAGAACATGATTTTTGTTTCACCAAACGGCAATGACAAATCGAGCGGTACGATTGACGCTCCTCTTGCAACGCTTTCCGCCGCCAAGGAAAAGGCAAAGACTCTTGACGGCGAGGTCACGGTTTACTTCAGAGAGGGAACATACACAATTGAGGACACCGTTAATTTTGACGGCAGCGACAAGTCCGACGTTGTTTACAAGGCGTACAACAACGAAAAGGTTGTGTTTACCTCCGGCAGTCCGTACACCGGCTTTGAGGAATGTACGGTTAACGGCGTGCGTGCTTTCAAAAAGGATATCGGTAAGGGTGCCGACTTCAATATTCTTTTCACCGAAAAATCAACTCTTTCAAGGACACGCTACCCCGAGAGCGGCTATCTTTATGTCACCGAAGTTTCCGATGACGATATTTTGCCCGGTGTAGATAAGACCGACCCATACCATGGTGGTTTTTTGGGAATGTATATTGATAAGAGCAAATTCTGCGACTTTAAAAATCCGGAAGATGTTGAAATTAAGCTTCTTCATTTTTGGAAGGACGAAACGCTCTTAATAAAATCATACGACAGCGAGACAGGTCATATCGCTTTCAACAAAACATCAACCATGAGAATAAACAAGAACGACCGCTTCTTCCTTCAAAATGTTTTTGAAATGCTCCGCAAGCCCGGTCAGTGGTATCTCGACAAAGCCGAGGGCGTTCTCTATGTTATCCCCGAGGCAAACGACACGCCCGCAAACTACACCGTTTGGGGCTCGACAATTGAAACTATGATCTCCGTTGACGGCGTTGACGGTATTTCCTTTGAAAATATTCTTTTCCGTGCCAACGGATTTTATTATCTCCCGGAGCGTGAGCACAGCCAGGCGGCTTACAATGCTAAGTCCTGCATTTCCTATAAAAACGCAAAAAACTTCCGTATTAAAAATTGTGAATTCAGAGACATTGCCGCCTGCTCGGTTTTCTTTGGCAGTAATGTTCAGAACGCTTCGGTTGAAAACTGCATTTTCAATAATATCGGCGCACAGGCGGTTTATGTTCACGGTGAAAACATTGATGTTAACGAACCGAGCGTTACAAAAAATATCACAATCAAAAATAATCAAATTTCGGAATACGGCAGGACATATTTCAACGCCGTTGCAATTCTTGTTATTCACGCAAATTCCGTTGACATCATGCACAATGAAATTCATGACGGTTATTACACAGCAATTTCCGTCGGCTGGGTCTGGGGCTATACATACAACGTTTGCTATAACAACCGAGTTTGCGACAACCTTATTTATAATATCGGTCAGGGCTGGCTCTCCGATATGGGCGGAATTTATATGCTTGGCAATCAGACGAACACGGTTGTTTCGGGCAATGTAATTCATAACGTCAGCGCCGACCCCGAGGAGGGCGGCTACGGCGGCTGGGGAATTTACCTTGACG
>CAVGRW010000028.1:0-19926 GCA_963631735.1 Bacteroidaceae bacterium | reverse complement strand
GAACGGAAACCGTCTTTGTCATTTTTTCTCTGGTATTGCTGTAAACTTCTTTCATGAAAATTCTCCTTACTTGATTTATTTATATTTTATTCTTTAACAAGTGTGCCTATATTTTCGCCCTTAACGGCTCTGATAATATTCTCCGGATCCTCAAGATTGAAAACGAGAATTGCGATTGAATTATCCCTGCAAAGTGAAGCCGCGGTGCTGTCCATTACCTTGAGTCCCTTTGCAAGAACCTCGGAATGAGTGAGCGTATCGTACTTGACCGCATCGCTGAACTTGTTCGGGTCCTTATCGAAAACGCCGTCAACATTCGTTGCCTTGAAGATAACATCGGCTTCGATCTCAGCCGCTCTGAGCGCCGCTGTTGTATCTGTCGAGAAGAACGGACAGCCTGTGCCACAGCCGAAGATAACGACCTCGCCGTCATTGAGGTGAGCGACCGCATCACGGGCAACGTACTGCTCCGCAATCGGCTGCATACCTACCGCAGACATAACTCTCGCCTTAACGCCGAGCTGTTCGAGAGCCTCGCAAAGAGCAAGCGAATTCATGACCGTTGCAAGCATGCCCATGTTATCAGCTCTTGTGCGGTTCATGGTGCCGCTGCTTCTTCCGCGCCAGAAATTGCCGCCGCCGACAACAAGTCCTATCTGAACGCCCATATCGGCAACCTTTTTAACGTATGTACAAACATCGGTCACCATATCAAAATCAATGCCGTGACCCTGCTCGCCGGCAAGAACCTCGCCGCTGAGCTTAAGCAGAATTCTTTTATACATCTGAATACCCCCACTGCCCTAATATATCGTATATATTTTACTTTAAAACGGCGGTTATGTAAAGTAAAAAATGATATTTTTCATGAAAAATTCAAAATTATTTTATAACAAACAAAAACGGACAGGTTGATTTCCTGTCCGCATTGCAGTCATTTAATTTTAAATTACATTTCCGAGCAAGCCATAGAACAAAGCTCCGACTATAAATCCCGCTATAAGCACGCCGAGAGCGATTATCGGCAGAGCTTTTTTGAACTTAATATCCATGATCTCGGCAACAAGCGCGCCTGTCCAGCCACCCGTTCCGGGTAACGGAATCGCAACAAGAACCAGCAGACCCCAAGCGCCGTATTTGTCGATAGTTTTGCGGTGCTTTTCCGCCTTGTGCTCCAGCTTGCCGACAATTTTGCCGAGCCTCTTCGACTTTCTCATCCAATCAAATATTTTTCTGAGGAAAAGAAGGATGAACGGAATCGGGAGCATGTTGCCCAAATAGCAAACAATAAATGCTCTGACAATATTGATATCCAAAAGCTTTGCGGCAATAAGACCGCCCCTCAGCTCGAGAACCGGAAGCAGGGAAATAATAAAAACCGTAAGCTCATTTGGAATTTTATCCTGGAAAAAGGTTACGATGGACTGAATCAGTTGGTCTGTCATCTTTTTACTCCGTTATGATTTTTTTATTCAGAAGATAATTATAAGCCTTTGAAAGAATGTTTCTGTCATTCTCGAAACGAAGCTTGTTAAGAGCTTTTTCGTATCCGAGCCAAATATAATCTTCAATTTCTTCCTTTTGGATAATCGTCTGAGTATCCTGGGTCGAGGCAAGAAAAATATTTACGTTTTTCTCAACCTTGCCCTGAATGGTGTACTGACTTTTTGTTACGAAATCGGGCTGAATGTTAATCCTGATTCCCGTCTCCTCAAGCACCTCACGGTAAGCCGTCTGGTGGTCGTTTTCACCCTGCTCAACATGCCCCTTCGGAAAGCCCCAATGAGCGCTTCGTCTGTTCTTGATAAGCAGGAAACGAATCATTCCGCCGATATTTCTGTAAACAACCGCTCCGCAGGAACGCTCATAGAGACAATCCAGCGTGTGCTTCTTGTTCTTCACGGCAAAGTCGATGCCGTTTGCGATGTCAATGTTGATGAATCTTGTACTTTTAGGCGCTACAACCCAATCTGTTTCATTACTGCCGTCATACCTGACGATGCCGATTACCCTTCCGTCAAAGCTTCGCACGGGATGATTGATACCCATGATGAATGCGCCTTTAACGGAAGCGTTGAACTGCTTTGCTCCCTCTACCTCGCCGTAGTTCAGTTCGTAGGTAAAGCCCTGTTCATTGCTGTAAGAGTGGATCGGATGAGTCACCTTGATACGAACATATTTACCAAGCATGTTCCTAACTCCTCCACCGTGTGCCGAATGCGCACGGATTTACCGCAGACGCAACAAAATACATTGTTTTTTCGTCCGCATTCAATTTACCGTACCATTATACATATATTTCGGTGAAAATACAATAGGAAATTTCAAAAAAACAGAATTGTTTTGCTCCGTGTAAAAGGTTCGTCGGCGCTTATGTGTTTACCGCCGATTATTCGGCAACATTTATTGTCATTCCGAGAATTCTTCTGACGCAGGCTTCAAAATCGGCTCTCGTTATCTTGCCGCTCTCGTATGCCGATTTAAGCTCGTCGGGCTCGCCCTCGCCCATCTTGAGATCGTTGCCGGCAAGGACCTCGTCGGAATGACGGCTGTGAACGCCCCAATCGGTCGTAACCATACCCTTGAAGCCCCATTCACCTTTGAGAAGCTCTGTCAGAAGCTCATAGCTCGTTGATGTATGGCAGCCGTTGATAAGGTTGTACGAGGACATAACAGTCCACGGGTCGGCTTCCTTAACGCATATCTCAAATCCACGCAGATAAATTTCTCTCAGTGCACGCTCGGAAACTCTCGAATCGCACTCAAAGCGGTTTGACTCTCTGTTGTTGCAGGCAAAATGCTTGACCGAAGCCGCAACCTTTCTCGACTGAATTCCTCTTACCTCTGCCGCACAGCTTTTTCCTGCGAGGAGCGGATCCTCGGAGAAATACTCAAAGTTACGTCCGCAAAGCGGATTGCGGTGAATGTTCATAGCAGGAGCAAGCCATACGCCGAGGTTGTTCTCTCTCAGCTCGGCACCGCCTGCCGCACCGACCTCCTCAATGAGCTCGGTATTCCATGTGCAGGCAAGAAGCGTTGCACACGGCCATGCAGTTGTCGGTGCGCCCGTTTTTGCGTCGAGACGAACGCCTGCGGGGCCGTCGGCTGTCGGAACAGGCGGAATATTGAGACGCTTCAAGCCGCCGAATGCGCCCGTGTTGCAAACGCCCGGCTGATTTTGATGACCGCCGACAAAATCAATAAGCTCGTCAACGGTAAACTGCCTGATAAAATCGTCAAGGCTGATTTTTTCGCCGACATAATCGAACATAACAGCCTCATCGGGAGCCTTTGCATCCGCCAAAGTATTCTTTCCTGAATCATAGCTCGGTTCGCTCTGAGGAAGAGTCTCATAGCTTCCGTCCGCAAGGAGTCTCTTTTCGAGCTTGAACGGTTTAAGAAGCGACTTCGACTGTTTGACGATAATATCTTCGTCCGCCGTGAATTCATAGCCGAGCGGTTTCGTGTTTCTTACGGAATTGCCGAGACTGAATTTATATGTTCCCTTTTCAAGAACAAATGCGGATTTCTGAATTTTTCCGAGGTCATCGAAGCTTGCCATGTCGTTTATGTCAAAGCTCAAAGCCACGGTCTGACTCTCGCCCGGAGCAAGAATCTTTGTTTTGGCGAATGCCGCAAGTTCCTTTGACGGCTTGCCGAGCCTGCCCTGAGGCGCGCTGTAATAAAGCTGAACGACCTCCTTGCCCGAAACCTTGCCGACATTCTTAACCGTAACAACGGCAACGATCTTACCATCGCTCTCGCCGCAGAAAGCTCCGCTCATTTCAAAGCTTGTGTAAGAAAGGCCGAAGCCGAAGGGATAGCGAACCTTTTCCGCCGCACCCGGAATTGTTTCAAAATAGCGGTAGCCGACATAGATATCGTCCTCATAATCAAGATGCTCGTAGCCCGTTTGGAATGTTTTTCCGTTCTCATAGTCGTCATACGACTTCGGGATCGTATCGCCGAGCTTACCCGACGGGTTGACGTCGCCGCAGAGAATATCGGCAACTGCCATGCCGCCTTCCATGCCGCCCTGCCAGCCGCAGAGGATACCCTGAACCTTGCCGTTCTCGGCAAAGTGTTCACAGTCAACAACTCCGCCCGAGTTGAGGACAACAATCGTCTTTTTGAACGCCGCCGAGACTCTGTCGATAAGGCTCTTTTCGGCATCGGAAAGATAGTAGTCTCCGCCGATAGCACGGCGGTCTACTCCCTCTGCCGAGAAGCGGCTGAGCGTAATTATTGCGGCGTCTGCATTTTCCGCAGCGGTGCTTATCAGCTCATCGGGAGCCTCCGCTTCGACAACGTGCATGCTCGCAAAGGTATCATAAATAATATCGTCCTTTTTCTGACAGAAATCCATTGCGTTGACTATATCCCAAGTCTTTTCAATTTCGGCACGAGTCGGAATTTTTTTGCTTTCTTCCTTGACGTATTCTTTGTAGAAATCGACGGTCGGCATATAAACGCTGATTTTGCCCTCTTTCTCTTTCTGAGCAAAGCCGTCGTAAATATTATGGGTATAGGCGCAGAAAACTTCGCCGCTTCCGCCGCCGCCTTTTATGTATTCGATCGTCGCCTTGCCGAAAAGCGCAACCCTTTCGCCCTTTTTAAGCGGCAAAGCGTTGTCCTCATTTTTGAGCAGAACCATGCCCTCGCCTGCGGCTTTTCTCGAAAGTGCAATATGCTCGGGTGAGCCTGTCAATTTCCTGCCGTCCGCACCCATCGGTATGCACGGCTGATATCTGAATCTTGCGTATTTATCCATAATCAACTCTCCGTTCTTTTTGACTTTAACTTTATAATAAAACAAAACATGAAATAAATCAATGCCTTTATTATTTAAATAAAAAACGCCTATCCCTGCGTTAAGCAAGAACAGGCAAAAATTATATTTTTATAAAATTTACGGTTTCGTTTTTCATCGAGATTTTTCCGACCTGCCACCCGTAATCGTTCAGTTCCTTTTTGAACGTGAGAAACGAATGATCAATCGGGAAACCGAGAATATTTTCAATCTGCTCATAGGTCAGTGTAAAATCATTATTCTGCTCCTTAACATAACTCCGGAGCGGTTCGTATTTGCTCATTTCGCCCTCCTTGAAATAGCCTTATTCAGCAGAATATATATCAATATCAGCACAGCGGTCGAGCCTGTGAGAACGAGATACATTGTCGGTACTCCGACCTCATGCTCAAAGAAAAACAGCCTGCAATCGACGGCATTTTTCATTCCGTCGGCCGCCTCTTTCGGGAAGCCGATGCTCTCCATTTCTCTGAATGTGCCTGCCATCGCATGGTTGCGGATAAGGCTTGTTCCGTATGTGCCCGGGAGGAACATAAGAACCTTTTGAAGTCCGCCGCCGAATTGTGACATCGGCATATAAGCGCCGCAAAGGAAGCCGTATCCTGCACTGACGATAGTTCCGACCGCCGAAGCCTGACCGTTCGTCGTGAGCGAAAAGTTTACACATGATGACAGCGCCGTGCCGAACAGGGTCAGCAGAAAAACATCAAGAATAATATACAGCACATCTCCGAGCGACATGTACCAACCCTGAGTGTAAACATAAATCAATCCGACAGCGAGAGCGAAAAAGCTGATTATCAGCGTCGAAACCGCCGAGGAAATAAAATATCCGAGAGCCAGCGTCGAACGGCGCACGGGAGAAACCGTCAGGTCACGGATTGCGCCGTTGACCTTGTCGTTTATCATCAGAAGGTTTGAGCAAAAGGCAACCGTAACACAGCTGACAGCCAAAAGCGAGGACACAAGCTGACCTGCGACAACGGCATTAAGAATCTTTTCGTCAATCATTATGCCCTGCGGCATAGCCGAAGCGAAGCTGTCACGGTAGACCTTGGCAAGGAAAGTGACATACAGCACAAGGAGAATCATAGGCGTTATCAGCGACGAGAAGAACATGCCCTTGTCCTTAAAAAAGAGACGAATATTTCGTCTTAACAAATTTCCGAGACCTGTCATTTATCATCGCCTCCCGTCAGCTTTCTTCCCGTCACGTTGAGAAAAACGTCGTCCATTTTGCCCTTGGTGACCTCGTAATCCGTAAACATTTTCGGATTTTCCGTAATAAGCCTTGTTGCCGCCGCAGTGTCGGGAACGGAAATTCTTATAGCGTCACGAATTATTTCATAAGGCATACCGAGACTTTTTACCTCGCTCTCATCTGCCCTGTAAATCGTTACAAAATCGCCCGTGTATTTATTTTTTAAATCGAGAGGAGTTCCCTCGGCAACAATTTTTCCGCTGTCAAGAATAACAACATAATCGGCATCCGCCGCCTCCTCCATATAATGCGTTGTGAGCAGAACCGTCATGTTTTCGTTCTTTCTCAGGTTGGTTACAACGTCGCCGAGAAGCTTCCTCGTCTGAGGGTCGAGACCCGTTGTCGGCTCGTCCAAAATCAAAAGCCGGGGCTTATGAAGAAGCGCGCGGGCAATATCAATCCTGCGCCGCTGTCCGCCCGAAAGCTTGCCGACAGTTCGGTTAAGAAGCTTTTCAAAATCAAGCATTTTTGCAAGCTCGGCTTGACGCTTTTTAAACTCGGCGCCCTTTATTCCGTAGAGCGCGGCACGGCTTCTGAGATTGTCGGAAACCGAAAGCGACTGATCCAAAACGGAATTCTGGAACACCACACCGATATTTCTTTTGATATCGTCAATTGAGCTGTCGATGCTCTTTCCGCAAACCTCAACACTGCCGCCGTCCTTTGCGAGCTGACCGCAGATTATGGAAATTGTCGTACTCTTGCCTGCGCCGTTCACGCCGAGAAAAGCGAACAGCTCACCCTGCTCAACATGGAATGAAATGTCCTGAACTGCCTTGACATCGCCGAAAGATTTTATCAGATTTTTTATTTCAATTACATTGCTCATTTGTTTTCCTCTTTTTGAGAATTACTTTTTCTTGCCGATAACGGAATTCATAAGAACAGAAAGTCCGCCGTAAACCACACCTGCGACCGCCCAAATTATCCAGCCGCTTTGTGGCTGAGCGTTGCCGCTCGGCCCGTAGGTGAACACAAGGAAGATTGCCGTAACGATCAGCCAATAGCAGACCGTTATCGCACCTCTCAGCTTGCCCGTCGATTTTTTATCTCGGGTATAATCCTCTTCCTCCAACAGCTTGTTGAACGAGGACTGACGAACACCGCCGAGGACGAAGAAATATACTCCGACGCCTGCAATAATCAAAAGAAGGCAAACTCCGATAATATAAAATATATCCGATACATTAAAACAAAAAGCAATAAAAAGCGGCAAAACGGAAAGTATGCAAAGCAGAGTTCCGACAGCGTTGAAGCGCGAATATGCTACTCCGAAATCCTTCTTCTTTTCCTTAACCATGCCCGAAACTCCGTACTCGGTTTCAAACGCTTCATTTTCAAGGAAGCGGTAATCTTTTGAGTGCGACGAACAGGAAAGGAAGATTGCAACAGCAACGGCAACAATTACCGGAAGTACACAAAGCCCGATGCCTGCCGCAAGATTTTCCGAAATGCCGAACTTTGCCACCCCGCTCAGACCCGTAAGTAAAATCAGCGCAACGGGAGAAATGACGCAAAGGAATGTTGCAAATGCCATTTTCGGTGCGGCAATTCTGCGAAGCTCGATATAGTCCGAAGCTTCCTTCATTGTAACCTTTCTCAGCGGCGAATCCTCGCTCGTCGTTATTTTTTCTTCCGCTTCGATCTCGTCCTTTAAAAGAAAATCGGTCGAAACTCCGAACAGACGGCTCATCTGTAAAATTTTATCCATATCGGGCACGGACTGTGCGCCCTCCCATTTTGAAACCGACTGACGTGTTACTCCGAGCTGCTGTGCAAGCTCCTCCTGCGACCAGCCCGATTTTTTACGAAGCGATATAATTTTGTCTGCCAAGATCATGACGATCCCTCCTTTTCTTGCCGATAGCATACCATTTATTACGGTTGCAAACAAGAAACCCGACTGTATAATCTGTCAACCGACGGTTGCGTTAAGTGAATTATAACAAAAAACACGGATTGTATCAATAATTAAGCTCGTTTTATTACAAAATAAAAACATTTTATCAATCATAATTTTTCTTGCTCCGCTCAGTCAAATGTAAACAGTTTTTATAAAGCATTGAAAAAAATAACAAAGTATGATATCATAGAAAAAAGTAACCGCCGATTTATGGCGGCTGCCAACCTGTTAAAGGAGAAATTCACATGAACAAATATAAAATAATCGCTTTGTTGCTTGTTTTGGCAATGTCGGTTTGTATGTTCTCCGCCTGCGGCGATTCCGCAACTCCGGGCGAAAAGAACGACAAACTTATTTCCGAAACACCCGACGATATAGATATTGTTGATGACGAGCTCAAAAAGGGCGCCGAGGAGGTCACGGCAATAACGGGAGCAACCGACCCGAACGGCAAAGTCACTGACGCAACGGGAATTATCGACAAGGCAGGTCACAGAATATATTCGACAGGTCTCAAGGACAGCTACGGCAAGACGATCTACACCACGGGTAAAAAAGACTCCAAGGGCAACATTCTTTACACAAAGAACGAGGTTGACACCTTTGGCGATATGATTTATTACACGGGTAAATACAAGGACGGCAAGCTGGAGCTTGAGCGCACAAACGAATCTCCCGACTACTCATCGAATGAAACTCCGACAACAAAGACTTCATCGGTCAAAATCACAACCTCAACAACGGTCGGCGTCAAAAAGCCGTCAAAGACTTCTGTTGACGAGGTAAAATGCGAATACACCAAGTATTTCGGCGGTTCGGGGCTTGACGCTTTCAGAGACATTATCGGCTGCAAGGACGGCGGTTTTGTTGCCGCAGGAATTTCCGCTTCAAAGGACGGCGACTACAAGGGCGTTTCCGGCGAATGGGAGATGCAGCATACATCACTCGTTAAGTATTCCGCCGATGGCAAGGTTGAGTGGAAATACATAATCGGCGGTGACAGCCAGGTTAACTTCAATGACGTTATCGAGCTGAAGGACGGCACAATTGTTGCGGCGGGTCAGACTGCGGCAACGAGCGGCGATGTTGTTAAAACAGCGTCTGCAAACTCCGCTTTCATCGTTCGCCTTAAAGCCGATGGAACATTCATGTGGAAATATGTTTTCCCGTCCGACGCTTCCTCAACTGGTGAATATATCAGCTCGCTTGCCGCAACCCCCGACGGCGGATTTGTTGCCGGTGGTAAAGCGATTTCCGAATCGGGCTTCTTCACGGGAACTCAAAAGGGCGGCACAAAAGCATTCGTTTTCAAGTTCGATAAAAACGGAAACATCAAATGGAGAAAGGTTCTCCAAGGCTCCAAATCGAACAACATTTCCGCTTTGGCAGTCAATTCCGACGGCGATATCTACGCAACATGCGTAACGATGTCCACTGACGGCGATTTCTCGGGAATAAGATTTAATAAAATTCAGTCAGAAAACACCGTTCTCCTCAAGCTTAACAAGAAGGGTAACCTTGATTGGGCAGAATATCTCCAGGGCTCAGGCAGAAGCGAATATAGCGCACTCGCAGCAACGGATGACGGCGGTTGTGTTGTCGGCGGCACATTCACGATATACAAGAGAGCCGACGGAATTTACACAATGAATTACGGCAAGCGTGACGGCTATGTTCTCAGATACAATTCCGACGGTCAGGTTTGCTGGTCAAGACTTATCGGAGGCTCCGATGACGACTCCGTATTGGGAATCGCTTGCATAAAGGGCGGCTTCGCAGTAGTCGGTCAGTCAAAATCTTCAACCGAGGATTTCCAGGGATACAAGGTCGGCGGCGGCAGCGACGGTTATATCCTCTATCTCAACGATGAGGGTAAAACGACCTCAACAGTCCGTCTCAACGGTGCACAGGATGACAGCGCAATGGACATTGCCGTGCTCAACGACGGTTCGATCGCCATTGCAGGCTGGACCAAGAGCGATGACCAGGCATTCAACGGCTCAAATGCAAAGAAGCAGTACATGGGCTACGTCAGCAGATACACCGCGGCGATGAAATAATTTGCAAATTTCTGCCGTCGTATTAAGGCAAAATGCTTTGATACGGCGGCATTTTTAAATCATCGCACAATTGAGGTGTCTTTATGAAGCACAGAGATATTTTTGGAGAAGCAAGATGGCTCAGTCCACGCGGTTCTCTCGATGCGGCGCTCTTTCGCTCCGAAATTGAAATTAAAAATAATTTTAAAAAAGCCGAAATAACCGTCTGCGGTCTCGGCTGGTTTATTCTTTACATAAACGGCAAGCGTGTCGGCGCCGACGAATTTGTCCCTGCATATTCCGATTATCATGAGCGCCCGAACATGAACCTTGTTTATCCGCTCAACGATGAGCAGACTCATCGAATTTACGTTATGAAATATGACGTTACGAAATATCTTCATGAGGGTAAAAATATTCTCGGGGCGGCGGTCGGCGGCGGATATTATCATCAGACCGTCCGCAAAGCCGAGGGCAACATGAACTACGGCGATATCAAGCTCTGCTACAGGCTCGACGTTGACGGCAAGAGCTTTTACTCGAACAGAAAAGATGTCGTTTGCTCCCCGGGATTTTTCAAAAAATCTAATCTTTTTCACGGAGAAGCCCTCGACTATACGGGCTTTGACCGCAAATGGAACACTGTTGACGGAGCGCTTCCCGACGGCGAGGAACCTTTTGAAATTGTTCCGCCGAAAAGTGAATTTTACATTCAGACCTGCCCTGCCGACAGAGTAATCGAAACGCTCAAGCCCGAGCTCGTCAAGGATTTCGGCGATTACTCTGTTTATGCAATTGAGCGCAACATTTCGGGCTATCCCGTTGTCATGTGTGAAAAATCGGGTGAAACGGTAGTCATGGAATGTGCCGAAAATCTGAATGACGATCTAACGCTTAACAATATGTCCGTCGGCTTCAATGAGCAGAGACAGATTGAAACATTTATTACAGATGAAGAAAAAATTTATCACCCGTTTTTCTGTTGGTTCGGGTTCAGATATTTTACGCTGACAAACAATGCAAAGCCCGTTGAAATTCGTGTTATTCATTCCGATGTTGAAGTGACCTCGAACTTTGAGTGCAGCGACGAAACGCTTAATTGGTACTGCAAAACGTTTGTTAATACTCAGCTTTCAAATATGCACTCGGGCGTTCCGTCGGACTGTCCGCACCGTGAAAGGCTCGGCTACACGGGCGACGGTCAGCTGACCTGCAACGCCGTAATGACCGAATTTGACGCAGAAAGCTTCTACAGAAAATGGATAGCCGACATATGGGACTGTCAGGACAAGTCCACGGGTCACGTTCAGCACACTGCGCCCTTTGCAGGCGGCGGAGGCGGACCTGTCGGCTGGGGCGGAGCGATAATCAACGTTCCCTATCAATTCTATCGCCATTACGGTCATAAGAATGAGCTTGAAGCCATGTTCCCGTCAATGGAAAAATTTGTCGAATACATGGAGAGCCGAACTGAAAACGGGCTTATTGTCCGTGAAGAAAAAGACGGCTGGTGCCTCGGCGATTGGTGCGCTCCGACAAAAATAGAAATTCCCGAGGAATTTGTCAATACGACAATGTTTATTTCTCAGCTCAAGCATATGATTTTTTGCGCTGAAGTCCTCGGAAAGCCGTGTGAAAAATACGAGCGCCTAATTGTAGAATATTCGCAAGCCGTGACGGAAAAATATTTTGACAAAGCAACGGGAGATTTCTTTGACAACATTCAGGGAGCAAATGCCTTTGCAGCAGATTGCGGTCTCGGCGACGAAAGAACGGTTGAAAATATTGTAAAAAAATACAGCGAAAAAGCGGAATTTGACACCGGTATTTTCGGCACTGAAATTTTGCTGAAAGTACTTTACAGAACAGGCAACGGCGAGCTTGCCACACACCTGCTTGCCAACAAGGGCGAGGTCTCTTTTGATTTCATGCGCCGTTCGGGAGCGACAACTCTCTGGGAAAATTGGAACGGCGAGGCTTCACATTCCCACCCGATGTTCGGCGCAAGCACGGAGTTTTTGTTTGAAGAAATTCTCGGCATAAAGCAAACGGATAATTCTGTTCGTTATGATAAAATCATTATCTCCCCCATTTTCTCCGAAACTCTCGGCTTTGCAAGAGGAAAAATCACAACGCCCCACGGTGAAATTTCTGTTGCGTGGGAACGCTGCGATAAAAACATTAAAATTCATATTGATTTGTGCGACGGAACCGACGCTGTTTTCATTCACTGCGATAAAAAAATTCCACTCAAAGTCGGAACAAACAATTTTGTTCTTGATAATCCTGTCGCTTGACAATTCGTATTAAATAAGCTACTATAAAATTAAAGGAGTGTGAACGCATGAATATATGGCATGACATTTCACCCAAGAGAATTTCGCCGGAGGATTTTGTCTGCGTTGTTGAAATTCCGAAGGGCAGCAAGAAAAAATATGAGCTTGATAAAGAAACGGGACTGATTATCCTTGACCGAATTCTTTACACCTCGACCCACTACCCTGCCAACTACGGCTTCATTCCGAGGTCGCTCGGCGACGACGGCGATCCGCTCGATGTGCTTTTGCTCTGTTCCGAGCCGCTTGAGCCGCTCACTCTTTGCCGAGCCTATCCCATCGGTGTTATTTCGATGATCGACAACGGACGCAACGACGAAAAAATAATTGCAATTCCGTTTAACGACCCGAATTATAATATCTACACCAACATTGACCAGCTTCCCAAACATATTTTTGACGAGATGCGCCATTTCTTCTCGGTTTACAAAACGCTTGAGAACAAGGAAACGGCTGTCAATGAGGTCAGCGAACGCAGTATTGCTATCAAGGTTATCTCCGAAGCAATCGACAATTACATCGAAAACTATTGTAAATAATTTATGACATGACAAAACCCTCAGCGGAGCAGTCCGCTGAGGGTAATTTATTGTTTTTGATTTTATTTTGCGTCCTTTGTTGCAGGATTGAACCAGTCAACAGTGTAGTTTTCCGTTGCATCATAGTTGAACTCAAACGGAACCGTGCCGAGATCGGCAAGAGTCCCTACGCCTGTAAGCTCTGTTGAAACAACAACGTTTCTTGAAAGCTTGAGCTCAGTGAGCTTATTGTCTTCCTTTTTGAGCGTTGCACGGATCGTTCCCTCACCGTACTGTGCGCTGTAGGAATTGACCGTTACGACGCTGTTGACAACATCAAAGTGGGAAAGGATCTCCTTATCGTCCATGATGTTATAGAGCTTTCCGTAAATGCTGTCCGTCTGGTTGGGATCCTTCTCGGGATAAATCTTGATAACGATTATGTAGGTTGCGCCTGTACCGTCGTCCTTGTTCTCCATAACATATGCTGAACGGATGTCGGCATTGGTGAGTACGGGTGCGTCCTCCGAACCGAAGGTCGGGAAAATATCCTTTGTGCTCTCGCCGTAAGCAGTCTCATTGGAGAAATTCTCCTTTGTGATAGCCTTTGAAACGGTCTTGAAAGCAGCCTTAACGTATTCGTTGTCGCACTTATCTTTCTGCTCGCCGCTCATGCTTGCGCCCTGGCTTATGCTGTAGCTGATGCCGGGGTTGCCTTTTTTGGCGTCTGCCATTGCGGCGTTAAATCTCGAAAGGATCTCTTCCGTAGTTGTAGGTATGGGTGACTTGTAATCGTACGTTTCTTCCTCCTCGCCGCAAGCGCACAGGGAAAGAACCATGAGCAATGCAAGCAAGAGTGACGAAAATCTTACAATTTTTTTATTCACAATGCCAACTCCTTTTGAGCAATAATAAATTCACTATCTGATTATACCATAATAATTTCAAAAATCCAATAGTTTTAAGGAAAATATTTGGGAAATGTGATTGAATCCTGTCAAATGCCCTTTTCGTCGAAGTCAAATACTGTTTCAAGAGCGATCTTCAGACCGATTTCAAGCGTCTTCGGGTCGAGGTTATCCTCGGTGTCAAGACGTGTATGATAATATCTTGCCGGAGCGGGATCCATTGCCGTAAATGAAGCCGCAGGGATACCTGCCTGAGAAGCAGCAGCCGCATCGGTTGAGCCAAGCTCGATAGCCTTGATCGGAACATCGTAACCGACGCTCTTTGCCGCATCCTGGAGAAGCTTTGCAACTCTCTTGTCGTTCTTTACCATGCCTGTCATGTCTTTATCGTAAATAGCCATGAACTCATGCTCACGGATAGTGTCAAAAGCAACAAATACAGTTTCAACGTCCTTTTCGTCCTTGAACTCCTGTGCATGAGCCTTCATATAAGCCTTTGTGCCTCTGAGTCCTGCTTCTTCGCCGCCGACCATAGCAGCAACGACCTCTGTGTTTTCAAAGCGGATATCATTTGCGGCAAGGAACTTTACAACAGCTGCCGAAAGGAAGCAGCCCGAAAGGTTGTCGTTTGCGCCCATAACCGGACGCTTATAGTTTGTGAAAACGATAGCGGCACAGATAACGGGAACGGTTACATAAGTAACAACTGCAATGATCTTCATTGCAAGATTGTCGCCAGTCCAAACAATGCCCTGAGCGCCTGCGATGAGAGCATAGATGCTTCCGCCGATGCCGAGGAGGATTGCGATAATTGCTGTGAGAATAATAGTAAGAACGACATTGTGTCCGCCGTGATAGGTGTATGTCCACTCAAAAGCCGAGTCGGTATGTCCTGCGATGATGATACGCTTCTTTGTCTCACCCGAAGCCTTGCGAACGCCGATAACGTTGCCCGATGTCTTTTTCGGGAAGAAAACGTCAAGAACGGGCTTGTAGAAAATGAATTCTGCAAGAATGATGAAAAGTGTAACGAGTGAAGCTGCAAGCGACGCAACGGGGATACCAAGCGTGAACATTACGATTGAAAAGAGAATAAGGATCGCTCCAAGCGGAACCCAAGCCATGAATGCCTTATCAGAGCATTTGTATTCCTCTCTTGTAACTGTATCGCACGAGGACTCAAGCTCCTTTTTCATATGAAGCTGTGCGTTCTTCTCCGCCTCACTGCCGACGGGACGGGGTCCGAAATCCTTGCAGACCTTTTTAATGTTTTTGATTGCGTAGTTAGTATAGAGACGAACCTCAGAGTCGTATCTCTCTACGCTTTCCGATGCTTTCATTGGAATCTTTCCTTTCAAAATAAATATAATTTTATAAAGCATTGTTGACAATGACTCAATAAACGAATAAAATAGGAATATAAAATATCAGGGAAGTGACATCTTTAATGAATAAAAAAATCACACCTCGTGTAATAAAGCTGATTGTTATTCAATCAATCATTCTCATTGTCGCCGTTACGACCGTAGGTGCGGCAATAAATGTGCACAGCGAATATAAAAACACCGGAAAAGCAGTAAATGCACAAGTTGAGATTACCACAAATACGGGGGCGAACACAACGAACAATTCCGAAGAAATGTCCAAAAAGAATGAAGGCACGACCGCCGAAAAAGAATCGACTGTCGGCGAGGCAAAAACGGAAAAGAAGTTGAACACCGTCAGCAATTATAAATATTCTTACGCCGGATTTAATCCGCAGATAATCAATATTGACGCAAATTCTTCCCTCTCGTCAATTCTTCTTAACGGCACTCATGTTTTGCCGGAGGGATACACGCCGACGCTTGCTGAAGCCGTTAAGGGCTCGGGAAAATATCTCGATTACCGCGTTGCGCCGTACTATCAGGCGATGTATGACAAAGCTCTTGAGGACGGAATTGAACTGACACCCGTTTCCGGCTACCGCTCATACGACCTTCAGACCGAGCTTTTCGAGGATCAAATTCAGCTTGAAATCGACAACAACGGTCTTGACAAAACAAAGGCAACTGTTGCCGCCGCCACAGAAGTCATGATTCCCGGCGGAAGCGAACACAACGCAGGTCTTGCAATGGATATCTGCTCGCTTTCCGAAAGCTTTGAGGATACCGACGAGGCTGCATGGCTGAGAGAAAATGCCGCCGATTTCGGCTTCATTCTCCGCTATCCCAAGGATGCAAAATCCCGTGCGATCACAAAGGTTATCTATGAGCCGTGGCATTACCGCTTTGTCGGCGTTGAGGCTGCCAAAGACATTACGGCAAAGGGAATTACACTTGAGGAATACCTGAACGCAAATTAAGTTCTGTTATTTCCTTCGTTCACGTCCTTACGGCACAGAACCTGATGTATCGTCATAAAGAAAATTTTAATATCAAACATAAGGCTTTGCTTTTCGACATATTCCTTGTCGAGCAGAGCCTTTTTCTCTGCCGAAACATTGTCGCGTCCGTTGACCTGTGCCCAGCCCGTTATTCCCGGACGAACACTGTAGACGTTATATTCTCTGCGGAGCTCTCTGATTTTTGTCTCCTCGGGAATGAGAGGTCTCGGGCCGATAAGGCTCATTGAACCGTTGAGAATGTTCAGAAGCTGCGGCAGCTCGTCAATGCTTGTGGCACGAAGAATTTTTCCGAACTTGGTTATCTTAACGTCGGCATCGGAAAGATCGTTGCTCGCAACGTTTTCCGTTCCCCGTTTCATCGTTCGGAATTTATATATTTCAAACAGCTCGTTGCCTTTTCCTACACGTTTTTGACGGAAGAATACAGGTCTGCCGTCAGAGAGCAAAACTCCGACAGAAACGATAAGGAACAACGGCGAGAGAAGAATCAATGCAAAAAGGCTGATTAAAAAATCAAGCACCCTTTTCATAACATACCTCCGTTTTTCAACAGTTATCAGTAAACCGCAATTTTTCCGAACTCGGGCATATCCCGAGCTGCGGTAACAAAAATTCTCAGTCTGTCGGCAATAAGACCGTCGCAGAAGCGAACGATTTTTCTTGCGCCGACAGTGGTTCCCTCAAAACAGTTTTCCCACCTGTTATCCTTGTACCGCTGAATGAAAAAGCTTTCTATCCTCTGTCCCCGAGCTATATCCTCGCTGATTTCAACGAAGTGAATTTTTTCTTCTTTTTCGAGGTCAATTTCAACCATACACTGCGTATCGCTGTTTTTGTATGGTTCAATTTTTACTTCTTTGCCCTCGGCAAGGTTCACCGAGAAGCTTCCCCTTATCTTCTCGCCGAGCTCCCTGAGTCTTGCGACGTCTTTTTCGTCAAAAGTACCGTCGAGCTTCGGCGGAATATTCAAAATAAATGTTGTGTTGCCGCCGACCGAGCGCAGATATGTATCGAACAAGCGGTCAAGCGAATGAGGCTCTTCGTTTTCGTGATAGAACCAACCGGGACGGATAGACATGTCCACCTCGGACGGAGCGAAAACCAAGCCCTTAGAATACATAATATTGCTGAGTGAACCAATGTTTTCATCCATGTTATACATATAAGACAGGTCGCCGCTTAAAGGACCCGGCTCGGTCTGAATTTCGCAGTTCGGGCAAAGCTCGGACGGAACAACAGCCCATTCGGCATATCTCGACGAACCGTCCTCGTTGCCGCACCAGCGAACGGGACCTTTGTCATTAAAAATAGTTGCATTCGGCTGATATTTATGTATCAGCTCAAAGTAACCATCAAAATCGTAAATCTGCTTCTTACCGTTCGGACCCTCGCCGCACGCTCCATCAAACCAAACATGGAATATTTCTCCGTAATTTGTCAGAAGCTCGGTAAGCTGCGCCTTGTAATAATCGTTATATTCGTCCGTGCCGTAAAGCTCGGAATGCCTATCCCATGGGGAAAGGTAAAAGCCGAATTTCAGTCCGTGGCGGCGGCATGCTTCGGAAAGCTCCTTTACAATATCACCCTTGCCGTTTTTGTACGGACTGCTTTTCATGCTGTGGTCGGTGTATTTTGTCTGCCAAAGGCAAAATCCGTCATGATGCTTCGCCGTAATGACAGCGCCTTTCATTCCTGCGGATTTGATTGCCTCGCACCAGCCGTCACAGTCAAGGTTAACGGGATTGAAAATCGACGGATCCTCGTCACCCGTGCCCCATTCAAGATTTGTATATGTGTTCGGGCTGAAATGAATGAACGCATAAAAGGGCGTTTCGGTCAAAAGCCTGAGCTGATTTGCGCTCGGCTTAACATGTGCCGCCTGCTTTATGAAATCCTTCATTTCCGTCCTCCGTTATTCAAACTCTGTTCCACAATATATAATCGTCGATCAAAACCGCTCTGACGGGTGCGCCGTCGATTGCACCCATTTTCACGGGCAGAGCGATAAGATAGTAATCGCCCGGCTCAACCTTTGAAAGGTCGAGATTTTCAAGTATCGCAACCCCGTTTTGCAGAAAAGCCTTGTGCGGCTTGATCTGATTGCCCGATTTGCCGACCGAGTCGGCGTCCGTGCCGATAAGGCAAATGCCCGTATCGACCGCCTCGTATGCGGCGCTTTCCATGAAGAACGACTGTGCGTCGCCCTTAATGAGCAGGCGGGAACACTTTTTCGGAAAATATCTGTTGACATATTCGCCCGTTATAACTCCCGGCGGAACCTCAATGACCGTACATTGACCGATATATTTGCCGAGGTCAACATCTTCGATCGTTTCGCCGCCGTCAAGAAAATGGCAAGGCGCATCGGCATGTGTCGCCGTGTGGACACACGCATAAACCGCCGAAAGATTGCACTCGTCACCCTTTTCGATAGAACGGACGGTGTCAAGCCTTGTTTCGGGGTCGCCCGGATATTCAACTGTGGTCAAAAGCGGTTTTGAAATGTCAATGATATTCATAGTAACATCCCTTATTATTTGTTCTCCAAAGATGCCTGTTTAAGATATGCGTTGATGAAGCCGTCAAGATCGCCGTCCATAACGGCGTTGATGTTGCCGACCTCGTAGCCTGTTCTGTGATCCTTAACGAGAGTATAGGGCATGAAAACATAGGAACGGATCTGGCTGCCCCAGCCGATTTCCTTCTGCTCGCCCTTGATGTCCTCGATCTTGTCGAGATGCTCTCTCTCTTTGATTTCAAGAAGCTTTGATTTGAGCATTCTCATTGCAACCTCACGGTTCTGATGCTGGCTTCTTTCAACCTGACATGAAACAACGATGTTCGTCGGAATATGGATAAGACGAACGGCAGATGAGGTCTTGTTGACCTTCTGTCCGCCTGCGCCCGACGCTCTGTAAACCTCCATTCGGATATCCTCGGGGTTGATCTCGACCTCGATCGTATCGTCAATTTCGGGCATTACCTCAAGAGAAGCGAACGACGTGTGACGGCGTCCCGACGAATCGAACGGAGAAACACGGACAAGACGGTGAACGCCTGCCTCGCTTTTCATATAGCCGTAAGCGTTCTCGCCCTCAATGCAGAGAACGGCAGATTTAAGACCTGCCTCGTCGCCGTCAAGGAAGTCAAGCATACTGACCTTGAAGCCGTGCTGCTCGCCCCAACGGGTGTACATCCTGACGAGCATCTGGTTCCAATCCTGAGCCTCTGTTCCGCCTGCGCCTGCATGGAAGGTAAGAATGGCGTTTTTGCCGTCATACTCGCCCGAAAGCAGAGTGCTGAGGGTCTGAGCGTCAAGCTCCTTGATAAATGCGTCAACACTGTGCTGACACTCCTCAAGCATGTCAAGATCCTCTTCCTCGTCGGAGAGCTCGATCATCGTCAGATCGTCCTCATAGGTTGCTTTAAGATTTTCATATTTCTGAATTTTGTTTTTAAGCGATGCAATTTTCTGGAGAACGACCTGCGTTCCCGCAACGTCGTCCCAAAATCCGTTTTCGGCTGTTTTTGCTTCAAGCTCGGCAACGGTCTTTTTCATTTCTTCCAGACCGAGGGCTTCACCGAGCTCCTTGAGCTTATCCTCATACTCAAGCAAATGCAGTCTTAATTCTTCAAATTGTACCATTATATTACCTCACAATACCATATACACATAGTTTTACTAATAGATTATATCGTAAAAATGCCCGTATGTAAAGAAAGATTTAAATAATATTTCCCAAAAAGTTCAAAAAAATGCTACAA
>CAVGRW010000027.1:0-20585 GCA_963631735.1 Bacteroidaceae bacterium | reverse complement strand
AATAATGTTATCATAAGTAAAACAGCATATCGGAGGGAAGTTCGGTGCAAATCCGTCGCAACAGCCATTACCGTGATTGAAGCAATTCATAAGTCGGAATACCCGGTACGCTTTAATAAAATCTTTGGGCAGGAAAGTAACGTCAAACTGTATTCGTTTTAAAAAGAAGGCGAATACGGTCTATATGTTTTTGCCCGCCCGGAAAGGACGGTTTTTTTATTTATGTCTGAAAGGACAAAGGAAGAGTATCTTGATTTACTCAGAGCTGTTGCGAGCAAGGAAAAGCGCTTCCCGAAAAAGAGTGATTTCTCCGAGGACGATGTGAACCGAATTAAAGGCTTCTTCGGACCTTGGCCGTGGGCACTTGAAGCCGCAGGGCTTAAAGAATCAAAGCAGGAGGAGCGCAAACAGCGCAACTACGAAAAAAGGCAGCGCTCAAAGGCGCGCAGAAAAGGAGAATCAACCAATGCTTAAAAAAACAATTTCAATTTTAATTGCAATCATCATGGCACTTTCGTGTGTTTCGGTAACAGCATTTGCCGAGGGTGCGGTTGATGCAAAGGTCAAGGAATACCTTGTCGCACCAAGCCAATACACAAACAACCCGATGTTCGGAGCTAAAATCAACGGCACGCTTTCCGGCACGGCAACGACAACGTCGCTCGGCAACTTCGGCGGATACGTTATTTATGAATTCAATAATAAAATAGAAAACAGCGACAAGCACCGCTACGGTATCGACTTCATGATCTCGGGCAACGCATTCAATGCCGCCGCAACAACTCAGGAGCCCGGTCAGGTCTGGGTTTCTCAGGACGGTGCAGCGTGGTATGCCCTCGCAGGCAGTGAGCACTATGAGGACGAGACAAACTGGAACTACAGCGTTACATATCAGAAAACCGAGACAAACACCTCGACCTATGTTGACAGCCTCGGCGAAAGCGGCAATGTCTGCTCAAGATCACCCTATCCTCTCAAAGCGAACTATCCGACGGTTGATTTTGACGAAAACAACCTTACCCTTTCGGGAGTTCTTCTCAGAAAGAACCTCACTCCGTCAACTGCGAACGGAATTCTGACCTCGTTCGGATATGTTGACGCTCTGAGCTGGAAGATGAGCGATCTCCCGGTCAATCCTTATGTTGAAAATCCGCAGCAGAACGCCAAGGACGGCCAGTTCGATATCTCATGGGCAGTTGATGCGAACGGTATGCCCGTTCATCTCGACTGGGTCAAGTATGTTAAGGTACAAACCGCAACCTTCATTGACGGCGGCGTTTTCGGCGAGAAATCAACGGAAATCAACGGTGTTAACCTCGCTTCCGATGAGGATTTCACAAACGAAAAGGCAAGCGTTGAAATCACCGTAAACGGTCAAAAGGTTGAGTTCGACTCAAACAGCTTTGCAAAGCTTGATAATCTCGGCAAGGGTGTTGACGTTAAAGTAAACGCAGAGAATTCAAATATTTACATCAACAACGAGAGAACAGACGAAAAGCTGTTTGCAGAAGCTCCCGCAAAGGGTCTTGTTCGTGTAATCGTTCAGACGGGCGACGGCGAAGCTCAGATTTTCATGCTTGACGTCAGCTCGGCTCTCCCCGAGAGTGAGCTCAAGCTCTCCGACTCAACACTTGAAATTCAGAAGTACGAGTCGGCTCAGCTCAAGGCAAATCTTAAGGGCATAACATGGACTTCATCAAATGAGGACGTTGCATACGTTGATAAGGAAGGCAAGGTCTACACAATCAATGAGGGCACAGCAACAATAACCGCAACCTCTCCCAAGGGTCAGACCGCAGAATGTGTTGTAACGGTTCTTCCCAAGGAGAACACAGAAACAGTCAGCGTTACATTCAGCGTTTCCGACGGCACGATTATTATTGCTCCCGAGACTCTTGAGGTCGAGGCAGGCATCGCAAAAGCTTACGGCTATCAGGTAGCCTCGGTTGACCACAACGGCAATAAGGTTGAGGGCGCAACTGTTATGGACGCAATAGTAGCCGCTCATAAGGCATATTACGGTGACGAATTCACAAGAAGCACCGCTGAAAACTATCTTGACATGAGTAGCAGCTTCATCAGGAAATCATTCGGAAGAAGCACATCAATATGCGGCTTCACAGTCAACGGAACAATGCCCAATGACGGAATTATCAATCCCTCCTACGGCACACCGACAGGCTATGCCTGCGACACAGCAACGATTGCCGACGGCGACAACATTTCATATTTCTTCTATCAGGATACAAGATATTACAGCGACATGTATGCCGAATTCAGCTCGGATAACTATACCGTTTCGGCAGGCAGAAGCCTCAAGGTCAACATCAAGGGCTACTCTCTCATGGAGCACGGCCTCAGCGATATTGACACGGTCAGAGCAAATTACATGACTAATCTCAAGGATGTTGACATTTATCTCTATGAGGACGGCGAGCTTAAAAAGCTTGCAACGACCGACAAGAAGGGCAACGCAAAAATCAAGCTCACCGAGGAGGGCGAATATACCCTCGTTGCTGTCAGAAGCTCCGACAGTGAAGAAGCTCCGACAGTCGTTGCTTATTCAAAGGTAACGGTAACGGCGAAGAAAGATATTTTCATCGTTCGTATGTTCAAAGCAGTCTATAACTTTATTGTAAAAATCATTAACAAAATCTTTGGTGGGATGTGTTGATAAATGAAGCTTAAAAGAATTCTTTGCACCGCTCTTTGCGTGCTGCTTCTTGTTTCTCCCGTTCATGTATTTGCGGCAACAACATATGTTTCCGATTCGCAGATCGTTTCGTGCAAAACACCCGTGTCCTCTGCGGACACGGAGCTTGCATGGGCTGTCAAGCTCGGCACCTCATATAAAAATGCGCCGAGCACCCAAGTCGTTGTCGGCGATACGCTCATAGTCATGAGCAATAAGAAGCTCCTGAAGCTTAATATCAAGAACGGCAAGACGGTCAAATCCGCAGATATGGTTGATATGCCGAGCTACAGCTACACGCCGCCTATTTACGTTGACGGTGTTATCTACTGCCCGCTCGACAACGCAAAAATTCAGGCATTTGACTACAAAACGATGAAGTCATTGTGGGTCTATTCCGATCCGCTCGGCGGTCAGTCGCTGACCCCGATAACCTACAGTGACGGCTGTATTTACACAGGCTTCTGGAACGATGAGGACAGAAAAGCAAACTATGTTTGCATAAACGTCACCGATGAAAACAAAAAAGAAACGCACGAGGCGAAGAAAGCAACATGGACATACACAAGTCTCGGCGGCTTCTATTGGGCAGGCTGTGCCGCAGTCGGCGATAATGTTATTTTCGGCTGCGATGACGGAACGATTTATGCCAACAAGAATTCAAAGGCTGTTTCGCTCAACAAAAAGACAGGAAAGCTTGTTGATACTCTCTCAATAATCGGCGACCAGCGTTCAACAATGACCTATCAGAACGGAACGCTTTATTTCACGACTAAGGCAGGCTATCTTTACAGCGTAAAGCTCAATGCAAACGGAACGTTCAATGATTCCTCAGTCAAGCGTCTTTCACTCGGCGGAGCCTCGACATCGACGCCGCTTATTTATAACGGCAGACTTTATCTCGGCGTTCAGGGCAGCGGCTTCGGTCCCGGATATTTCAAGGTCATTGACGCAAACAAGCTGACCGTTATTTACTCGGCGCAGACAAAGGGCTATCCGCAGGGAAAATTTCTTTTAAGCGACGCTTATCTCAAGGACACGGGCAAGGTAAATATTTATATAACCTATAACTGTGCCCCCGGCGGAGTGACCATGTTCAAGGATTCCGCAGGTCAGACCAAGGCGGACATGCAGGAGCTTTACACTCCCACAGGCGACATGAGCAACTACTGTATCAGCTCAATTGTCGCAAACGAAAACGGAACGATTTTCTATAAAAACGATTCAGGCTATATCTTCGCCCTTCGCAACAAAACGGAAAAGGTTTCGTTTTTCAAAAGAATTATAAATGCTATTGTCAGCTTTTTCAAAAAGCTTTTCGGTTAAATTATGAACTCAGGATTTAAAGGATATCACCCTCTCGTTAACGTACTTTTTTTCATAAGCGTTATTGCGTTCGGCATGCTGCTCAGGCATCCCGTCTATCTCGTTATATCCTTTATCTCCTCAATGGCATACTATCTGAAGCTTTCGGGAAAGGACGGAAGAAAAACCGTCTTCCGTTTTCTTCTCCCGATGCTCCTTTTTGTCGTTATCATCAATTCCTTTTTCAATCACTACGGAGTTACAACTCTTTTCGTTTTGCCCTCCGGCAATAATTTTACATTTGAAGCCCTCGTCATGGGCTTCGTTTCAGGAATAACCGTCGTTTCGGTAATTCAATGGTTCTTCTGCTACAACGAGGTTGTGACGGAGGACAAATTCATGCACATCTTCGGCAGAATCTTACCAAAGGGTGCGCTTGTAGTTTCAATGATACTCCGCTTTGTTCCGCTCTACCGCCGCCGCTATAAGGAAATTTCGCAGGCAAGAAAATGTATGGGACAAGACGGCTCGGATAATTTCATTATCAAAATAAAAAACACCTTTAAAAATATCGGCATACTTGTTTCATGGAGCTTTGAGAATGCGATCGAAACTGCCGACTCCATGAAAGCGAGAGGCTACGGTCTCAAAGGCAGAACATATTACTCAAGATTTCAATGGCATACGGGCGATACGCTTGCGATTATTCCGCTCATTCTGTTCGATGCCTTAATTATATCGGGACTTGTCCGCAATTCAGCTTACTGCATTTACAATCCATATGTGATAATAAATCCGCCGTCCGAAAGCGGCACGACCTACATCATAAACGAACTGAATTTAACAATAAATCCGTTCACTTTTCTATCAATAATTTCACTCGTTTCTTTCACCTTACTTTGCTTTTTACCGCTCATAATTGATTTAAAGGAGGATATCAAATGGCACAGATTACAATCGAAAATTTAAGCTTCCGATATTCTCTCGACAACAAAAATTGTCTTGAAAAAATCAACTTAAAAATCAACGAGGGCGAATTCATAATTCTCTGCGGAAAAAGCGGCTGCGGAAAAACGACCTTGCTCCGTCAGCTCAAGCCTGCGATTGCCCCTAAGGGCGAACGTGAGGGTAAAATTTATTTTAACGACACGGAGCTTAACAAAACAGATTTCAGAACACAGTCCGAAGAAATCGGCTTTGTTATGCAAAATCCCGAAAGTCAAATCGTCACGGACAAGGTGTGGCACGAGCTTGCGTTTGCTCTCGAAAATCTCGGAATGAAAACGGCGGAAATTCGTCTGAGAGTTGCCGAAATGGTTTCATACTTCGGCATTGACGATTGGTTTGATAAAAAAACAACCGAGCTTTCGGGCGGTCAGAAGCAAATATTAAATCTTGCCGCAGTCATGGCAATGCACCCCGATGTTCTTATCCTTGACGAGCCGACCTCACGCCTTGACCCTATCGCCGCCGAGCGCTTCCTTGAAACCGTCAATAAAATCAACAAGGATCTCGGAATCACGGTAATCATAACCGAGCACAGGCTGGAAAATATTTTTTCCTTTGCCGACAGAATTGTTGTAATGGACAACGGAAAAATTATTGCCGACGGTAAGCCGAAAAAAATCGGAGAAATCGCAAACGAATTGCCGGAGCTTGTTAAATTAAGTTTACCGACTGCGATGAAAATATTTTCTGCAACAAACGAAAAAGGCGAAGCTCCCGTTTGCGTTCGTGACGGAAGGCAGTGGCTCAAAAATCAAAATATTTCTTGTAAAAAAATTGAGAGAAAAAATAAAATTTTCAACGAAAAAAATGCAATAGAATTAAAAAATATTTCATTCAAATACGAAAAAAATTCCGACGATGTTTTAAGCTCTTTAAGCTTGAAAATTCCGCAGGGCTGTGTGTTCGCATTACTCGGCGGAAACGGCGCAGGTAAATCAACTCTTTTTAAAGTTGTAGTCGGAATTGAAAAACCGTACAGCGGTAAAATAAAAATCAACGGCACTGTTGCCGCCATGCCGCAGGAGGTTCAGACACTTTTCGCATCAAGAACCGTTAAGGAAGAACTCTGCGAGATGTCGCAGGACAGCGAAAAAATAAAAATGATTGCCGAGCTTACACAGATAAAAAATCTTCTTGACTCTCACCCGTTTGATCTCAGCGGCGGCGAGCAGCAGCGTGTTGCAGTTGCAAAGCTTCTGCTTTGTGAACGTGACATTTATTTCTTCGACGAGCCGACCAAGGGCATGGACGCTGAATTCAAAAAGATTTTTTCAAAAATTTTGTCCGAGCTTAAAGCAAAAAATAAAACGGTAGTTATCATCTCGCACGACATAGATTTTTGCGCCGAAAACGCAGAGCTTTGTGCAATGCTTTTTGACAAAAACATTTCCGCTGTTAACATGACCGATGAATTTTTTGACGGCAACCGTTTCTACACAACGTCGGCGAATAAAATTTCAAAAGGATTTATTGACGGCGCAATAACTGACAAGGATGTGATTGAATGTCTAAAAAAATAATCACGCTTTTTGTCTTTATTCTCGGAATTCCCGCAATAATTTTCGGATGTTCAAAGCTGATAATTTCAAAGCAATATTACGTTGCGAGCGCATTGATAATCGCACTTGCGCTTGCCGCACTTTTTCTGAGTCTTGAAAAGAAAAAGATGCAAACAAGAGAGCTTGTCGCAATCGCATGTGTCGTTGCCTTGGCAGTTGTCGGACGTGCGGCGCTGTTCATGCTTCCGCAGGTCAAGCTTACCTGTGCGATTGTAATTCTCGCGGCGATATCGTTCGGACCTTATGTCGGTTTTCTGTGCGGTTCGCTTTCAATGCTCGTTTCAAACATATTTTTCGGTCAGGGCGCACACACGCCTTTTCAGATGTTCGGCATGGGTCTTGTCGCATTTCTCTGCGGCTTGGTTTTCTATAAAAAAAGCTGCGGCAGAAACCGCTGGGCGGTCGCAATTGTCGGAGGAATTTTGTGCTTCGCCGTGTATGGCTTTATTGTCGATTCAAGCTCGGCTCTGTTTTTCTCAGCCGCACCGACAATTAAAACGATGCTCCCCGTTTACATCTCGGGTATGAGCTTCAACGCTGTTCACGCCGTAACAACGCTCATTGCGCTTTTCGTCGCAACTCCTTATATTCAGGATACATTCGACCGAATCGCAAAAAAATACGAACTTTTCGGCGCTTGAATAACGCTCGGTTCTTGAAAGGATTGATAGCATGAAAAAATATATTTCACTTCTGCTCGTTGCCGTTTTAATTCTCTTGTCGGGCTGCGGAATGACCGTCACAAAAGTTGAGAACACAACAGCCGATGAGCAAAATATAGTTACCGACGAAAATGTAACAACATCATCAACAGATTCCGTTATAACCTCAACGACGGCTTACACCACGACATCACCAAGCACAACAAAAGGCAAAGTCGTTTCAACTACAAAATCCGCAGCAACCAAATCCGTCGGAACAATTACATCGGCGCATACGACTAAGCCCTCTAAGGTCACGACAATAAAGAAGCAAGGCAAAACCGTAACCTGCACGATCGAGATCGAATGTAAAACGATTCTCAATAATCTCGACAGTCTTCGTCCCGAAAAGAAGGCTTTTTTGCCGAAGGACGGTTACATTCTCAGAGAAACAACCGTTTCCGTTGCCGAGGGCAGCACTGTTTTTGATGTACTGAAGCTTGTTTGCAAGCAGAACACCTGCCCCGAGAAGTGCACCTACTGCCGCAAATCGGGAATTCATCTTGAATATGTTTACACCCCGGGCTATGACAGCGAATATATCAGAGGAATTCACCAGATTTACGAAAAGGACTGCGGAACGCAATCGGGCTGGATGTATTCGGTCAACGGCATTTTCCCGAACTACGGCGTAAATAAATATACCTTAAAAAGCGGTGACAAAATTAAAATGCGCTACACCTGCAACGGTCTCGGAGAGGATCTCGGTGCAAGCTTCATGGGTTGACGAACAGGAAAAAATGGATTATAATGACATAAAAAATTATGACGAGGTCATTATGATTACATACACAAATATCACATTTGAAGAAGCGAAAAATATGATCGACGAGGGCGGCTGTATAATGTTCGATGTACGCACGGATGAAGAATTTTTCACGGGTCACGCCGAGGGAGCGGTCAACTTTGACGTTGACACGATCAATGCCGAAACCGCCGCCGAGCTTATTCCGAATAAGGACACACCGATTATAGTCTATTGCAAAACAGGTGAGCGTGCCAAGCTTGCCGCCGAGGCTCTGTGCGAGCTCGGTTATACAAACGTTTACGATGTCGGCAGTCTCGTCGAATGGCCGTATGGCTTGTCATTTGAATAAATAAGCAAAAAGCCTCCCTATTTACAGGGAAGCTTTTTCATTTCTGTACATATCCGTAGGGTTCGTCAAATTTTGATGCAGAAAGCGTTTTCTTTACCTCGAAGCTGTACTAATGTACTGCAAGTGAAAAAAACGTTTTCTGCGCAAAAGGCGGCGACCCTATTTTGACATTATCTCAAGAGCCTTATTGATAACCGCCAGCTGATCCTCGCCCGGCATAACCTTAACGGCTATGTGCGGCTTGCCTGCGGCGGAAACAGTTATCCTGCCTCGCATATACTTTGCAAGGTTCGATATCTTCTCCATATCGAGTGTTTCGATAAACAGCTTGACGTTGCTGCCCGTTCGTCCTATCTCGTAAACGCCCTGCTGCAACGCAGTGTTTCTGAGAAGCGAAACCGTGATAAGTCCCTGAACGCACTGCGGCGGCTCTCCGAAACGGTCGATAAGCTCGTCGAGAACATCCTCGGCATCGTCGTGATTTTTGATATCCGCAATTCTGCGGTACATCGCAAGCTTCTGCGGAACATCTTCAATGTAATCGGCAGGAATATGTGCGTCGATCGGCAGGTCGATAAGACATTCCTTTTCGGGAATAGCCGAAATCTCGCCCTTTTCCTCACGAACAGCCTGGTCAAGCATTTTCAAATACATGTCGTAACCGACCGACTCCATATGACCGTGCTGCTGTGCACCGAGAATATTACCGGCACCTCTTATTTCAAGGTCACGCATTGCAATATGGAAGCCCGAGCCAAACTCGGTATATTCACGGATAGCCGTCAGTCGCTTTGCGGCAACCTCGGTCAGCTCCTTGCCCCGTCTGAATGTGAAATATGCGCTTGCTCGTCTTGCCGAACGTCCTACACGTCCTCTTATCTGATGAAGCTGAGCGAGTCCGAGCCTGTCTGCGTCCTCGATTATAAGCGTATTGACATTCGGAACGTCAACGCCCGTTTCAATAATCGTTGTACAAACAAGCACATCAATATCGCCCTCAAGCAGGTCACGCCAAATGTCGCTCAGCTTATCCTCGGTCATCTGACCGTGAGCGACGGCGATATTCGCATCGGGGAGAAAATCTCTGAGCTTTGACGCCATTCTTTCAATCGTTTCAGTTCTGTTGTGCAGGTAATAGACCTGTCCTCCTCGGCGAAGCTCGGATTGGATAGCCTGAACGATAACGTCAAAATTATATTCTATAACATAGGTCTGAACAGGATGCCTGTCGTGCGGCGCTTCCTCAAGAATCGACATATCCCTGATTCCCGTCATCGCCATGTTGAGCGTTCTCGGGATAGGTGTTGCGCTGAGCGTCAGCACATCGACGTTCGGGTACTGCTCCTTGAGCTTTTCCTTCTGTGCAACGCCGAAGCGCTGTTCCTCATCGACAATTATCAGTCCGAGGTCACGAAACTCAATGTCCTTTGAAATCAGCCTGTGCGTTCCGACGATAATATCAACATATCCCCTTTTGAGATCCTGCTTGATTTTCTTCTGCTGATTTGTCGGAACGAAGCGTGAAATCATCTGCGCCTCAACAGGGAAGCCGTCAAATCGTTTGCAAATAGTCTGGTAATGCTGAAGTGCAAGAATCGTTGTAGGTACAAGGATCGCACACTGCTTGCCGTCGGCAACGCACTTGAAAGCCGCACGGAGCGCAACCTCCGTTTTGCCGAAGCCGACGTCGCCGCAGAGAAGTCTGTCCATCGGGTACGGCTTCTCCATGTCGTTCTTTATTTCCTGAATACAGCGAAGCTGATCGTCCGTTTCCTCGTACTCAAAGCGGCGTTCAAAATCGTTCTGCATATCAATGTCGGGAGAGAAAGCGAAGCCTTTTATCTGCGTTCTCTTTGTATATAGATCAATAAGCTCCTGAGCGATGTCCTTGACAGCCGAGCGTACACGAGAACGGGTTTTCTGCCATTCCTTGCCGCCGAGCTTATTAAGCTTGACCGTGCCGTTCTCGCTCTTTGAGCCGATATATCTCGAAACCTGGTCAAGCTGAGTGACGGGCACATAGAGAATATCGCCCTTGTCGTATTTTATCTTGATATAATCCTTTATATTTCCATCGGCTTCGAGGCTTGTTATGCCCTCGAAGATACCGATACCGTGAGCGGTATGAACAATGTAATCGCCCTTGTGAAGATCTTCAAGCGAATTAAATACCGCCGCCTTATTGACCTTTTTATTTGATTTTCTGACAGGCAGAGCCGTTCGGCTGCCGTAGGTTATAACCGTCAGCTCGGCATCGGGATATTCAAAGCCTGCCGAAAATCCGCCCGGCAGTACAATAACCTTGTTCGGAATAAGCTCCTCGGGCGGAGTCGGCATATAAGATGCCGAAAAGCCCTCGCCCTGCAAGTCGGAAGCCAGCGCCTGAGCAGATTTATCTGTTCCCGCTATAACAAAGACCGAATGTCCTTTCTTCTGATACATCGGCTTGATATCGTCAACAAGCACGCTCATTGAACCGTTCCACGGTGAAAACTGCCGTGCATTGAACGTCACAAGACCCTTGACGGGCGTATCAAACGAACCTCTCGCTATGTTGTCAAGGTAGACCGCACCGAGATCCTCGTAAATGCCCAAAAGCTCGCTGAATTCGAGCATAAAGCGGTCAAGTCCTTTGCAGACTATACCCTCCTCAAGGAATGCTTTGAGCTCCTCATGGAAAAGCTCAAGCGATGCGTTCGCATGCTCTTTAACGGCAAAGCTCTCGCTGACGAACAAAAGAGGTTCATCAATATAATCAAAAATCGTTGCCGCGCAGGGATAAATGAGCGGCAGGTATCTGTCGATATTCGGCAGATGAATTCCGCCGTTCAGCTTTTCAAGGTCGGCTGAAAGCAGCTGCTTCGCCTGAACGGAGCCTTTGCCCTTTGTCTTTGCAATCTGCTCCTCGATGAGGTCGGCAAGCTTGACGGGATTACAGCAAATCTCGTTTGCAGGCGTGATTACAACGGAATTCGTCGAGTCAATGCGGCGCTGACTCTCTGTGTCAAATGTTGAAAGACAGTCTATACTGTCGCCCCAAAATTCAACTCTGTATGGGTTGGCGCAGTCGGGCGAAAAAATGTCAATTATTCCGCCCCTGACGGCGAACTGACCCGAGCCGTCAACCTGATTGCTCCTTGTATAGCCGGCATTGATGAGCCTGTCAATGAGCTCATCCTGTTCGACGGTTTCGCCGACGGTGAGCGTTATCCTCTTGGCGATAAGCTCCTCGGGCGGAATCGTGAGCTGCAAAGCCGCCTCAACCGAGCAAACGACCGCACGCACACTGCCATCGACAAGATGACCGAGCACGCTCAGTCTGGAATGTTCATAATCACGGGATTTTATGTCATCGGGGCGCAAGGATATGTCTCCGGCGGGATACATGACGGCATCACAGCCAAAGGCATTTAGATCTTTGCACAGCTTATTCGCCGAGCTTTCGTCGGGCGTTATAACTATTGCTTTGTGAGGTGAAAGGTCTTGGCAAAGCGCCGATATCACATGCGCCTTATGAATCTGCGACAATCCGAGCGCACCCGCAGGCAAGCGTCGGTTTGTCACATTATAAAGCAGTGAGCGATATTCGCTGAGACCCTTCAGAGCTTTTGTAAAACAGGACATTCGCAGCTCCAATCTTAGGTTATATATTTATATTATGTTCTCTCATATCTTGTTTAAGCTTTTCAATATCACGGTCGGCGAAGCAATGGGTATTCATGCCGAACCGCTCGGCGGTGTCGATATTCGCCTGCATATCGTCGATGAAGTAACACTCCTCGGGCTTCAAAGAAAACTCATTGAACAGCGCCTTATAGATATTCTCCTCGGGCTTAATTTCATTATAATATGCCGAGATGATAAATCCGTCGAAAAAGGCGAACGCAGGCACACTTTTTTTGAAATCGTCAAACCAATCGGGACAATTTGAAAGAAGATAAATCTTGTATCCGTTCTCCTTGAGAGCTTCAACCACGGGATACATCTCGTTGATCGGCGGCATTTCAACCTCACGCTCGATCACCATTTTGCGTACCTCGGCATGAAGTCTTTCAGGCAAGCGACTGTTCATCTTTTCTATCGCTTCCTCAACGGAAAGATCACCCTTATCCATCAGCGCCCATTCCCTTGAGCGGAAGGTATTAACAAGAACAGTGTCTCTGTCCTCGGGAGCAAAGTGATTTGTAACCGAACGAATCGGGTCAAAATCAATCAGAACTCCGCCCATATCAAATATAATATTTTTTATCATTCAACCGCCTCCGCTCGGAAAATTTATTGCAACTGATTGTCACTAAGGTATTATATAACAGTTTTCTTCAAAAATCAATTGACACAAATTAAATAAATCATTGTCTTAAAATATTATTACAAAATCTTAAGGAGACATCGCATGATTAAGGTGCCTCCTTAATCGAAATTTAATATTTTCAAGCATCAAATTTGCTTGAATTTCACACTATATTGTGTTAAACTATTCGTTGCTTATCAAGATAACCCGAATTTTTTATATATTTTTCTGAATACGGAGGAAATAAAATGAAGGCAAAAGTAAAGTTCAGAAAATACGGAAATATTCCCGATATGGACACCGTCAAAGACATTATTGTTTACGGTGCAAAGCAGGGAAAGCAGAAAAAGCAGTATGCTTTCAAGGACATGAACGGGAACTACTGCGAAAAGAACTTTGACGAAGTCTTTTACGATGCCACTGGGCTCGGTCAGCACCTTTATACCCTCGGCTTGCAGGGCAAAAAGGTTGCCATTCTCAGCGAAAACAGCTATTATTGGATTGCGGCATTTTATTCAATTGCCAGCGGTCATATGATTGCAATTCCGCTTGACCCGAAGCTTCCGAATGAGGATCTTGTTGACCTCATGATCAGAAGCGGCTGTGACGCAATTTATTACACACAGGATTTTGCCCCCGCAATTCAGATGATGAAAGAAAATCCAGACGTCAAGCTTTCGGTCTATCTCAAGCTTGAGGATTTTGACGAGCTTGTAAGAATGGGTCATGAGGAGCTCAACGGAGGAGCTGATAATTATCTCGACGACAACGTTAAGCCCGACGATCTCGGATTTATAGTTTACACCTCGGGCACAACGGGCAAAAGCAAGGGTGTTATGCTCTCGCAGAAAAACGTTGCCATCGACGCAATCGCAACCTGCCGTGCAATGACGGCGAGTCAGACGGTCGCATTTCTTCCGTTCAATCATACTCTTTCATGGGCAAGCGCACTTTTTGCAAGTCCCCTGCTCTCGGAATGGGGCTACATCTGCGCAAGTCTGAGAAATCTTCAGAAGGATATGTTCACCTATCACCCTCAGCATATAACGGCTGTACCGCTTGCCGTTGAAACAATCTATAAAAAGATTTGGTTCACCGCCCGCAAGGAGGGTAAGGAGGAAAAGCTCAAAAAAGGTATCAAGCTCAGCAATGCACTTATGAAAATCGGCATTGACGTCAGGAGAAAGCTTTTTAAAGAGGTTATTGACAACCTCGGCGGAAATCTTGAAATGATAATCTGCGGCGGTGCGGCTCTTGACGCAAAATACGAACAGGGTCTCTACGACTTGGGAATTCAGGTCATCAACGGCTACGGCACAACAGAGTGCTCACCTATCATCACCTGCAACAGACTCAGCAACTATAAGATCGGCAGTGCAGGCTATGCGCTTGAGTGCAACGACGTTATGATAAAGGATCCCGATGACGAGGGAGTCGGCGAGGTTTATGCAAAGGGCTCAAACGTCATGATGGGCTACTATGACGAGCCGGAAGCAACGGCCGAAGCCTTCGACGGCGAATGGTTCAAAACCGGTGACTACGGCTACATGGATAAGGACGGTTTCCTGTTCCTCAGAGGCCGTAAAAAGAACCTCATCGTTCTTTCAAACGGAAAGAATGTTTCCCCCGAGGAAATCGAGGACAAGCTCCTGACCGTTGACTACATAAAAGAGGTCGTTGTCTACGAGGAGAACGGTGCAATAACAGCCGAATTTTTCCTTGATGAAAACGAAGCTCCCGACGCCAAGGAGAGGCTAAAAAAGGACGTGCGTGCGATAAACATGCAGCTCCCGACATATAAGCAGGTCACAAAAACAAAGATCCGTGACACCGAGTTTCCGAAAACAACAACGCTTAAAATTAAAAGAAAATATTGATTATAAAAACCGCTTGAGTTCATCGCTCAGGCGGTTTTGTTTTAGTCCTCAAACGGGATTTTCATATTAAGATATCTTTCAAATCTTTCGGGCGAACGCTTATAATACCGCTCTCCTCGGTCGAGTGCGCCTATATTCAGCATTTCGCTTTCGGTCAGTTCAAAATCGAAAATGTCAATATTTTCCCTGATATGCTCGGGAGATTTTGAGCCGGGGATAACTATATTACCCTCCTGAACATGCCAGCGAAGAATTATTTGTGCATTTGTCTTGCTGTATTTTTTCGCAAGCCTTGTAAATACAGGCTCATTTATCAGCTTGCCGTCACCGTGTCCGAGCGGATACCATGCCTGAATTCTGATATCCTGAAGATTCAGAAATTTTTTCAGCTCCTGTTCGCTGTAATAGGGATGCAACTCAGTCTGAAGCACGGCAGGCTTTATTGAACAAATATTCATCATTCGGCACATTTCCTGCTGAGTGAAATTTGAAAGTCCGATCGACCTTACCTTGCCGTCGCGATAAGCCTTTTCCAACATTCTGTAACCCGATATGCAGTCACCTGTCGGCTGATGAATCAGCAAAAGGTCAATATAGTCCGTATCAAGACGTTCAAGGGTTCTGTCAATCGCATCTTCGTCGGTGTAATGAGTCGGCCAAATCTTTGTTTCAAGAAAGATTTCACCTCTCGGCACGCCAGAGCTTTTCATCGCTCTGCCGACAGCCTTTTCATTGGCATACATATTTGCAGTGTCGATAAGCCTGTAGCCACATTCAAGCGCAGCGAAAACCGACTTTTCCGCCTCATCGGGCGATAGCAAATACGTTCCTATTCCGAAAATCGGCATTGTCAGACCGTTATAAAGCTTAACATATTCCATAAAACCGCTCCTTTCAAGCAACCACCTGTCTCCCTGTTTCTGAAAATAATTATAACACCTAAACCTGACTTTAGGTCAATAAAATTTTGTAATAATTGTGTAAAAAAAGACAGCAACCAAAAAAGTTGCCGCCTTTTTATTTAATATAAGTCAGGGAACGGCACAAAAGGCTTAACCTCCTCGTCGTGTTCTCCGATCATTTTCTCCATCCACACCATGTCATACCATGTGTCAAACTTTCTGCCGCATTTTTCAAAACGACCGACAAGCTTATATCCGAGGTGCTCATGGAAGCCGATGCTGTTCGTCGTCAGATGCTCGTCCTCAGCCTCGGGATAACCGATGCAGGCATAAAGATTTGTAATATTCTGCGCCGCCGAGATTTCTTCGATAGCATCATAGAGCTTTTTTCCGAGTCCTCCGTGGCGGCAATTCTCATCGACATAAATCGACGTTTCCGCCGAGTGGTCATATGCCGCACGACCGACAAACGAGCCCGTGTAAGCATATCCCACAATCTCGTCCCCGACCTCGGCAACAAGGTACGGGTATCTTTTCAGCGTGTGCTCAATTCTATTTCTGAATTCATGCACCGTCGGCACGTCATACTCAAAAGTAATAGCCGTTTTTTCAACATAGGGAGCATAAATCGCCAACAGCTTTTCCGCATCATCGGGCGAAGCCACACGAATATTTACATTTTCCATATTGACACCTCCGTTTATATTCCGAAATGAATTATCCATTTGTCAAACATCAACGCCGTCTCCAAAAGAGCCTTTAAATTTGCGAGCTCTCCGTTATCTCCTATCACGTCAATAAAATTCTGCTCCGAGGCAGGCGGAATAAGTGTTATGCCGTAATAAGCAAGCCCTTTTTTCGGCTCATCAACAACATGATGAAAAAATTCAATTTCGTTCAAATCTTGTAAAATGCCTTCAATCGCATCGTCGGGCACAGATATGCAAGCATATTTCTGCGGCTCGTACTCATCATACCGCACATCTTTCGCAGGCTCCTGCGGCATTATTGCAAATTCATGTGTTGCCATTCAATCACCCCTATATGAGTATCGGCTGCAGCTTTTTCGCCGCAGCCGTTTAATTTTAATCTCTTCTCAGCGCCTCAATCGGCGTCATCTGCGCCGCACGCTTTGCCGGGTAAATTCCGAAGAAAATTCCTATTGCGCTTGAGAAGCCCACAGCGATAAGAACAGTCGAGAACTTAACAGTTATCGGTATGTTAATATACGCCGCAACCGCCCATGCACCACCGACGCCGAGCACAAAGCCTATTGCGCCGCCGAGCAGGCAAAGAATCACGGATTCCGTCAGGAACTGAAGCATGATTGTTGATGTCTTGGCTCCGAGAGCCTTTCTGATACCGATTTCCCTCGTTCGCTCCGTTACCGAAACAAGCATGATATTCATAACGCCGATTCCGCCGACAAGCAATGAAATCGCACTGACTGCGGCAATGAACGTTGTGAAAATGCTGATTACGGAATCGAGTAAATCAATATAAGTTGCCATTATGTTAAGTGTATAAACCGAATCGTCAAAGCTGCCATGTCTCGTTTTTATAAGATTGAGCGCCGATTCACCCGTATTATCAAGATCTGCGCCGTCGCTCGCCATGAAATAAATCTGAGTATATTTATTCACCTTGTCATTCAGCTCACCATTAAGCGACGCAGGAATTGCAATCATGCCCATACTCATAGAATTCGATGAATACGATGACATCATACTCTCCATCTGATCCTGAGATACCATTGATTTTTCCGTCATATCAACGACGCCGATAACCTTTAACGAAACCGTAGTGTTATTGACCGTGTAATTGATTGTCTCGCCGACGCAGTTTTCTTTACCGAAAATCTCTTTCGCCGTCATTGTGCTGATTATGCAGACATTGCGCTTTTGATCATACTCGTCCTTCGTCCATGATCTGCCGTATTTCGTCGTCATCTGATTGATGAAAAGCAAATCCTCGTTGCCTGCAATTGTGAAAACGAAACCGTCATATTTGCCTGCCTGTGCCTGACCGAACGAGAATTCATAGGGTGAGCAGTAGCTGACCGTGCCAAGCTTTTTAATTGAGGAAATATCCTCCTCGGTGATGTAATTCGACTGATTGGCTGTATTGGCATTGACTGCGATCTGAATGGCGTTTGAGCCCATGTCCTCAATCATACCGACAATATAATCTCGACCGCCGTTGCCGATGGTTATAATCGCAATAACCGAAGCAACGCCGATTATTATACCGAGCATCGTCAGAAGCGAACGCATCATATTCGTTTTTATACTGAAAATCGCAATGCGTATATTTTCTCTGATATCCAACTGCAATCCTCCGTTACTTCAGCTTGACCTTCGCTCCGTCCTCAAGTCCGCTCGTGTTTTTGATAAGAATATCACCCTCGCTTACGCCCGAAAGCACCTGATAATAGGTATCGTTTGAAATTCCGAGAGTAACCTTTTTCTTTTCGGCTGTTGATTTTTCCTGATTATAAGCATAAACATATACGTCCGAGCCGTCAATGATTATTGCTTCAACAGGAACAACAAGCGCATTTTCCTGAGTATCGGTAATTATGGAAATATCAACGTCTGTGCCGACAATAAACGACTTGTCGCCGTCCTCAATCGTGACCTGAGCCGGAATTGTATTTGAGCTTCCTCCGCCCGACATAATTGAATTGATATCAAGAGAGCTTCCGGTTGACGTTGCGACTGCGCCGACATAGGACACTCTGCCCTCGTGGGTCTCATTATTTGCCGACTTAACGGAAACCTCCTGATTGAGGCTTACATCAAGCACATCGTATTTGCTCAGTGAAATATCGGCAACGAGCGGATAGTTGAGCACCTTGATGCCGACCTTTTCCGAGCCGAAGAAAGCGCTTATCATCTTGGAAACATCAAGTCCCGAGGAAACGGAAGAAATAATCGAACTGATATCAATATCCTTGCCGTCAACGGCAGTTTGAACCTCAACCGTTTCACCGACCGTGATATTGACCTCGCTGACAAGTCCTTTTTCCTCTGCGACCCAGCCCTTTTTCATTTCATTGGTCTGTGTGAGAGCCTTCTGATATTCCGACTGTGCGTTTTCATATACGGTTTTGTAAACCGAAAGATATGTGTCGTTCGACTGTAATTCAAGCGTTGCAAGCTGAGCCTTGAGCTGAACAAGTGACATTTCGGCATTGATAAGTGCGCTTGAACCGCCGCTCATCTGAGCAAAAGCGTTCATATCGAATGAGCCCGAGCCGCCTGCGATCGTGCCGAGATTATCAAGCAAGCCGGAAATATCCGAACTGCTTGAGCCTGCCGAAAGGAGCGAGGTAAGCACCTTTCTCGCCGTTGCTTCGTCATATTCAACGCCGAAAAGCTTTGCGACCTTGATAAATCTCTTTACAAGGTCATCGGAAACCTTGATGCCTGTTGAGCTGCTTGCTGAAGACGGCTTCGTTGTCGAGGTGTTCGACTTTGCCTTAAGCTTTTCGATCTGATTTTCGAGATCTGCAATCTGCTTCTTAGTAGATGTGATTTTCTTGCTTGCCGAAGAAGATTCATTCTTCGCCTTATTATAAGCAGCAAGAGCCTTCTGGTAGTTATTTTCCTTTTCATTAAGTGCCGTTTCGAGCGAAGAAACATCGAATGTGGCAAGTACATCGCCCGCCTTGACCGTATCGCCTACCTTAACGTTCACCGTTTTGACCTTCACCTTGTCAATCAGTGCATAGGTTTTCTCCGATGCGGTTGAAACCGTACCCGTTGTGTCGAGCGTTTCATTGATCGTCTGCTTTGTGACCTCAACCGTGCTGACAGCAAGCTTTTCCTCGGGCTTAAAAATCATATAAGCCACAACTGAGAGAACAACCACCGCCAAAATTGAGCAGAGGATTATAACTTTTTTGTTTTTCTTCTTTTTCTGCTGCATAAACGCACCCCTTAACTTTATATCTATATAATATCAATATTTTATCGGGAGAACGAAATGAAACCCCTCAAAATAATATTTCCTTTGTTAATAATAATTTTCCTGACCGCCTGCGTGGGGCAGAGGCAGTTCAACATTGACGAGCTGCTGAAAAAATACAACAGCATAACCGAAAGCGAGCTGAAAAGCTCAATGTTTACCGTTTTTGAAAGCGGCGATAATTATGTTTATAAAAAAATCGAAAACGGAGCTTTGCTTTGCCTTTATGCCGCCGAGAACGGTGAAATCATTCAATGCACCGTGACCGTGAAAAGCGGCAGTGAAAATAATTTCGACTCGTTTTGCATATCAACGATCGAAGCTTTTACGGGCTTTTCTGCCGAAAAAAGCGAAAAATTCTTCAAAGACACGGGAACATCGGGAAAATATAAGCTTACGATCAACGATTACAAAATCGGCAAAACAATGATTTTGAATAAAATCGGCAACGAACTGAATACCAATAGCCTGCCGACCTTAAAAAGAGAAGTAAAAGAGGAGGACATCGCTCGTCCCACTCTTTCCGATACAGATAATACCACTAATGTAATTAGACAATAAAATTACTGCGTACAGATTAAATAATTGTTAAAAAACGGTTAATAAAGCAAAAAGGTGACGGAAATTCCATCACCTTTAAACTGCATTTTAAATAGAAATTAACCAACGAAACCGCATGCGGGAATCTCTGTTTCCGGCTCCTCCGTCGGAGTTTCCGGCTCAGTCGTTGTCTCGTCATCAGGCTTGTAGTAAAGCTCGAGAGCCTTGTTAGCAATAATGCTGTTTGAAATAGCATTGTTAAGAGCCTCTACGTCGATACCTGCATCTGTAAGGAATGCATCAGCGATATCACGAACTGCGCCCGGATCACTGATTTCATCAGAACCGATGCCCTTATCGTTGATGTACTTCTCGAGAGTTGCAACGAGGTCAGCAACATCTTCTTTTGCAGCGCCTGTCTTAACAGCGTCAACGATGCTGTTTGCGATCTCTTCTGCCTTTTCGTCATTCTGGAGAGCGTTAACAGCACCTTCGATTGTTGAAGTTGTTGTCTCGGGAACGTCTTCAGCTGCATTATTTTCAGCACGAACAGAGAAAGCAACGGTTGCGCAGACAGCGGCTACCATAAGAATTGCCAAGAACTTTTTCATACGAATTCATCCTTTCATAATATTTATTAGCAT
>CAVGRW010000026.1:0-20860 GCA_963631735.1 Bacteroidaceae bacterium | reverse complement strand
GAAAAAATCTCCAATATTGGAGAGATATCTGGAATTACAGAGAACTTGCATATAATCTTGCAAAGCGTGATATTACGGTAAGATACAAGCAGACAAGAATAGGTCTCGGCTGGGCGGTTATCGCACCGATCATCAGCATGTTTGTTTCAACCTTTATTTTCGGAACTCTTGCCGGCCTTTCTTCCGACGGAAATGCTCCTTATTTCATAATGGTTTATGCCGGAAGCATTCCATGGGCTATTTTTCAGGGCAATGTGCTTCAAACATCTTCAACATTTATCACAAATGCTGCCTTGATGAAAAAGGTCTACTATCCGCGAATACTTTCGCCGATAGGCGCATGCTTTGCCACTGCCTTTGATTCTGTGATTTCCATTGTTGTGCTTGTTGTGATGATGCTCATTGTCGGCTATTATCCGACCGTACGGTTTCTTCTTTTCCCTGTTTTTCTTTTGCTCAACGCTCTTCTCGGGCTTTTTGCCGGTCTGTTCCTCTCTTCATTCAATGTCAAATGGCGTGACATGGCACAAATCGTACCGTTTGCACTTTCGATTTTGCAGTATGCGTGCCCGGTTTCTTATTCCATGTCCTCGATTCCCGAAAAATACAGACTTATCTACTCGCTTAACCCGGTTACCGGTATGATTTCGGCTTTCAAATGGTGCGTTATCGGAGATATGTCCTTCGACACGCTCTCTTTCCTGGTTGCAATAGCATGGCTTGTGCTGTTGGCGGTTTTCGGAATTATATTGTTCAGAAGAACCGAGAGAAACTTTGTTGATATCGTTTGACGGAGGAATAAATATGAGCGAACAACCGATTGCTTTACATATCTCAAACATAAAGAAAAAATACGTCATTAAGCAGGTAACCAAAAGACCTGACAGCAAAATCGAGCGTTTAAAGCTCATGGCTCACAACGTTCTTCATCCAATCCAGGCGAATGCCAAAGAGGATTTCTGGGCGCTCAAAGGAGTATCGTTTGATGTTAAACAGGGCGAAAAAGTCGGCATCATCGGCAAAAACGGAGCCGGAAAATCAACTCTTCTCAAAATCATTTCAAGAATAACCGAGCCGACCGACGGAAGGATTGAATTTTACGGTAAAATATCCTCCATGCTTGAGGTCGGCACCGGCTTTAACAATGAGCTGACCGGCAGAGAAAATATTTATCTTAACGGCGCAATTCTCGGAATGACAAAAGCCGAAATAGATGAAAAATTTGACGATATTCTTGAATTTTCTGAGGTAGGAAAATTCATTGACACCCCCGTAAAAAGATATTCCAGCGGAATGTTTGTCCGTCTCGCCTTCGCCGTTGCGTCTCACCTTGAGCCGGACATCCTGCTTGTTGATGAGGTTCTTGCGGTCGGAGACACCCGTTTCCAGAAAAAATGTATTAAGAAAATGAAAAGCATTGCCGACAGCGGAAAAACAATTCTCTTTGTCAGCCATCAGATGAATACTATCCGCCAGCTCTGCGACCGAGTTATCGTCCTTAAAGAGGGACAGGTAATTTACGACGGAGATGTTGAAGGCGGCATCAGAATATACAACAGCGAGGCATACATGGAGAAGCTGAACCACTATGATTTCAGCGATCTTGCAAGGCTCCCGGGTTATAATCTCGATAAGGCAGAGATTCTTTCCCTTGATGTCCTCCATAACGAGTCGTGTGTTTACGCTGCCGACGAGCCGATAGAATTTAAGCTCCGAATCAAGACCAAGGTTCCGAATATCGGCGATTTGAGCTTTAGAATTCTTGTCTGGCAGGCTGACGAAACACCGATCGAAATTGCCTTTACCAAAACCTTTGCAAATATAAATGAAATCGGTGAATACGATGTCGAGGTTGCAATAAATAAACATAACCTTGCTCCCGGACTGTACAAGCTCACCATAATTCTTTCGGGCGGAACATCGAATGCCAACAGCGAAAATCTTGATTATGTTTATCCTGCACTTGTGTTTGAGGTTCTCCATGCCGACGGAACAGCAAGAACATGGCCGAGACAATGGGGCTGGGTACAGCTCAGAGACGTTGACGTTAAGCTTATTGAGGAGTGAACGCAATGAGATATGCTTTCTATTCCCACGGCGGCTGTGAAAACCACGGCTGCGAGGCAATCGTCCGAACACTTTCGGCAATGATAAAAAAAGTACATCCCGAATCTGTAATCAAGCTCTATACCCTCAATGCAAAAAGCGACGAGTCAGGCGATTTGCCTAATATTGATGAATCCGAAGAATTCAATTATATTCGTTCCGTTTCCAAAACAACGGCGGCACAGAAGATAAAATTATCGCTGTTGAGCAGAAAATCACAAAAGCTTGCAGACGAATATTTCTATTCGCTCTCCTGCAAAAATCCCTCTTTAAAAGAGGACGATATTTATATCTCGGTAGGCGGCGACAACTATTGCTACGGTGACGGTCACATGGCGGCGGCTTTCAACCGTGAGTTGAAAAAGCTCGGCAAAAAGACCGTGCTTTGGGGCTGTTCGATCGGCGAAGATGATCTTTCGGAAGATAAAATCAAGGATTTAAAGACCTTTGACCTTATCGTAACGAGGGAAACGCTTACGTTTGAAACGCTGAAAAAACACGGGATAGATAGAAACACCGTGCTCTATCCCGATCCTGCTTTCACTCTTGATATTGACGAAAAAATGGGTAAGGACTTTGAAGTTAAGCCGAACACACTCGGATTTAACATCAGCTCACTCGTCGGCACATACTCCGCTAAGGGAATAAGCATTGAAGCTATTTCGACGGATTTTCTCCGATATATCCTTGATAACAGCAACAAGAATATACTTTTAATTCCGCACGTTACGAAAGACAGCGACGGCGATCAACTCATTCTCTCACGAATTGCCGAGAAACTTGACTCAAACAGAGTTTCCGTTGTGTCTCCAACGCTCACTGCGGCACAATATAAGAGTATTATCTCACGCTGCGACATGTTTATCGGTGCAAGAACGCACGCAACCATTGCCGCATACAGCACCTGCGTGCCGACGCTCGTTATCGGCTACAGCGTTAAATCAAAAGGCATTGCCAAAGACATTTTCGGTACGGATAACGGTCTTGTTATCCCTGTTTCGGAAATCGACAGCGCAGATAAGCTGATAAAAGCATATGAAGATTTTTCAAGTAAAAAAGAGACATATCATAAGCATCTCGAGGAATTTATGCCGAACTACATTGAAAAGGCGCAAAGCTCAATAAACGAGCTTTTCAAAATATAAAATTATCCCGACTCTCGTTTGAGGGTCGGGATTTTTTATGTGCAAAAGCAGGTAATTGCCGAGGCAACTACCTGCTTAATTTATTTATTCGGAGGAATTATTCCTCTGTACCGTAAAGCTTAACAAGCTTCTGGAGATGTGCATAACGATCCTTTGCGCCGTCCTCTGCCTTCTCGAAGAGCTTTTCTGCTCTCTCCGGGAACGAACGTGTAAGAGCGGAGTAACGAGCCTCGTTCATGAGGAATGCACGGTAGCCCTCTGTTGCGGGAACCTTGGAATCAACTGTGAACGGGTTCTTGCCCTCTGCCTTGAGAGCCGGATTGTAACGGAACATGTTCCAGTAGCCGCACTCAACTGCTCTCTTCATCTCAGCCTGGCAGTTAACCATGCCGCCCTTGATGCTGTGCATCTCGCAGGGAGCGTAACCGATAACAAGTGACGGTCCCGGATAAGCCTCAGCCTCCTGGAGAGCCTTCAGTGTCTGGTTCTGGTCTGCGCCCATAGCGATCTGAGCAACATAGATGTAGCCGTAGGACATTGCGATCTCAGCAAGGCTCTTCTTAGCAATTGCCTTACCTGCTGCTGCAAACTGAGCAACCTGACCGATCTGAGAAGCCTTTGAAGCCTGTCCGCCTGTGTTTGAGTAAACCTCGGTATCGAATACCATAACGTTTACATCTTCACCCGAAGCAAGAACATGGTCAAGACCGCCGAAACCGATATCGTATGCCCAACCGTCGCCGCCGAAGATCCATACGGACTTCTTGGAGAGGTAATCCTTCTGAGCGAGGATTTCCTTAGCAGCGTCGCAGCCGCACTTCTCAAGCTCAGCTACGAGAGCATCTGTTGCAGCGCCGTTCTTTGCGCCGTCGTTAACTGTTGCAAGGTAAGCATCAGCGGCAGCCTTGATCTCTGCGCTTACGCCGTCCTTAGCTGCAAGAGCTTCAACCTTCTCGATGAGGTTGTTTCTGAGAGCCTTCTGACCGAGGTACATACCGTAGCCGTGCTCTGCGTTATCCTCAAAGAGTGAGTTTGCCCATGCCGGACCCTTGCCGTTCTTATCTGTTGTGTACGGTGATGTACCTGCCGGACCGCCCCAAATTGAAGAACAACCTGTTGCGTTGGAGATGTACATTCTGTCACCGAAGAGCTGTGTGATGAGACGAGCATATGAAGTCTCTGCACAACCTGCGCAAGAGCCTGAGAACTCAAGGAGAGGCTTCTTATACTGGCTGGAGATAACATTGATCTTAGCTGTAAGATCCTTCTTCTCCTCAACATTAGCTACGCAGTAATCGAATGCTGCCTGCTGCTCATCCTGGCTCTCACGGGATACCATCTTAAGAGACTTAGTCGGGCAAACGCCGATACATACGCCGCAACCCATACAATCCATCGGAGAAATTGCAAGAGTATATGTGTAGTTTGTCTTTACGATCGGCTTCGGAGCGAACTTTGTAACTGCCGGAGCTGCTGCCTTCTCCTCCTCGCTGAGAGCGAAGGGTCTGATTGTAGCATGCGGACAAACATATGCGCACTTATTACACTTTGCACAGGTCTCAGCGTTCCACTCTGGAACCATAACTGCAACGCCGCGCTTCTCATATGCCGATGCACCCTGCTCGAATGTACCGTCAACATGATTTGAGAACTTGCCGACCGAAAGCTCATAGCCGTCCATATGACCTACGGGCTTCATGATGCTCTCAACCTGCTCAACGAGCTTTGCCGGACCCTCGGTCTTAACCTCAGCCTCAGCGTCAACTGCGTTTACCCAGTCAGCCGGAACGTCGATCTTAACGAATGCTGTTGCACCTGCGTCAATAGCCTTTTCGTTCATCTCAACGATTTCTTTACCCTTCTTCATGAACTTCTGTGCCTTTTCCTTCATGTAGCCGATAGCCTCGTCAACAGGAAGAACCTTTGCAAGAGCAAAGAAAGCGGACTGAAGAACTGTATTTGTACGCTTGCCAAGGCCGATTTCTGCGGCAATGTCGATAGCGTCAACTGTATAAAGCTGAACATTGTTCTTTGCGATGTACTGCTTGGTTTCTGCATTCATCTTCTCAGAAAGCTCAGCGGCATCCCACTGGCAGTTGATAAGGAATACTCCGCCCGGCTTAACGTCCTGAACCATCTTATAGCCCTTTTCGATGTATGACGGGTTGTGGCAGGCAACGAAGTCAGCCTTGTTTATATAGTAGGGGCTCTTAATCGGCTCATCACCGAAACGAAGATGGGAGATAGTGATACCGCCGGTCTTCTTTGAGTCGTACTGGAAATATGCCTGAGCATACTTGTCTGTATGGTCACCGATGATCTTGATGGAGTCCTTGTTTGCGCCGACTGTACCGTCACCGCCGAGACCCCAGAACTTACACTCGATCGTGCTCTCGGCTGCGGTGTTCGGAGCCGGCTTCTCTTCAAGTGAAAGATAAGTAACATCATCATTGATACCGATTGTGAAGTGAGCCTTGGGAGCGTCCTTCTTGAGTTCGTCATATACAGCGAATACGCTTGACGGCGGTGTGTCCTTAGAACCGAGACCATAACGGCCGCCGATAACCTTGATGCCGTCCTTGCCTGCTGCGTTGAGAGCGGCAACAACATCGAGGAAGAGAGGCTCACCGATTGAACCGGGCTCCTTGGTTCTGTCGAGAACTGCGAGCTTCTTGCAGGAAGCCGGAATAGCCTCAACGAACTTCTCAACCGAGAAAGGTCTGTAAAGACGAACCTTGATAAGACCGACCTTCTCACCCTTAGCGGTAAGATAGTCGATAACCTCTTCTGCAACGTCGCAGATTGAACCCATAGCAACGATTACGTTCTCTGCGTCCTCAGCGCCGTAGTAGTTGAAGAGCTGATAGTTTGTGCCGAGCTTTGCGTTTACCTTGCCCATGTACTTCTCAACAACAGCCGGAACTGCGTCATAGTACTTGTTGCAAGCCTCACGATGCTGGAAGAAGATATCGTCGTTCTCGTGAGAACCGCGCATTACGGGATGCTCGGGGTTAAGAGCTCTGTGTCTGAATGCAGCAACTGCATCCATGTCGCACATTTCTTTAAGATCATCGTAATCCCAAACTTCGATCTTCTGAATCTCGTGAGATGTACGGAAACCGTCAAAGAAGTTGATGAACGGAACTCTGCCCTCGATAGCTGCAAGATGAGCAACTGCGCCGAGATCCATAACCTCCTGCGGATTTGTTTCTGCAAGCATTGCGAAACCTGTCTGACGGCAGGCATAAACGTCTGAATGATCGCCGAAAATGTTGAGGGCGTGAGACGCAACGCAGCGAGCCGATACATGGAATACGCAGGGAAGAAGCTCACCTGCGATCTTATACATATTGGGGATCATGAGGAGAAGACCCTGTGACGCCGTATAAGTCGTTGTGAGAGCACCTGCTGCAAGGGAGCCGTGAACAGTACCCGAAGCACCTGCCTCGGACTGCATCTCAGCAACCTTTACTGTTGTGCCGAAAATGTTCTTACGACCCTGAGCGGACCACTGATCAACGTAGTCAGCCATCGGGCTTGACGGGGTGATAGGATAGATACCGGCAACTTCCGTGAACGCATAAGATACGTGAGCGGCAGCGGTATTACCATCCATGGTTAACTTTTTTCTTGCCATTCTTTGTTCCTCCTTGTAAAGTTAATAGCAATCTTATTACCACCCATAATAATAACACTTTCTTTTTGAGATGTAAACATTATTAAGAGATTTTTTTCAACTTTTTATTCCCGTTTTTGCCATAAAATGTTCTCAAAAGTGCCTATTGGGCAGTTTTTTTCATTTTTTCGGATATTTATTCGTTTTTATCTTATTTTTCAGAGTAAAAAATCAGAGCCGCCGCAAAAAGCAACAGCTCTGTTATATTTATATTATCGCATATTCGGCAATACGCTTGACGCACTCGCCGTCGCATGCGCCCATGAACTTTTCTCTGAAAGCAGGTATTCTGTCTGCTCGGAAATCACCGTTCCTTACGGCTTCGATTATCTCGTCGTTGTTTATGACGATCTTTCCGGGAACAAAGCTCTTGTAATCATAATAAAAGCTTCTGTCGTGCTCGTACTCCTCAAGGTCATAGGCATAGAAAAGCATCGGCTTATTGAGCAGTGCATATTCAAAAATCAGTGAGGAATAATCAGCAATAAGAATATCGGCGGCACAAAGTGCGGTTTCAATTTTCAGACTCTTTGAACCGTCAAAAATAAAGTCGCCGTACTTCTCTTTTTCCTCCTCGGTCAAGCCGAATTTCTTCGCAGTGAACGGGTGAAGCTTCATCACGAGCGCATATTCATCGCCGAGCGCCGATTTGAGCTTTTCATAATCGAGCGGATTTTCGTTATATGCCGCAGTCGGTGAATTTCCTCTGAAGGTCGGCGCATAGAGTATGATTTTTCTTTCGCCGATCTCGGGGAAGATTTTCAGCAGCTCCTCACGCTGAGAGGATACAAAATTCTTATCAAAATAGACGTCGGTTCTCGGCGTACCGAACGCCTTTATTCTGCGCTCCGAGCAGCGGAAAGCCTCCGCATAGCAGGGAATGACAGCCTCGGACGAGACAAAGACATCGGTATATGTATTGTGCATCGGAAATCTGAGCATATCCTCACGGCTTCCGCCCCAAGCGAGGTCAAGAGTTGAATAGCCCCACTTTTTGAACGCTCCGCAGGCATGCCAAAGCTGAATTACCTTTGTGCCCTTTCGAGGCTGATGTGCATAGAGCGGGTCAAAGTTGTCGGTCAGGAAAACGCACTTGCACTGTGCATAATACTTTTGAAATGTTATGCCGAACAGGAACCTTTTTAATGAGCTTTTCGGCGAATTCATAATTCGGCAGTCATAGCCTTTATTTTTAAGGAATTCATAAATCCCCGCCATGTTATCGGGGAGAGTATCATAATTCTGATTGTAAGCGAAAAGTATAAGCTTTTCGTTTATCGGCTTCTTGGCAAAAAAGTTGAAAGCCATCGGCCAAAGCAGGAAGAAAAGAATTCTTCTTCTGAGCAGGACAATTTTTTTCTTAAAACTGTTCATAACCTCACCTCGTTAATCGGGAATTATCTCAAGCTTGACAAACATAACCGTCTTGCGGTAATGCGTGTATGTTATATAAATGTATTTTCCGTCCGTTATCACCGCAGGATAGGAAAATTCGGCTTCCGTATCATCGTCTTTTTCAATAAGCGTCGGCTCGGAGAAGCTTTTTCCGCCGTCTTTGCTTATTGCGTAAGCGATAATATTTCTGTCGCCCCACGACTCGGCAATGGGGTTGAAAACAACAAAGATATAGCCGTTCGGGAGCTTTACGCAGTCAATGCCGCTGTTATTATTCGGCAAATCCGTCTTTTCGCATTTGCTCCAAAGAATTCCGTCCTCGCTGACGCTTCGCATTATTCTGCCCTCGGTCGAACGCAGCAGGGCAAAAATTTTGCCGTCACTCTCCCAAAGAGTCGGTTGGATAACTCCCTTTCCATCGGCATTTTCATGGTCAAACGGCATAAATTCACTTCTTTGCCATGTTTTGCCGCCGTCGGCTGAGATATCAACGAACGCATCCCAGGCAGTCTCCGTTTCAACAGAAGCCGGAGCTATAATTCTTCCGTCGGACACTATGATAGCCTTATTTTTCACGGGTCCTCTGCCGCCCGAGACATCGCCATCAACGAGCTGAACAGGGCTTGTCCATGTGTCGCCGTTATCAACTGATTTCATATAATAAGTCTGCCATTCGGGAATTTTTCTGCCGACTTTATAAAACAACGTTATTTCACCGCCGCTTTCCAAAAACACGGGATTCCAGCACGGAACATCGGTCGATGTCAATTTTTTCGGCTCGCTCCAAGCATCGCCGTCGTTGAAGGAAAGATAAATTTCAACATCGTCATTCCCCTCTTTTGTTCCTGCGAACCATGCACAAAGCAGCCTGCCGCCGCTTTTGAGAACAGTCGAGGCGTGGCAGTTGTTGAAAAATTTGTCCTCTGCAAATATTTTCTGACGTAAAACTTCTTTGAATTTCATAAAAACTCCTACTAAGACAAAGAGACTGTCCGAGGGACAGTCTCTGAATCATCATCTTACCATTAAACGGCACGTGTAACCTTACCTGAACGCAAGCAACGTGTGCAAGCATATACCTTGCGCGGAGAACCGTTAACGATTGCCTTAACACGCTTAACGTTCGGCTTCCATGTTCTGTTTGAACGTCTGTGTGAGTGGGAAACCTTGATACCGAAAGCAACATCTTTACCGCAGAATTCGCATTTTGCCATTTGTCGGCACCTCCTTTAACTACGAATACTAAACAACATTTCATATACTAACAGATTTATGCGAAAAAATCAAGACTTTTTTGAAATAATTTTTTATAACAAGTTGAAAAATCGCAAAATCCGTCCTTATACTATGAATTTCTTCATCAAATCGGGGCCGAAATCAACATAATTGCCCGTTGCCTTGGCAGACTCCTCGTTTATTGACTCAACGCCGCTGTCCTTCTCCTCGGATTTATGATAAATCATGTACGGAACAGGGTCGCTTGCGTGAGTTTTTGTAACGATCGGCGTCGGATGGTCGGGAAGAATCATGATTTTATAATCCTCACCTATCTCCTCAAGACCCTTAATAATAATCGGAAGCACACGGGAATCAATCATTTCGATCGACTTGACCTTATTCTCGGGCTCGCCTCTGTGGCCGCACTCGTCGGGAGCTTCAAAATGAACATAAGCAAAATCAACACCGTTTTTGAGTTCTTCAACTGCGGCATTCGCCTTGCCCTCAAAGTTCGTGTCGATATAGCCCGTTGCGCCCTCAACCTCGGGCGTGTTCATGCCTGCCGAAATGCCTATACCCTTGAGAAGGTCAACGGCGGAAATAACCGTGCCCTTCTTATGATAGAGATCCTCAAACTTCGGAAGAATGGGCTTCTTGCCCTCGCCCCAAAGCCAAATCGAATTTGCAGGGCGCTTGCCCTCGGCAATTCTCTTTTTGTTGACAGGGTGATCCTTGAGCAGATCGTAGCTTTCTTTCATCATCGCAACAAGCGGCTTCGCATTCTCCGACGTTGAAAGGTACGGGCCTACAACTCTGTCGGAAATATCGTGCGGAGGAGTCATGTTGCCGAGATCGACCGTACCGCCGTGATGAATAAGGCAGTGGCGATAGCTAACGCCGTGATAAAAATCAAATTCACCGCCGCCGAAATGCTCCTGAACCGTTTTAATTATCTCGGCTGCTTCGGCGCTTGAAATATCGCCTGCCGAATAGTCGATCATTGTCTTGTCCTCGTAGTTCGGCTCATCGGAAAGCGTTACGACATTGCATCTGAGCGCAATATCGTCGTCAGCCATTTTAACTCCGATGCTTACAGCCTCAAGAGGAGAACGTCCCGTGTAATACTTTTTCGGATCATATCCCATAACGCTGAGGTTTGCGACATCACTGCCGGGCTTCAAGCCCTCGGCAACCGTTCTGACAAGTCCGACCTCGCCGCGCTGAGCAAGACGGTCAAAATTCGGCTTGTTCGCAACCATCATCGGCGTTTTGCCGCCGAGAGCGGGAACGGGATAGTCCGCCATTCCGTCATATAATACAACAACATATTTCATATATAGCACCTGCCTTGTGAGTATATTTTGCTAATTAAACGTGCCTTCCCCTTGAGGGGAAGGTGGGCGGCGGATTGCGCCGCTCGGATGAGGTGGCGAATGTTTATAGTAATTATTCAAGGATATTTTAATTAAATTTTTCCACCTCATCAGTCGCCATGCGCCAGCTTCCCCTCAAGGGGAAGCCTTGGTAAATCGCTTCTCTTTTTTTTAAAACGCCTACCTAATTATTCTTCAACAACCTTGCAAACATCGACCCAGCCGCTGAAGCCCTGAGCATATTTTTCAAGCTCGTCGGGTGTAAGCTCAACTGCGCTGTTTGAGCTTCCGACTGCGGGAAAAACCGTGTCAAATCTTTTCAGCGACTCGTCAAGATATGTCTTAACACCGTCATTTATACCGAACGGACAAACTCCGCCGATCTTATGACCGATCATGCTTTCGACCTCGTCGGGCGTAAGCATTTTCGCCTTTGCCGAAAAGGTTGCCTTATACTTTTTATTATCTACCTTGGCGTCGCCTGCGGCAATAACAAGTATCGCTTCGTCGCCGACCTTGAATGAGAGACTTTTTGCAATTCGCTGACCCTTAACGCCGAGTGCCTGAGCCGCAAGCTCAACCGTTGCGCTTGACACGTCAAACTCCCTCACTCTGTCCTCAATGCCGAATCGGCTGAGGTACGCCCTGCCTTTTTCTATGGACATAATCAGAAGATCTCCTTGGACTCAATCTGCTTTGCAGCCATTTCAACGAACTCATCAACGCCCATTGCGCCGATATCGCCCTCGCCGCGCTTACGAACCGAAACGCACTTGCCTTCAATATCCTTGTCGCCCATGAGGAGCATGTAAGGAATCTTCTGAAGCTGAGCTTCACGAATCTTGTAGCCCGTCTTTTCGCTTCTTGTATCTACCTCACAGCGGATGCCCTTGGCTTCAAGCTTCTTTGCAATCTCGAACGCATAGTCATGATGACGGTCTGCGATCGGGAGGAGCTTGACCTGAACGGGAGCAAGCCAAATCGGGAATGCGCCTGCAAAATGCTCGGTGATAACGCCGATGAAGCGCTCGATCGAACCGAATACAACACGGTGGATCATAACGGGAGTATGCTTCTCTCCGTCCGAGCCTGTGTATTCAAGATTGAATCTGCCGGGAAGCTGATAGTCGAGCTGAATAGTACCGCACTGCCATGTTCTTCCGAGGCTGTCCTTGATGTGGAAGTCAAGCTTCGGACCGTAGAAAGCACCGTCGCCCTCGTTGATTATATATGTCTTGCCAACGCTTGTTATAGCGTCTGCGAGTGCCTTTGTTGCAATCTCCCAATCCTCTTCCGAACCGATATGATCCTCGGGCATTGTTGAAAGCTCTATTTCATACGGAAGTCCGAAAAGGGTGTAAACCTCGTCAAAGAGCTGTGCGATTCTTACAACCTCATCACGGATCTGCTCGGGAGCGAGGAGAATATGAGCATCGTCCTGAGTGAAGCAGCGAACACGGAAAAGTCCGTGAAGTGCGCCCGAAAGCTCGTTTCTGTGAACCTTGCCAAGCTCGCCGTAGCGAAGCGGCATTTCCTTATATGAATGGGGCTCAAGCTCGTAAACAAGGATACTGCCGGGGCAGTTCATCGGCTTGATTGCGAAATCCTCGCCGTCGATAACCGTTGTGTACATATCGTCATGATAGTGATCCCAGTGGCCCGAGGTCTCCCAAAGCGAACGGCGCATGATCTGCGGAGTTGAAATCTCATAGTAGCCCCACTTCTTATGAACGTCACGCCAATAATTGATAAGTGTGTTGCGAAGAACCATGCCCTTGGGGAGGAAGAACGGCATTCCCGGAGCTTCGTCTCTGAGAGCGAAAAGTCCGAGCTCTCTGCCAAGCTTTCTGTGGTCACGCTTCTTTGCTTCTTCGATAGCCTCAAGATAAGCGTCGAGGTCAGCCTGCTTTGTGAAAGCGGTTGCATAGATACGCTGAAGCATCTTGTTCTTCTCGCTTCCGCGCCAATAAGCACCTGTTGCCGAAGTCAGCTTAAATGCCTTGATTCTGCCTGTGTCGGGAATATGCGGACCAGCGCAAAGCTCTGTAAACTCGCCCTGCTTGTAGAAGCTGATGTTTTCGCCCTTGTCGGCGTGCTCCTTAACAAGCTCGACCTTGTAGATCTCGCCCTTATCCTCATAATATTTGATAGCCTCGTCGGGTGTCATCTCAAATCTTTCAAGAGGAAGCTTCTCCTTGACGATTTTCTTCATCTCGGCTTCGATCTTCTCAAGATCCTCGGGAAGGAACGGCTTTTCAACGTCAAAGTCATAGTAGAAGCCGTTTGCGATTGACGGACCGATTGCAAGCTTTGCTTCGGGATAAAGTCTCTTAACTGCCTGAGCGAGAATATGCGAAGCGGTATGACGGAAGGTTCTCTTTGCCTCCTCGTCGTCCTCAAAGGTGAGGAACTCAAGCTCGCAGTCACCCGTGATCGGGGTTCTAAGATCCTGATACTCGCCGTTGATCTTGCAGATACAAACAGCCTTGTAAAGACCCATGCCTATGCTCTTAGCAATGTCCATGGCGGTCGTGCCGTTGTCGTACTCCTTAACGACTCCGCCTTTCAATGTTACGTTTGCCATTTTATAATCATTCCTTTCATGTTTTAGGGTTTATAATACATTTTAATATGCAGCCCGAAAGTTTTTCGGTAACTTATTTGTTCTAAGCCTCCCCTTGAAGCAAGGGGATTAAAATGTCAGATAGAGTTTACTGTCTTTTTGTAGGGGCGACCATTGGTCGTCCGCTTTTATTTTCAACAGACTTTGTCGGACGTGCAATGCACGCCCCTACTAAATTAAATTTGTTTTCGGGTCGATGTAGGCATCGACCCCTACGGATTGTGCTATAACCAAACCTCTGTGCAAAATAATTCTTCGCACTCATTGTAGGGTGCGATGCCCACATCGCACCAAAAAAGTCTAAAAAATCTTTCAGCGCAGAGTTTATTCAACCTCCCCTCAAGTAGAAGGCTAACAAAATATCAGCAGAAACTGATTCTCGGCTCCCTTTTAGGGGAGCTGTTACGGCTTGTCCGTGACTGAGGGGTTTTGTAAAGAGCTTGATGAAATTTATTTTGAACGTGGGCTCCTCCTCTGGGGGAGCTGTCAGCGAAGCTGACTGAGGGAGTGAAATCTCATCAAGCTTTAATCTTTATTCCCCGACTCCGACGCAAATCACCGAAGCCATCTAATGGGAGGCTGAAAAGTTCTCAGTAAAAAACAAAAAAGCTCCATCCCAAAACAGGGATGAAGCATAGCTCCACGGTTCCACCCGTATTGCAGTCAATGACTGCCACTCGAAAGCCTTAACGCGGCGAACGGCGAACCTTATTTCGGAACGCACTCCGCAGTGGTAGCCGCTTCCGAATACCGATGCGCTTACACCAAACACGCACCTCTCTGAGGATATTCCAATGAAACAGCCGTCTGCATCAACGTTTTCTAATATTGTTTACATTTTATAACGTTTTATTTTTATTGTCAAGTGGCAAAATGCGGATTTTTTTATTAAAGGTGTTTTCTTAATGCCGATTTTGCCGAGCAAACAATATCTTTTAGAATTTTCAGCTCTGTCAAACTGCAATCATCAAGCTCAAAATCAATTTCATCAACCGCAGTGTTCTTGCTTTCACGTTTTTCGTCAAAAAGAATACTGTCGGTGCTTACATTAAGTGCAGCGGCAATCGCGGCGAGCACGGGCAGGCTCATTTTTGTATTGCCTGTTTCGATATGGCTCATATGAGTTTTAGAAATGTTAATTTTCTCAGCCAAGGTCTCTTGAGACAGGTTCAATGCCCTGCGATATTTTCTTATTCTCTGTCCTATTGCATAATAATCCACAAAAATCGCCCATTTCATTAAATTATACTTGAATTATATAGGCAGTTGTGCTAATATAAAATAAACTATATAGGCTATAACGTGTCTATATAGTTGAAATTTGTACTAAAAAAAGGAGAAACACAGAATGAACAAGAGAATTAAACATTTATTGGCTTTTGCGATGGCAGTTATATTAGTGATAACAGCTATCCCGATCGGTCTATCAACCAACGCAAAAGCCGCAACGAACGGACATACACAGGCAGACGCAGTTGCATGGGCAAGCTCAAAGGTTGGTACCGTCGTCGGCGGAAGTGTAGAGTGCGTAGCTTTCGTCAGAGAATACTACAGCTATCTAGGTTATTCGGTGCGAGGTGACGGAAGAGACTATGAAAGTAATGTTATGGACGGTTGGTCGAGAACCTACTATTATTCGGGATATGTTCCGCAGCCCGGAGATATTGCTGTTTGGAGAACGACAGTATACAAAAACGGAACAGTAAATACTTATGGACATGTTGCAATAGTCGAATCTGCTAACAGTTCCAAAATGACGATTCTTGAGCAAGGTGCTTCTTGGGGATGCGTAACACGGAATTCTATCGGATACGGTTGGTATGGTGAATTGACTTGCTTTATTCGACCAAACTTTAATACTGTAGTTGACACAACCGCGCCGACGATTAGTAAAACTTCCGTTTCGTGCAAAACGGACAGCCAGTTCAATATAAATGCAGAATTATATGATGCTAACGGAATTGATCATGTTTGGTTAGTTGTTTACGGACCAAGCGGAGAAAAGCAATTCTCGGTAAATGCCAATAATGGAGCTTTTTATTACACAATTTATGCTTCCGAATACGGCGGACAAGGTGTTTATACAGTTCATCTATATGCATTTGATTATTCCGGAAATTCAGCAAAATATGTATATGAAAACATAAAAGTTATGAAGGATACGACAGCGCCTCAAATTACAGAGACATTTGTTTCATGTATAAGTGCAGCCTCTTTTAATATAAATGCTACGATATATGATGAGAAAGGTATTGATCATGCTTGGATCGTAGTTTACGGTCCGGGTGGTGAATATCAGTATTCCCAAGCCGCATCAAATGGATTCTTTTATCATACGATTTTTACAGCCAATCATGGAGGAGCGGGAAACTATACTGTTCACCTATATGTCATTGACAAATCAGGAAACTCATCAAAAGCAGTTTACGAAAACATTTTAGCGGCAAACACATACACCGTTTCCTACAACGTAAACGGCGGTACAGGTTCGATTGCAAGTCAGACAAAGACTCACGACACAAATCTTACGCTTACAACGGTTAAGCCGACAGGCAAGAGCTTCACCGTTACATACAATGCTAACGGCGGTACGGTTTCATCATCAAGCAAAACTGTTTCACAGACTTTCACAAATTGGAACACTGCGGCAAACGGCAGCGGCACGGCATATAACTCAGGCGCAACCTACAGCGCAAACGCAAATGTAACGCTCTACGCTCAGTATGCTAACCCGTCAATCGGTTCACTTCCGACTCCGACACGTTCGGGCTATGCCTTTGACGGTTGGTACACCTCCGCAAACGGCGGAACAAAGATTACCGACTCAACAAAGGTGACAGCAAATACAACTGTTTTTGCTCATTGGACGAAAAACGCCGAAACAAAAGCTGTTGTCAAGGACGTTAAGATTGAGCACAATGCCACGGTCAACTACAAATCAACATACATGCTTTCTCCCGAAATCACAGCCGACAACGGTGCAAAGTACACGGTTGAGTATTCATCATCGAATACAAATGTTGCAACGGTTGACAAGAACGGCAAGATTTACGGTGCAAAGAAGGGCAATGCAACGATCACCTGTACAGTTACCGACAGCTACGGAAATGTTGTGACGGACAAGTGCAATGTTAATGTTGATTACTCCGGCTCGCAATGGTTTATCATCATAGTCCTCTTCGGTTGGATTTGGTACATCTAAATAATATTTCGGCCGCTCCTCTCGGGGCGGTCGTTTTTTGTCTTGAAATATCAGCGGTGCTACGAGGTTTGAAAAAGAACATTTCATATGGGTCGATGACCGCATCGCACCTTTAGAAGTCTGATAAAGGTTGTTTTCGACGCAGAAAAACTTCTTGCCTCCCCTGCAGGGTAGCCTTTGTCGATTTCTACAAGCTCCTTACAAACCCCTCAGTCACGGGCAAGCCGTGACAGCTCCCCTAAAGGGGCACCTATATTATTTCTGCTTTTTAGTTGTCTTCTGATTTTTAACACATCGTGAATTTAAATCACCATACAGTGAAACATTGTTTTCATGATTTAATTTCACAATGCGTCGCTTTACGAAAATTTCTTGGGTCGATGTGGGCATCGACCCCTACGGATTGTGCGGTTTCCGAGTTCCGTCGTACCGAAAGATTATGATAAAAAACGATTACGGTTCGACGTAGGAGTGACGAGGTTAACGCAATAATTCATCTGATTTTCCAAAACCCCTCAGTCACGGGCAAGCCGTGACAGCTCCCCTAAAAGGGAGCCTATATTATTTCCGCTTTTTAGGCATCTTTCGATTTTTAGTGCGCCGTGAATTTAAATCACTATGCAGCGAACGTTGTTTTCGTGATTTAGTTTCACAGTGCTTTACGTTAAGGAAACTTCTTGGGTCGATGTGGGCATCGACCCCTACGGATTGTGCGGTTTCCGAGCCCCGTCGTACCGAAAGGTTATGATAAAAACCGATTTAGGTGCGACGTCCTTTCCGTCTCCCATGCAATTAAGATAAATTTCTTCTAACCGTACATTCATGCAAAAAATCCGCAAAATTTTCCTTATAATTCGGAAATAAATGTTGACATCGGGTGCGGGCGGTGCTACAATAAGGCTGTCGGTTAGCCGTAGCTAACCGAGCGGATTATAAACTGTTTTTACAATCCGATATTTCGTATAATTCAAGGAAACATGCGGACGGCTTGCGGGTCGTCTGTTTAATAAAAATCGCAGTTAGCATAAGCTAACGGAATGTGAGGGATTTATGGCAATTGTTGAATTCAAAAACGTCAGCCGTGTTTATCAAAGCGGCGATCATCAGCAGAAAGCATTGGATAACGTCAGCATGAAGCTTGACGAAGGTAAATTCGTTGTTGTTCTCGGTCCGAGCGGCGCAGGTAAGAGCACATTGCTCAATCTTTTGGGCGGTCTCGACAGCCCGACGGACGGCAAAATTTTTGTTGAGGGCAAGGACATCTCCACCCTTTCGGGCAATGAGCTTGCCGAATACAGGGCGGAAAAAGTCGGCTTTGTTTTCCAATTTTACAACCTTGTTCCGACACTGACCGTTCATGAAAATGTTGCGCTTGTCAAAGAGATTGCGCCGAACGCTCTCTCGGCAACAAAGATGATTGAAGAAGTCGGTCTTTCCGACCATTTGAAGAACTTCCCCTCGGAGCTTTCGGGCGGCGAGCAGCAGAGAGTTTCCATTGCACGTGCGCTTGCAAAAAATCCGAAAATTCTTCTTTGCGACGAGCCGACGGGTGCACTCGACTCCGAGACAGGCGTTATGGTGCTCAAGCTTCTTCTTAAAATGGCTCGTGACTACGGCAAAACGATCGTAATCGTTACCCACAACCAGAACATTGCAAAAATGGCGGATGTGGTTGTGCGAGTTAAAAACGGTAAGATCGTTTCGCAGGAGGAACAGAAAAATCCCGCCTCTGCCGACAGCATCGACTGGTAAAGGGGTGGCGATATGTTATTCAAAAAGCTTTGGAGGACGATGGGTCTTTACCGTGCGCAGTTCATTTCGATGATCATAATGATCGCCATAGGCACGGGAATATTTGCCGGCTTCAACATGGAATGGTACAGCATCGAGGGTAACACCTCGTCCTTCTTTGAGGAAACAGGCTATGCCGATTACAGGATAATTTTCGAAAAAGGCTATTCTGCCGATGATCTTAAAAGCATAGAGAACATCGACGGAGTCGACAATGCAGGACGTTACGTCAGCGTTGCCGCCGATGTTAAGGACAGAAAAGACGATGCCGTTGCGCTGACGGTCACAACAAACGAAAAGGTTTCGGGAATGCTTATAACGGACGGCGAAAAGTACGACGCCAAAAGCACCGACGGCGTTTGGCTTTCCGACAGATATGCCGACGCAAACGATTTTAAGGTCGGCGACAGCATAACTCTTGCTTACAAGGGCATTGAAATGAAGGGCGTAATCAAAGGTCTTATCAAATCCGGCGAGCAGCTTATCTGCGTTCGTGATTCGAGTCAGCTTATGCCCGATTACAACACATTCGGCTTCGCCTACGTCTCACCTGTTATGTACGAAAAGGCAATCGGCAGAGACTATTATCCGCAGATAAATGTTGTTTCGTCAATGTCTAAAAAGGACTTCACGGAGAAAGCCGACGACGCTCTCGGCAACACGGCGCTTATTCTCACGAAGGACGAGTCCGCCTCATATTCCAACGCTCACGGCGAGGTTGAAGAGGGTCAGACAATGGGTTCGGTTTTACCCGTGCTGTTCCTGCTCATTGCCGTTCTGACAATGGTTACGACGATGCACCGCCTGACTGCAAAGGAAAAGACGCAAATCGGCACACTCAAGGCGCTTGGCTTCAAGAACAAGCGTATTCTCAGACACTACACATCGTATGCGTTCATGATAGGAATTATCGGCTCGGCAATCGGCGCCGGTCTCGGACTTCTCATTGCATGGTACATTATGAACCCCGACGGAATGATGGGTACATACTTCGATATGCCCGAATGGAAGCTCTATGTTCCGAGCTTCTGCTACTATATTCTTGCGGCAATAATCATCGTGCTTACACTCATCGGTTATCTTTCAGTCAGAAAGATGCTCAAGGGTACTGCGGCGGACGCACTCAGACCCTATTCGCCGAAAAAGATGAAGCCCATGCTTATTGAAAGGACAAAGCTTTTCCATAAGCTTTCGTTCGGCACACGGTGGAACATGCGTGACATCGTGCGCCACAAATCCCGCACGGCGATGAGCCTGCTTGGAATTGTCGGCTGTACGCTGCTCATCATGGCATCCTTCGGCATGAGAGACACAATGAATGCTTTCCTCAACACCTACTATGACGGTGCAATGAAGTATTCTTCAAGAATTTATTTCACCGAGAATGCAACAAACGAGCAAAAAGACAAGCTCGCCGAAAAATACGATGCCGACCTCAGCGCTTCGATAAGCGTTCAGGCAAAGGACAAAACCATTTCGGTCGATGTTTATAAAATCGAGCATGAGCTCGTTGCTTTTCCGGGCGAAGATATGGACTATATAAAACTTCCCGATGACGGCGCATTGATCTGCGAGAGACTTGCAGAGGAATTCAACGTCAAAGAGGGCGATGAGCTCACGTTCAGCCCGTTCGGCACAGACAAGGAATACACTGTAAAAATCGGCAGGATAATGCGAAGCGTTTCCGAAAGCGTTGCGATAAGCTCGGATTACGCAAAGAAAATCAAGCTTCCGTTTGCCTTCGACTCGGCTTACACCAAGACGCAGAAATCCGATATTTTCACAGATACAAGCATCAAGAGTATCCAGTCAAAGCAGATGATAATGGATTCGTTTGAAACGTTTATTGATATTTTCAACACGATGATCATTCTTCTTGTTTTAGGCGCACTTATTCTCGGCATTGTTGTTCTCTACAACCTCGGCGTTATGAGCTATACGGAGCGTTACCGTGAAATGGCAACGCTCAAGGTTGTCGGATTTAAAGATAAAAAAATCGGACAGCTTCTCATCGGACAGAATCTCTGGCTCTCGATTTTCGGCGTAATTCTCGGAATTCCCGCAGGCATCGGCACGCTTGATTATCTGCTTAAAGCGCTTGCAGGTGAATATGAAATGAAAATGGAGATCAGCGTGTTCTCGGTCGTAATCAGCGTTGCGCTGACGGTCGGAATGTCACTTCTCGTCAGTCTCATGGTTTCACGCAAGAACAAGAAGATAGACATGGTTGAAGCTCTGAAAGGGGCAGAATAATGAGCGAGTTCAAAGAAATCTTACTTGCCGCAACGGTAACGGGCGTAACTTTTGCTTGCACAACCAAGGTAAAAGCGT
>CAVGRW010000025.1:0-20966 GCA_963631735.1 Bacteroidaceae bacterium | reverse complement strand
GTAACTGTTCTCCCCGATACGGGCGAAAGATATTTCAGCACGGTTTTGTTTGATTGATTTTTTCAATGAGGTGTTGCTATGAACGAAAAAGAGCTTTGCAAAGCGGCGATTGACGCAATGAAAAACGCATATGTTCCCTATTCGGGCTACAAGGTCGGTGCGGCGCTGCTGACCGAAAGCGGAAAGCTTTTTACGGGCTGCAACATCGAAAATGCCGCATACACCCCGACCGTTTGCGCCGAGAGAGTAGCTTTTTTCAATGCGATTTCTTTGGGCGAAAGGAATTTCACGGCTATTGCCGTTGCAGGCGGCAAGAACGGAATTATAAGCGGTTCATTTCCTCCGTGCGGAGTTTGCCGTCAGGTTATGGCGGAGTTTTGCTCACCCGATTTTACGGTTCTTGTTGTCACGGGAGAGGAGTCGTATAAAAAGTATTCCCTTAATGAGCTGCTTCCCGAAGCGTTCACGCCGAAAAACATCGAAAAATAAAATTGCTGTAATAAAAGCCTGACCTTGTCGGTTAAACCGAAAAGGGCGGGCTTTAATCATATTAACCAAAAATCCATGCACTCTTTTTTAGTCAAATCTTTAACAAACTCTTGAAATGAGTTAAGTTTTAATATATAATTATATTAAGAATGTACGGCTTTCGTTAACGCAAGCGGCGGAAGCTCGGTTCGGAAATAATAAGTCCGCCGTGTCGGGGACTTATGAGGATAAAAGGAGGATAAACCTTATGAATGAAAACTTCAGCTACAAAATGAAGCTGACAGACGAGGAAAAAGAAATTCTTCACGGCTCAAAGGGCGAGGTAATGGCAAAGGTTATGAAAACCCTTGTGCTTTACGGCGACGCTTTCGGAGCAGAGAAATTCGTCCCCGTAAACGGCAAAGGACATCTCGTTACAAGCTTCGGTATTTCGGTTCTCAAGCCCGTGTTCTCCATCATGGACGAACTCATCAAGGGCGGCCTCAAGGTTGACGAGGGCTTTACCGTTGACCCGAGACCCATTGACTACGCAAACGTTAAGTGCAACCCGCTCCAGAAATTGATCTTCAATAAGATCCTCTACGGTATGCAGGATTCCTACGAGGTTCAGCTCAACAAGCTCGGACTCAAGAGCGACAAGTCGTTCACATGTGCATGCTACTTTGACGAGGTAGGCAACACCCCGAAGAAGGGCGATATCCTTTCATGGGCAGAGAGCTCGGCTGTTGTATTCGCAAACTCCGTTCTCGGCGCAAGATGTAACCGTAACTCAGGTATCATCGAGCTGTTCGGTTCAATTCTCGGCAAGGTTCCCGAGTTCGATCTTCTCACAGATGAGGGAAGAAAGGCAAAGTGGATCATCGAGGTTAAGACCACAAAGATTCCCGAGGCTCAGGTTCTCGGTTCGGCAATCGGCATGAAGGTTATGGAGGACGTTCCTTACGTCAAGGGTCTTGACAAGTGGATCGGCACAGAGCTTACAGACGATGCCAAGGCATATCTCAAGGATTTCGGCGCAGCAACCGCTTCAAACGGTGCAGTCGGACTCTATCATATTGAAAATCTTACTCCCGAAGCTGTTGAGCAGGGCGAAAGCCTTATCGCCGAGGGCGCTCAGACTTATGTTATCGACGACGCAGAGCTTGAGAGAGTTTACAAGAACTATCCCGTTATGTGGAAGGATAAGGGCGCAGCTCCGAAGCTTTGCTTTATCGGCTGTCCTCACCTTTCGTACGCTCAGCTCGGCGAGTGGACCGACAGATTTGAGAAGGAGCTCAAGAAGCAGGGCAAGACAAAGGTTGGTCTCCGCACTGTTATGACAACCGCTCCGGAGGTTCTCGACAGATTTAAGAAGGAAAACAGTGCCGCTTACAACAAGCTTATCGGTTTCGGCATCAATATTTCCTGCATCTGCCCGCTTATGTACATGAACAATCCGCTTTGCGGCGGCGACACGAGCAATGTTATCACATGCTCCAACAAGCTTCGTACATACACGACCGCACGTTATTTCACAACTGACGATATCACCAAGATCGCTGTCAAGGGAGGTTTTTGATTATGAGCAAGACATTCAAAGGACGTCCTGTTGTAGCAGGCACAATCAATAAGGGCGAGGCTGTTGTTTCTCATAACGGTGTAAACACACTTGCAACATTCCAGAAAACAGCCCTCATGCACGATATTCCGATTATCGGCAAGGACGAGGTTATCGGTTCCGACCAGAACAACCCCGACGTATTCGGCAAGAACCTCACAGGCAAGGTTCTTTGCCTGCCTCAGACGATCGGTTCAACAACCGGCGGTATGGTTCTCTACACCGTATGCGCTCTTAACATGGCTCCGGCGGCAATGCTTTTCTCACTGCCGATCGACTCTCTTGCAGCCGCAGGCGTTATCCTTTCCGACGTTTGGACGGATAACACAATCGTTGCCGTTGACTCTCTCGGCGATGAGTTCCTCAGCGCTGTAAAGGACGGCGACAAGATCACCGTTAAAGAGGACGGAACAGTTATCGTTGAATAATTTTTGACTATAAGAGCTGTTGCAGAAAAACGGCATGTTTCTCTGCCGCAGCTCTTTCTTTTCGGAGGAATTTATGGCGAACATCAGAATAGACAACGCTTCCGACGATGTGCTGAAAATTGAGCTTGACGGCAAGGAATATCTTATTTCCGAGGATGAAAGCATAACAATTTCACCTGCTGAAAAAGGAATGCACAAGCTTATCGTCTTCCGTGCTCCAAGGACGGATATTGGCAAAAACTCCGACGGCGATAAAGAAAATCCGACGCAGAAGCTTTCAAAAGATGAAGACAGCCAATATGTACGGCTCAAGGGCGTTTTTGAAATAAATGTTATCGCTTCAAAATCCGTTTGGACGGTAAAGAAAAAGCCGCTGCTTGTTGAAAAAACAGGCGTTGATGCACTTTTTTCGGGCTGTGAGCTTGAGGTTACGGGCGGCAGTGTTGTCGCTTCAAGGCAAAGTTTTGCCGATGAAAAAATGCGTAAGACTTACCTGAAAAAGCAGCTTAAAGGTGCTTTTTTCCCAATCGGTATAGGAATTTTGATTTTCACCGTTTTAGTGGTTGCTGCGCTTGCGGCGAATATATCGGGCAATCCGATCACGCTCAGCGGCAGGAAGTTCACATATCCGTGGACGTTCGGCTTGGCGGCAATTGACCTTGGCTTCATCGGATATTTCACGGCGATGCTGATAAATATTTTTTCTTCGGACAAACGATACAGATAATGGACTGTTGCTTTTCGGCGCAGTCCATTAAATTTTCGTCAAGGTTTTATCCGATATGACAAAATTTGCTTTTTATAAGAAATAAAGTGTACAATCCCGGCGCAATATGCTATAATAAATCAAAATGCGAAAAGGAGAGCTTTACAGTGAAAAAGAAAATTTTGTCGATTTTTTTGATTGTTGTGATGATGCTCGGACTGTGTATGCCTGTTTCCGCCGCAACGACGATGAAGCTGACGGGCGCAACATATCCGACAACGTTAAAGCAGGGCGATCCTTTTGTTGCAAGGGGTGTCATAACCTCGGATTATTATATTCGCAAGGTCGTTATCGGCGTTTATAATTCGAGCGGTACGGCGGAGTTTGATTATACGGGTCTGCCCGGCGAAAAGAGCTATGATATAAATGATATTGATTATCTTCTGTCTTTTTCAAAGCTGAAAAACGGCAGTTATACATATAAAATTGTGGCTTCCGACGATAACAGCACCGATGTTGTTCTTCTCAACAAGAGCTTCACGGTCACAAGCACAGGTCAGGTTGCAAGCACATTGAAAATAACCAATGCAAAATATCCCGATAAGCTTGATGTCGGCGAGGGATTTTCCGTAACAGGAATTATATCGTCAAATTATAATATAACAAGAGTCGTAATCGGAGCATACAAATCGAACGGCACAAAGGGCTTTGAGTATGTTGCGACTCCAAACGCAAAGAGCTTTGATGTAAACAGTGTTGACTACAGCCTGCCTTTTTCAAGGCTTGCCGCAGGCAGTTATACATATAAAATTACGGCGAGCGATACACAGAGCTCAAATGTTGTTCTTCTCAGCAAGTCATTCACTGTCGGAACGGTTCAGTCAAGCACGTTGAAGATATCAAATGCCAATTACCCATACTCAATTGACGTCGGCGAAGGCTTTTCGGTAACGGGAATTATATCGTCGAACTATAATATAACAAGAATTGTAATCGGCGCATACAAGGCTGACGGCACGAAGGGCTTTGAATATGTTGCAACGCCGAACGCAAAGAGCTTTGACGTAAACAGTGTTGACTACAGCCTGCCGTTCTCAAGGCTTGCCGCAGGAAGCTACACATATAAAATTACGGCGAGCGATACACAGAGCTCAAATGTTGTTCTTCTCAGCAAGTCATTCACTGTCGGAACGGTTCAGTCAAGCACGTTGAAGATATCAAATGCCAATTACCCATACTCAATTGACGTCGGCGAAGGCTTTTCCGTAACGGGAATCATATCGTCAAATTATAATATAACAAGAGTCGTAATCGGAGCATATAAATCGGACGGCACAAAGGGCTTTGAGTATGTTGCGACTCCAAACGCAAAGAGCTTTGATGTAAACAGTGTTGACTACAGCCTGCCTTTTTCAAGGCTTGCCGCAGGCAGTTATACATATAAAATTACGGCGAGCGATACACAGAGCTCAAATGTTGTTCTTCTCAGCAGGTCATTCACTGTCGGAGGAGGCTCGGCACCGACAGGCAATTTAACAAAAGTCAATTGGGACGTTATTGATATTTCTTATTGGAACAGCGACTCTATAAGCTCATGGTCAAGGATTGCATCCGATATTGACGCAATTATCCTCAGACTCGGTTTTGCCTATACCGCAAGCAAGAAAATGGAAGAAGACGACAGCTTCGCCGATTACTATGCGGCGGCGAAAAAATATAATATTCCGGTAGGAATTTATTATTTCGGAGCGGCAACGACCGCCAATGAGGCAAGCAAGGAAGCAGATTTTGTTATAAGTCTTTTGAAAAAATACAACTGTAAGCTTGAAATGCCTGTTTATTACGATCTTGAAACAGAGGATCAGGTTGATTTGACGCAGGCTGAGTGCACCGAGGTTGCGAGAACCTTCTGCGACAAGCTCAAGGCGGCAGGCTATTATGTCGGCATTTATTGCAACAAGTATTTTGCGAGAGATGAGCTTTACGCTTCAAGGCTTTCGGACTATCATTTTTGGATTGCCGAGTATAATTCGAGCTGTACATATAACGGCGCTTACGGAATGTGGCAGTACACGGAAACGGGCAGAGTTTCGGGTCTTGACCGAGTCTGCGACAAGAATTATTGCTACTATGATTATCCGTCGTATATCAAGGCAAACGGTTTGAACGGTTTCCCGAAGCAGACGGTTGCAAATCCCCAATTCAGCTTTAAGACGGGAACAAATTTTAGTCTGAACGAAGCAAGCAAGAGGGTTTATTTGAAAAAAGACCCGGAGCTTACGCAGTCTCAGTTCATTTCCAAATATGTTTCATACAAGGACGTAACGGTAAAAATGACGGCGCTTACCTCAGCCGGAAAGGTTAAAACGGGATCAACGATTTCCGCCGCAGGTAACGGAAAAAGCTTCGGTCCGTACACAATATGTCTTATCGGCGATATCAATGCCGATGCAAAGATAAATTCGGCAGATGCGCTTTTGATACTCCGTCATGCTGTCGGAATAACAACGCTTACGGGCAATTCGCTGATCAGTGCCGATTGGAACGGCGACGGAAAAGTGAATTCATCCGATGCGCTTGAGGTTTTAAAATTTGCGGTTTCAAGGTGATGATTATGAAAATCGGTATCTTTACAGACACACATTATTGCAATCTCGACCTGCTTGAGCAGGACAGAAAGCCGCGCTATGCCTACGCTGCGGTGAACAAAGCCTTTGATGATTTTAAGGAGCAGGGCGTGCAGATTGCCATATGCTTGGGCGATCTCGTTCATTTCAATAATGGCACCGAGGAAAGTCTCAGACATCTTGAGAAAATCTCGTCACTTATCAATTCCTACGGTATTCCCACCTATCATTGCATGGGCAACCATGATAACGAGGTAGTCAGCGCCGAGGACATGGCAAAAATTACGGGCTTCCATGTTGCACCGACAACTGTTGAGGACGATGAAGTGAAGCTGATTTTTCTTGACGCTTCATATTCTCCCGACGGTAAGCCTTACGGACGTGAGAATATTGATTGGACAAAGAGCTATATCCCGAAATCCGAGCTTGCTTGGCTTGAAGAACAGCTCGACACGGATAAAAGAAAAATTGTGTTCACTCATCAGAATATAGACACGAATGTTGAAAGCCGTCATATCGTTTCAAATGCGGACGAGGTAAACGGAATAATTGCAAAGCACGGTGTTTCGCATGTCTATCAGGGTCATTACCATTACGGTGCGGAGAATATCATCAACGGTATTCCCTATACAACGCTTCGTGCAATGTGCATCGGTGAGGAAACAAATTATCTTATAGCAGAGGTTTAATATGTTGGTTGAGGAGCTTGTACGTTTTATTTTTGAAATGGTGGGAACCGTTGCATTTGCGATATCGGGAGCGATGGTTGCCATAAAGAAAAGGGTAGATATTTTCGGCGTTATCGTTCTCAGTGCAATGACGGCGCTCGGCGGAGGAATTGTCAGAGATATTCTTATCGGTCATTTGCCGCCGACGATGTTCTCCGATTACAGATACGTCATGGTTGCGGTTATCACGTCTGTGATTGTATTCATTGTGGCATATATTTTCCGTGACTCGTACCGTAAAAGTGAAAAGACGGTCGATGCGGTCAATAATATTTTCGATGCGCTCGGTCTCGGAGTTTTCACCGTTATGGGAGCAAAGGTTGCGATTGAATCGGGATTCACGGTCAACGGAATTCTCGTCGTTTGTCTTGCGGTTGTAACGGGTGTCGGCGGCGGACTTATCCGTGATGTTATGCTCATGGAAATTCCGTTTGTGCTCAAGAAAAGAATATACGCCGTCGCCTCTATTATCGGAGGAACAGCGTATCATTTGATGTATATTCACAATGTTAACGTTAAAGCGGCGTCGGTTATCGCCGTGCTGATTGTTTTCGCTGTCAGAATTCTTGCAACGGTATTTAAGCTCGATTTGCCGAAGGTAAGATTCCCGAAAGAAGAAAAATCTATATAACAACTACATAAAAATTGACCTCCCCTTTTAAAGAGGAGGTCTTATTATATCTTTGCTTATTTTGTAATTGCGTTTTTAATTACCTTTGGAAGAAGCACGAAAATGTACTTAACAAGCATATCAACGATAGCCTTTACAAAGTTTGTAACGTATGCGCTGATGTTTGAAACGTTATCGGTCGGAAGATCCTCGTAATCCTCCGCCGGCTTGTTCTGTCCGACGTCCTTCTTGATGGCGTACTTATCAATGAGTGTTATCTCCTGAGTTTCGTCATCAACAAGGTAAGATTTCATAACGAGTTTGCCGCCGTCTATCTCTGTTGTCATGAAGCAGCCGCCCATGTCTCTCGTTGAAAGACGGAAGTCGCAGCAGCCCGGAATAGGATCAATAGCGTCATAGACTCTGTATCTCTTTGTACCTGCCGTAGCCGGAACAATGTGCACGGATCCCTCGGGATTGAGTGCGAATGTTGTTTCCTCACCGTTGAACATCTCTGTTACATACTGAACATTCTCAACGACCTTGTCACCCTTGACCTGTTTTGATCTGTAGTAAACATGGTCGTGACCTGCCTGTACAACGTCGATATCAAGCTCGTCAAAGAGCGGAAGAAGAACGTCTCTCATGATGATTGTGTCGGGCTTATTGATGTTCTTGCCCTCGGAGTATGAAGCTCTGTGCATGAGAACGATTTTCCAGTCTGCGTCGGTCTTATTCATGTCGTTAACAAGCCAGTTTCTCTGAGACTGAGTCATCGGATACATGTCGTTCGTGTTGATAACTGCAAAATGAGCGTTGCCGTAATCGAATGAATAGTAAACGCCGTTGACCCAGTTTGTGTTGGACTCGGTGTTCGGGTTGCCGAGGTTAAACATTGAGTTGAAAACGTTGATGTTGAGCTTATTTGTGATGTTGCCGTCGTGGTTACCTGCAACGGGAGCAATCGTGGTGTTCATGTTTGCAAAAGCAAAATTCTTGAAGTACCAGTTCCACTCATCGTTTGTATCGTCGTTAACGAAGTCGCCGAGGTTTACCATGAACTCATAGTTCGGAAGAGTCTTAACAGCGCCTTTCATTGTTTCTGCTGCGTGTGCAAAGTTTTCGTCACTGCTTGCCTGAACGTCGGCAATGGAGATGAATGAGAACTTGCTGTCGCCGTCATCTGTTCTGAATGTGCCGTTATCGCTCCAAAGGTTGAGCGATCTGTCGCCTACTCGGTATGTATAGCTTGTGCCCGGCTCAAGACCGTCAACAGTAACCTTATGGCAATAGAGGTCGCGGAACTTGTAAATGTTGCCTGCCGAATACTCTGTTGCGTTATCGAAGCTGCCTTTGAAAGCCGAAGTTTTTATGATTTGAACATCGCTTCTTGTGTAGGTCTCGGTGTACCAGCAGAAGCCTCTTGAAGTCTGAGAATCGCCGTTGAAAGCGCAGCTGACTCTCGTTACCGTATCCGTTGTTTCTGCCGATGATGCTATTGCCGAACAGCCGAAAATCATGCAGATACAAAGAATTACGGAAATGATTTTTGTAGAAATCTTTTTCATTAAAAAACCTCCCGTGAGTGTTTATTTATCGGGGAACACTGACCCTAATTTTAAACTAATTATACAACAAAAACATATTTCCGTCAACGTACAAAGTGAGCACCCGTTTTTGTGCAAAGTGCGCATGAAAAAGCCCGACCGAAGTCGGGCTTAATGTGATTAGCTTTATTTCGAAAAGAGCTTTGACAGTTTCATAAAGAAATTAACTATAGGAAGTACGTTTGAAACAAGTCGGAACGCTCCGTCGGCGGTTGATGAAGTAATCATGGAAACAACAAGCTTATAACCTGTTTTTTGTGCAAAATTGAGATCCATATTATTGATTGCTTTATTCAATGCCGCTTTGTTCTCTTTTGCCGAGAGTTCAGAGTGGAGATATCTGAAAAGTACAAGGAAGGAATCCTCGGCATTTCCGTCAATGCTTACAAACCAGTTTTTGCCTCGCGCGACGCTTGCGTTTGCCGTGTATTTTCCACAGCCTGCAAGATCGTGAATGACTTTTGCAAATTTTTCTTTGTCAAGCTTCATTCCGAGGAGAACCGCAGGAACGGTCTCATTGCCCTGCTCGTCTGTTTCTGCCGCCTTAATTTCAATTTTTTCGATAATCGGTGCAGCTATGTCGTAGATGCCGGCTGTTGTAAGATCAACATTGATGCCTGATCCGAGACCCATGCCGAGGTTTCCGATAATTGCATGGACCTGAGTGTCAACAAGACCCGAATCAACTGCATATGCAACTTTCGGAAGAAGTTCCATGAGGCTATTGAGCGGTTTTTCGGATTTTGCAACACTGTCAAGAAGATCAAATATAGGAGCAAGGATCGGGCGAATTCTGCGATCCATCTTTTCGTCGCTTGATGTTACCGCATTAACATATTTCGTGTATTCATCAGATGACATGAAGTCTGTTATACCGAGAACCTCAAATATAGGAACAAGTTCTTCGTAAGCGCCGTAAGTATATGTTCCGTTGGCTGTGTCGATTTTATTCTCAAAAGTAAGAACAATCGTAATCAGCGAAAGCGGACGGAAAAGCGATGCCGCAGCGTCAAGGAAGCCTTCCTTGTCACCGTCATTAAATCCGAAATCTCCGTCTTTGACCGTGACATATTGCCATGCGTCAAGAGCATTAACCTTGTTACCGTTTTCGTCAAGGGTATTGGCTGCTGCATTGAGGGCTTCAATTGCTCCTGCACAGGTTTCTTTGTCAAGCTTTGCAGCAAGCCTGTCGGGACCGACAGCAACGAGAGAGGAGAGTCCGCCGACAAGCGGGAACAGTTTCTTTGCAAGAAGCGCTACGGTGTAATTGGTATAAACGCCCTCATCCATGAGCTGCGCAAGTCCGCCTGAGGGAACGTCAAGAAGCTGATAGAGAAGTGCTTGAACACCGTCTATTGTCTTATCGACCTTTTTCTTGGAAACGGCTGCCGGATATTTGACCTTAGTTGTCTCCATTCTTTCGACATTCGGTCTTTCGCCTGTCGGTTCATCCGGTGCAATGCTTGCAAGGATAGCATTGTATTTTGCCATTATTTCAGAAGAAATCTGTCCTTTAAGACTTCCGGGAACTTTTGCATATGCCGATTTGGCCGATTCTATGTCCGCACGGGTGTAGGGCTCTTCTATATCTTCGATAATAACAGTGAAATAATCAATATATTTTGCATTTCCGATATCAACGCATGCTTCGTAAAGAGCCTTTGGCTGATAAGCCTTGTATGTCCAGCTTGTTGTATTATCAACAGCCGCTGCATAAAGAAAATAATTACAATCATTAAAGAAGGCTTTTTCTTTTTCGCTCAGGGCGTTGTAAAGCTTAACTGCCGCCGCTGCTTTTGCCGCCGCGCCGGATATGCCGTTGTCGTACGCACTCTTGGCTTCACTGACGGCTTTAATGCTGTCTATTACCGCTTTGTATGCCGAGTCAGCAGAGGCTACCCAATCAAAGGCTTCAAAATAAAGCTCAGCCTTATAGTTATAATCATTTGCATAAGCCTTGTTGTATGCTTCGGCTTTGCTTAACCATTCGGCAAAGTCAGTCTTATACTGAGGATCGTTTTCTCCCTCTGCATATTTTGACGGCTTCGGTGCAAGCCCGGGGCTCTTCGGCTTTGTGGGGGCGGGGTTCGCCTTAAGAAGGTCATTATATATAAGGTCAACTATGAGTTTTACACCTTTAAAAGAACTGCCCTTAATCGCTGTTGAGAGTATTCCGTAGCTTGAGTTGTAACCCGCTGCCATAATTTTGACGTTTTCATCGGCTTCTGCCCATGCTGCTTTCTTTTCATCAAGCGAAAGAGTTTTGTCGTTAAGTTTTGCGCCAAGCTCAACCGCCTTATCAACATATGACGGAAGATTGCCGATCGCAGCCGCTGCTTGTGCGGCGTTTGCGTAGTGACGCTTATCATAACTCTTTATATCCGGGTTGTTTTTAATAGAGAGTTGGCGTTCTCTGTCCAAAACCAAATGATAAAATGTGTCAAAAGCGAAAACGTCGATGCTTTCGACATCATTTTGCGAGAATTTCTTGAAGTCGTCAACGAGTTTTTCATAGGCTTCAAGATCCTCATCTGTCGGGTCGGCAACATTCAGCTTTCCGCTGTAAGATGCTACCGATTCCTCAAATTTGGTTACTGCTTCGGTTTTATCTGCCGCAAATGCTGTAAATCCGGTCGCTGTAACCGAAAGCATCATGCAAAGGCAGAGTAAAACGCTTAGGGTTTTTTTTACATTTTTCATGGCTTTTCTCCTTTGCAAAAACTAAGGCAATATGCCTTGTAAATAAATTATAACATTTGTTATTTGTTTTCTCAATTCTCAATCATTTACAAATTTTGGCTATTGTTTTTATGCACAGTGCAAATTTATATATCGTATTTTTCTTAATGAATAATATACATAAAAAACTATATTTTAATAGAACTGTTAGTCAATATTGTACTAAAAATCATATTTTGAAGAAAAATAGATTATTTTAAAAAAGCCCGACACAGTTGTTTGACCGTGTCGGGTGAAAAATGGTATTTGTTTTAAGCTTTCTTTGCGAAAAGATTTGCGAAGCTGAAATTGATGTAGAATTTGTTGAGCTTATGCTCGTCATGTTTATAGAACCAATTTACAAGCAGTCCGCCGATAACGCCGCCAATCGCGCCGATAATAAGTCCGCCGATAACGTCGGTCGGGTAGTGAACGCAAAGATAAATTCTTGACATTCCCATAAGAATAGCAAAAAGAAACGCTAACCAGCTGACCTTTTTATTTGTCACGCAGAAAAGACCTGTTACCATTGCCATTGCCGAGGTCGTGTGACCCGAGGGGAATGAACGGTCGCTTTCGACCTGTGCTCCCGCATTCAGCCACCATTGATATACGGGGCTGTCATGATAAGTGTACGGTCTCGGACGTGAAACAAGGGGTTTAATCGTCAGGTTTGTGAAAACAGCTCCGACGATAATACCTGCAAGCATTGCCGAGCCTGCTTTTCTCGTCTTTTTGAAAAGCATGAGAATAAGTGAAATAATAATCAGAGCAATTCCGTCATGTCCGAGTGTTGTTATTGCATTAAAAAAGACATCGAGGAATCCGCCTGCCGCACTGTCATGCAATCTGTGGAAGAAATCAAAGATTGCAAGATCGAAGTCGGCAAAGGTTGAGTTGAGCCAAGAGGCAACTGCCGTTACTTCCATTATTTAGACCTCCAAAAAATATTATGGTTAATATTAACATTTTTTAGCGAATAAATCAATGTTCTTGAAAAAGAATTTATGTTTTGTTATAATAATCTTACATTTATTTTACAATCTTTACGGGAGGTTTATGAAATGACCTTGATTGCGAAGATTTTTTCAGCCGTTATGGCGGTAATCATGGCGCTTGTTCCGTTAAATAGCGCCGTAACGAAAAACTCGGATACTCCTGCTTCCGACAATTATCCGTACACGCTCGAGGACATGTCCGTTGTTTATGACAATGTTGACGAAAACGGTAATTATTATCCGCTTATAGTCGTGCCCGGGATCTCACACTCGATAACATACGTTGTTGATAAGGATTACGACAGCTCGACCACCGAGGATCCGTCACGTCCGCCGATAAAGAAGGACGCTTTCGGCAACGACCTGCAAAGCGGAACGGTTATTTTTGACGTTCCCGAAATTCTCAAAGCGGTTGCACGCTATCTTATTGCTCCGCTGGTTAAATCGGTCATTACGCAGAAGGACTGCGGGCTTGTTGACGCAATAGGCAAGGTTGCCGACTCGGCATTTTCGGTGCAGAAAACTCTGCCCGACGGAACATTCGCAAATAATGATATAGGCTTGCTCGAATTCAACGGCTCGTTTGCCGATTTTGCAACTCCGGACGGTGCCGAAACGAAGAATTATATGCAAAATCAGTGCGACTATCTCTATAAAATTCTTCCGCTTCGTGCAGTTTCTGATATAATCGGGGAAGAAAATCTTTTCTTCTTCACCTTTTCGCTTTTCGCCGACCCGATGTCCTCGGCTCAGCGTCTTGACAAGTACATAGATATGGTTCTTCAAAAAACGGGTGCAAAGAAGGTCAATCTTCTCCCGATAAGCCTCGGAGGCACGGTGTTTACGGCGTTCTGCGATCAGTTCACCGATACCGATAAGATAAATACAATAGTTAATGTTGTTCCTGTTCTCAACGGAACGCAGTCGGTTACAGATATGTTTAACCGTGATTTTGATATTTCGGCGGAGTTCTGGTACAACGAGGGAATTCCGATGATGATTTCCGAGTTCACGGAGTACGGCGAGCTTATCGGCCATGCCGTCAACTTCATGCTTCGTGCCCTCCCTGCCGAGGTCAACGCCGCAATGCTGACGAAAATTTACGATAATCTTCTGAACAATCTTTTTGTCAACACGCCGCAGATCTGGGCAATGGTTACGAAGGAGGCTTACCCCGAGCTTGCCGAAAAATATCTCGGCGATGAGGAGCATGCCCCCGTCAGAGCAAAGACCGATGCGTTTTATCGGGCGCAGCTTGACCTTGCCGACAATATCAAGACAATGACGGGAAACGGAATCAAGATAAATATTATTTCGGGCTACGGACTTCATACGGGTGACGCACGGTACAATTTCTTTCGTGTCACGGCGAATGCCGACAAGGTAAACGGCGACGGCGTTATCAATGTAGAGTCAACAACTCTCGGCGCAACGGCGGCTCTGCCGGGCGAAAAGCTCACCGAGGGCGGCAGACTTTCTCCCGACGGCGAGGTTGACGCTTCAACGGGCGTTCTCCCCGAAAACACATGGTATTTTTACAATATGCACCATGAGGACGCTGCGAATAATTCACCCGTAATCAACCTGGCGGTTGCGCTGATGTATTCGCATGATGTTGAAAATGTAAACTCCAAGCCCAAGAAATATCCGCAGTTTAACGGCAATTCCGATAATTGGTTTATCCGCCGCTGGAGATACAGGGATATGAAAAATCTCTATGCCGACTATCAGGCAGGCAAGCTCGATTGGTCACAGGAGACCGTTGACGAATGTAAGGCGATAATGTATGACTGCGAGCGCGTTATGCGAGCCACGATTGCCGATGCGGAGTTCTGCAAGGAAACGACAAAAAGGGTTAATGATTTTTGCGCAACCTACGGCGGACTCAGCGAGGAGAACGCAAAGCTCCTCACACAAAAACAGCTTAACGACTTGCCCGAATGGGCAAAGGTTCTGACAAAAATAATAACCTTTGTCGATAACACACTTTTCAAAATTTACGGCGACAAAGCATATTCGGAATTTTGGAAGATATATTTTAAGTAATATAAAAAACAGGCTGTACCGAAGTGATTGCTTTGATACAGCCTGTTATATTTTTGCGTTATCTTAAATGAATCGTGTCAAAGAATGAGTTCTTTGCTTTGCCGATGAGCGCAGAAATCAAAATACAGATCACGCATACACCGACGTCGGCAAAAACTGCGAGCCAAACGGGAGCATAGCCTGCCGCACCGAGAATAAGAACTATCATCTTGATAACAATTGCAAAGATGAGATTGAAGTGAACAATATTTATCGTTCTCTTGAAAAGCTTATGTGCCGGAGCGAGCTTGTCGAGTCTGTCGTTCGTGAGGATAACGTCTGCCGCTTCGCTTGCCGCCTGAGTGCCGAGACCCATTGCAACGCCTGCATCCGCAGAAGCAAGAACTGGAGCGTCGTTGATACCGTCGCCGACGTAAACGACCTTGCCGTATTCGTTCTTGATTTCCTCAAGGTGGCTGAGCTTTTCTTCGGGGAGAAGATTGCAATAGTATTCATCAAGATTGATTGCTTTTGCGACTTCGTCGGAAGCCGTTTCGTTGTCACCCGTGAGCATTATGATGTGCTCAACGCCTTGATCACGCAGATGCTCGACCATGTCCTCAACGCCCTTTCTGAGCGCACTTCTGAGGGTGATCGTGCCGATGATTTTGCCGTCAAAAACAACGCAAACATCGCCGTCCGTGTAGTCCGGAGTTTCAATACCTTCTGTCTCAAGCAAGCGTCTGCCGCCGCAAAGAATTTTTTTGCCGTCAAAAACAACGCTTGTGCCGCCGCCTGCGACCTCGCGGAAATCGCTGAGATATTTTTCGTCGATCTGTGGAGCCGCATTTACAATGCTTTTTGCAATCGGATGTGAAGAATAGTATTCCGCCGCCGCCGCAAGAGTGAGGATCTGCTCCTCTGAAAAATCGCTCATTGAAGTGATCTTGCTGACCTCGAAGTTACCCGTCGTCAGTGTGCCTGTCTTGTCAAAGACAAATGCTTTTGCCTTGGCAAAGGCTTCGATGAAGATTGAACCCTTGACGATAATTCCGTCCTTTGCCGCCGCACCGATACCTGTGTAGAAGCCGAGCGGAATTGAAATTACGATTGCGCACGGACACGAAGCAACAAGGAAAACGAGAGCTCGCTTGATCCATGATGCAACGTCCTTTGTTGCGATTGAACCGATTACTGCCAGCGCAACAGCGATGATAACGACGATCGGCGTGTAATATTTTGCAAATCTTGTGATGAACTTCTGAACGTTGCCCTTCTTCTCGGTTGCATCCTCGACCATCTTGACAATTCTCGAAGCCGTTGAATTTCCGAAAAGCTCGGTTGTGACGACCGTAACGCTGTCCTTGCCGTTTACCATACCGCTCTTGACTTCAACGCCCTTGCCGAGAGTGATTGGCAGGCTTTCACCCGTGATAGCGGAAGCATCGGCAGTTGAGATACCGGATTCAACAACGCCGTCAATCGGGAAACGCTCATAGGGGAGAACGTTGATTTTTGCTCCGACGGGAACATCCTCGGCGTCAACCTTTTTGGTCGTTCCGTCATCCAAAACGAGATGTGCATAGTCCTGCTGGATTTTTGCAACGGAATCAATAGCCTTGCGGCTGTTTTCAACCGCCCTGTCCTCAATTATTTCACCGATTCGGTAAAGAATTGCAACAAGCGCCGCGTCTCTCAGCTCGCCGATACAGCAAGCGGCAATAACGGAAATGAGCATAAGCTCGATTTCGGTAAATCTGCGACCCTTGATATCGCCATAGACTTTAAATACAAGCGGATAAGCCGCAAGCACAACGGCAACAATGCCGACGATCGTCTGGGCGAGCGGAAATGCTTTAAGGAAAAGACCGACAACTACAAGCGCCGCCGAAACGCCGAGCAATGTGAGTGAAAGCTTGGTTTCTTCCTCTTCTTCGTCGTCATCGTGGGCGCAGCCGCCGCAACCGCATCCGCAGCCGTGGCTGTGACCGTGCTCATGTCCGTGATGGTGTTCGTGCTCGTGGTCATGATGATGCTCGTGACCGCATTCGCAATGTTCCTCGTGTTCGCAGCAGTCATGCTCACATTCGTGCTCATGCTCGTGCTCGAATTCATGTTCATGTTCAGACATCTAACATTCCTCCTTTGTGTAATACATGCGCCAGACCTGCGCCGAAAATTTCTTCAACGTGTTCATCGTCCAGCGAATAATAGCTTTCTTTGCCCTCCTTGCGCGGACGTACAAGTCCCGCGCCTCGGAGAATTCTCAATTGATGTGAGATTGCGCTCTGCCCCATGTTGAGCTTTTCGGAAAGGTGGTAGACGCACATCTCGCCGTCCATAAGGGCGGAAATAATTCTGATTCGTGTGCTGTCGCCGAATACCTTGAAAACCTCGGCGAGGTCATAGAGAACATCGTCGCTGACCTCTTTTTTCGCAACCTTTCGATTGCAGCTGTCATGCGGACATTTGTCGCAATTCATTATTGGTTTATTATCTGACATTTTGTTCACCTACGATTCAGATTAACATATGAATAAATGTTCATTCGTTAACTTTATTATATGCACCTTTTCATCGTTTGTCAACAGTTTTTTAAAATTTTTTTGACTTTTTCAGACTTTTAATAATTTTTTATTCTAATGGCATATGTTATAATTTCGTTGGCGGACAATAAGCCCTAAAAATTGACTTTTTTCTTTTCATATGATAATATAAATAATAGCAAATAAAATGAAAAGGAGCCTTTTATGGCATACGATATTATAAGATGGATAGGTGGAGCCGTGCTTTTTGCGATTCTTGTGACCGTGCTTTGCATAGTTTCAAAGAAGAAGGGTAAGGCGGTCGTAACGGCGGCATTTGCGGCAATAATTCTGACGGCGGTTTCGTTCGTCGTTCCGCTTGAAAATTATATTCACCCGTTCGACTCGGTCGAGAAGCTTTTTGCCTACAGGTATCATGAGACGCTTGTAACATATTTTGAGTGCGACGAGGGCGTTGTGTGCATTGCCGAGAGGAACAACGGTAGCAACGTCAACTATTGCTTCAACAAGGACGGCGAAAAATTACTGCTCCCGTTTTCGTTAATGGATGATACCCAGCACCGCTCCAGCAAGTACGGAGTTTTTCTTATCAAAAAGTTTGAAAATCAGAACTTGATTTTCACTCAGGTTGACGATGTAAAATATGACGGCAAAGACTTTCAGGACGGCGGCGCAGGCTATTACTATTTCGTAGCAGACGGCAATTTCATTCCGTCACGATTGACTTGTAACGGTGAAAAAGTTGTATTGGTATAAAAATATTCCCGCATTTTTCGGCATGCTCGAAGAATACGGGAATTTACATTTAATAACAAAAACGGAGAGGGCAAAGCAATGAAAGCAATAGTAATCGGATGCCCGGGGAGCGGAAAAAGCACATTTGCAAAAATGCTGAGTGAATATACAAATACACCGCTCTGCTATCTTGACAGCATAAATTGGAACAGCGACAAAACAACCGTTGTAAGAGAAGTTTTTGACAAGCGTCTTTCGGAAGTTTTGCAAAAAGACGAATGGATAATCGACGGAAATTATATGCGTACAATGGAAATGCGTATGGCAAAAGCCGATGTGATTTATTTATTCGATTTACCGACAGATGTTTGTATTGACGGAGTTCGTGAACGCCTCGGGAAGAAACATGAGGATCTTCCGTGGATTGAAACGGAAATTGATGATGAGTTTATCAAATTTATAAAAGATTTCAGAACGGAAAGCTTGCCGAAAATTTATGAATTGACGTATAAGTATTCAAATATAAAAACAATTGTTTTTAAGTCGAGACAGGACGCAGAAAAATATTTACAAGCAATAAAAGAAGAACCGCAGAAAAAATAATTCCTGCGGTCATTTTTATAATGTTCTTAATCCTTTCGGATAGTGGTTTTTTGCGGTTTTGCCGACAGCCTTCGCTCCGCCGATCGGACAGCCCTCAACCGTCACGGCGCACCAGCCCTTATCGTATTCACAGACCACGGTTTCGCCGTGGATATATTTTTTTGCCTGCTCGGGGATAAGCTCAATTTTTTGCTTGAACATTTTACCCATTGCCGAGAAAAATTGATGGTGCGGTTTGATGTAATTTTTTTGCAGGCTTCCAATTGTAACTCCGCAGGAAAAAGCTCCGTTAGGAACAGGAAAGTCAGACTCAAAATAAACAAAATTATCCTTATATTTTTTAACGGCTTTTTTGTTGTAGCTTTCCAATGTTTCATCAAGAAATTCAAAAATAATTTTTTCCTCGTTTTTCGGAATATCTTTGAGCGCAGTCGGCGGAAGCTCCTCAATTCCGAAGCCGTCTGTCTTTCTCATCAATGCGATGAACTGTCCCTCGCCTTTTGCAATATGCGGATAGAATCTTCGGCAGCGTGAAATATTTTTTTCTTTGCAGCCGTCGAACATAATTCCGTCTGCGGTAAAATTTTTAACGCTGTCCTTGACTTCAATCAGTTCAAAGTTGTCGTTTCCATTGAGAAACCAATCAACATTTTTTTCGTTTTCTTCAAGCGAAAAAGTGCAAGTCGAATAGAGCAAAAGTCCGCCGGGCTTAACGGTTGTTTTTATCTCGTCAAGGATTTCACGCTGACGTTCGGCGCAATGCAAAACATTCTCGACGCTCCATTCCTTTTGTGCGTTCTCATCCTTGCGAAACATTCCCTCGCCCGAGCAGGGAGCGTCAACAATAACAAGGTCGAAAGCTTCGCTGTAAAGCGACGCAATCCTTTTTGCATCGGCGCAAGTTGTTATAACGTTCCGAAAGCCCGTTCGCTCAATGTTGCCCGTCAGCGTTTTGCACCGTGACGGAATTATCTCATTGGAAACAAGCACGCCGTCGGGATTTTGCGACGCCGCTTGGGTTGATTTGCCGCCCGGCGAAGCGCAAAGGTCGAGAATGTTCCAATCGGGTTGAATATCAACGCTTGCAACCGCCGCCATTGCCGACGGTTCCTGAATATAAATCATGCCTGCGTGGTGATACGGGTGATTGCCGATTCCGCCACAGGAAAAATAAAAACCGTTCTCCGCATACGGGATTTTTTCACCGCCGAAAGGATTTATTTTTTCAAAATCTTCTTCGCTTATTTTGTTTGTATTTACTCTGAAAGAACGCACGGGATTTTCGGAATACGACGCTTCAAATTTTTCGTACTCCTCGCCCAAAAGCTCTTTCATTCTGTTTGTAAAATCAATAGGTAACATAGAAATTTTCCTTATAAATTCGCTTCAATATTGAACATGCAAATTGAAAGCGCCGCAATTGCCGCAGTTTCCGTTCTCAGAATTCTTTTGCCGAGCGAGACGATCTCGCCGCCGTGCTCTTTCGCTTTTTCAATTTCTTTTTCTTCGTATCCGCCCTCGGGACCGATAAAAATTCCTGCGCTCATTCCCGGCTTTAATACGTCGATTTTTTTGCGCAGTTTTTTCATACTGTCGGCACATTCGTACGGAACAAGGAGCATATCCAGCTTTTCGGCATATTGCAAGGCCTCGCCGAAGGTCATAACATTTTTGACCTCGGGAATGACGGTTCTGCCCGATTGCTTAGCCGCACTTTCGGCAATTGACTGCCAGCGTGCAAGCTTGCTTTTTTTCTTTTTGTCATCGAGCTTAACCACACAGCGAACCATTTCCACGGGAACGATTTCCGCCGCTCCGAGCTCAACCGCCTTTTGAATGATCAGCTCCATTTTGTCCGCTTTCGGCAAGCCCTGAAAAAGAACAAGGCGCACGGGAAGCTCGTTGCTTTCAAGCTGACCCTTTTCGATATCGGCGATAACGCTGTCTCCGACAAATTCACGAATCGCACAGCAATAGCTTGCCCCGTTACCGTCGTTGGCGATAAATTTTTCGCCCGGCTTCATTCGCAAAACGTTTTTTATGTGGTTAAAGTCGCCGCCCGTGATAACAACCTGAGAGTCGGAAATGCTCTCGGCGGGAACAAAGAAATGATACATAACGATCGCTCCAAAAAAGTTTTCGTTTAATTATATCATTTTACAAAGAAAAATGAAAGAATAATATTGACATTTTTTCTATCTATGCTATAATTGTTTATGCGGATCAGGCTGTGTGCCCCGCCTCGGATTGGCTCACCGTGTAAAAATTCAGAGCTTTTTATTTTTGCAGGAGTGGCGGAATCGGCAGACGCGCTAGATTCAGGTTCTAGTGAATGCAAGTTCATGAGGGTTCAAGTCCCTTCTCCTGCACCAACAGAGTCGCTTTTGCGGCTCTGCTTTTTTTGTGACTTTTGTTTGGAGAAGGGCTTGAACCCGAGAGGGTCTGAGCGTTAAAAAAACAGTCCTGTGGACTGTTTTTAGCGAAGAGCGGTGAGACGGGTACTGTCGCTTGCGACGGTCGGCGAGCCGTTAGTATGCAAGGCGCAGCCG
>CAVGRW010000024.1:0-21318 GCA_963631735.1 Bacteroidaceae bacterium | reverse complement strand
ACAATAACCATTGCCGCAAGTCCGTACATAAATCCGCTTTCTTTAAAATCTTGCATTACATATCCCCCTTGAAAATTGTTGATATGTGTTTTATTCTATCACAATATGTATTCCGCCGTCAAGGAAATAATGAAAAAGAGCGGTGCCGACATTACGGCATCAGCCCTTATCTTTTGTAAATATACTCATAATTTTTTTAAAAATCCATGCCGCTGTGAGACAAAGCGCAACCGTACAAAAAGACAAAAGAATCGAAGCAACGGTACTCTCGGTTGGTATCGGCAAAAATCCGTACAGCTGAATCGGGAATTTGTGCATTAAAAGTATCGGCATTGTGTGTCGTCCGATGTATGCCAGACCGTCGGAGCGAAGAACGCCCGCAAGCAAGCACCAGCCGAAAATACTGACAAGTGCAGCAGGAATATAAACCCACAGCTTTCCGAAATCGTTCATTGCAAAATCGGTCTTTGTATTGAGCGTTGAAAGAAAAGCTCCGCCTAAAATCAGGGTTAAAGAAGCAAGAGCCTTTGCCCAAATCGGAACAGAGATTTTTACCTTGCCGTCATTATAAAGCAGCTGCATCGTAAGCCTGCCGATTATGAAATACGGTGAAGCATTGACAGCTTGAATAATGCCGAACGGCGCCGAGGGATAAAATCTAAAATGATATAAAATAATCACCGCACCCACAGAAAGCGCAAGCAAAATCACAGTGTATTTTATTTTATCTTTACCGAGAAAAACAAATCTTTTTATAACATAAGCGGCTATAAGCAAAGCAAACAAGCATGGGAGAAACCAAAGAGGATTGTTCCATTGCATAAGTCCCGTTGAGCGCGTACCGATGAGCATACCGAGCAGGCACTGTCCAAAAGACAATCCGCTTTTATTAAATAATAAATTTGTAACAGAATAAACGGCAATGCTTATCAATGAAAAAGCAAAATACGGGACCAAAATTCTTTTAGCTTTCTCGCCGAAAAATATTTTCGGATCTTTGTCGGCATTGAATGTCGATCCCGAAAGAAAGAAGAACAGCGGAACATGGAATGAGTAAAGATAACCGCAAAGCGAGCCCGCCGGCAACTGATGACCGAGTACAATAAAAAATATCGCAATTGCTTTTGCAATGTCTATCCATGCTATACGTCCTTTTTTACAGCATTCAGCCAAAGCTTCCCCATCCTTTTCATATTAAGATAAAAGTCTCCCCTGTTACAAGGGAGACTGTTTTGCCGGATAATTTTAAATGCTCAATGTTCCTATTGAAATTCTCAGAATGATAAGCGCATCGGCAGAATTAACTTTTCCGTCACCGTTTGTGTCGGCATTCAAAAAAGCTGTCTGCGAATTTATCAATTCATTGTAGCCTATTGAATATCTGAGAACAAGCAGAGCGTCTGCGGAATTTACCTTTCCGTCACCGTTTACGTCTGCCGTTGACTTGGCTACAAGTGAAGATGTTGATATCGTCTTGTGACAAACGGAGCATTCCATATGCTTAAGACCTGTGTTGTAAACCGACGGTCTTGTTGAATAGACCCAAACTGCCGTATGTTCGGTTTTCGGCGTTGTTACATTATAGCTGTGACCGCAGGAGCAGGTATATGTATCAATTCCCGTCGAGCTGCATGTTGCCTTTTTCGTAACCGTTTTGGTGTAGGAATGAACATGGTTGCTTGAGCCGCTGAGATTTATTGCATACATTATCCAGTTTATATCTCCGCACTCGGGGCAGCCCCATGAAATATATGTTGTTGTGTTGTGATGCGGATTGTTATGTGCATAGTCGGTCATAAGTCCGTCGGCACCGTCACCGCAAAGGATTGCATGCTGGAACGATTTGCAACTATTGCAATAATAAAATACGGGATCGCCGGGTGAAAGCTTGCCGGCATTATCGTCAAAATAAATATAAGGTCCGTCGGTCTTGAGAACATAAGCTGTTCCGTATGTTCCCTTGAGGGCGTTGAAAAGATTTCCGACAGAGCGCTCCATGACATTGATTCCGCCCGCCTGCAAGCAGTTGGAAACAAAACCTGCACAGAGCTCAATTCCGTTATCCCAATTGTCCTCGGCATAGTCAAGAGCCGACTGCGGATCATAATCAACGGCGCTTGCATTGATGCTTGCGAACGCAGATGCAGACATAATCATTGTGAGGGCTATAAGTACGGATATAACTCTTTTCATGTTCCTTCCTCCGAGATCTTTTTAACGTTAACTTTTAAACAACAAGCTAATTATAACAACAAATTACAGTCTTGTCAATAAGTTACAAGATATTACAGCTATTTTTCTTGTTTCGAGCATGTTTTAGGGGTAAAAACACTATATATATTATAAATAGATAGGCTATTTCAGCCCCCTAAGCGTCCTTAAAGTAACAAATCGGAGTCATTTCTGTAACCTTTTGTAACTTTTTAGGTTTTGCACAAAAAATCGGACCTAAGACATTGTTCAAATGCCATTTATCGGTATTTTTCGACCGTATTTGCTTTAATTGTTTCGATAATATGGTGAACAATTTGTGGAATATAGACAAAATCAATTTGCTTTTTCATTTGACAAATTGGGCATAGATTACTATAATAGGCAACGTTGGTTCAAAAACTAACTTGAATACTACGGGTTTGCGCCCGAATAAAACGGCTTTTGCCGTATAAAAGGAGCTTCCTAAAATGGAAACGATAAAAATTACATTGAAGAAGATCGGCAGTGCGATCTCCAAAGCCAAGGTAAAGGCTATTATGATAACCCTTATCGTGTGCTTTGCCGCAGCAACAATTTATGCTGCCGCCGCCAATTCATATTCGGTAAAAATCATTGCCGACGATACCGAGATCAATATAACTACAATGCGTGAAAGCGCAGAGGATGTTCTCAGCCAGGCAAACATTCAGATAAATAAGGGTGACGTTGTTGACCTTTCCGATTTCTCGAGCGGTTCAAAGTCAACCATCACCGTTTACAGAGCTTGCACGATCACCGTTTATGACGGTTCGGACGAGGGCGTTAAGTATCCCGCTGTAGGTTCGGTTGAAAGATCTCTCGGCGAGAACGGCATCGGCCTCAACGACGGGGACGAGCTCAGCTGCAATAAAGAGGATGTTGTTTACGAGGGCATGGAGGTTGTTATCTCCCGTGCATTCCCCGTTACCGTTATTGCCGACGGCGAAACCTACAAGCTCAACATGGCTTCGGGTACAGTTGCCGATGCTCTCAACAAGGCTGTTGTCACAATCGACGATGACGATATTATCTCCGCTTCGCTCGATACGGTTCTCACAAAGGGCATGACAATCAAGGTCACACGAGTAGCCTACAAGGAAAGAACTGTTGACGAGGTTCTTCCGTTCACAACTCAGAAGAAGAACAACGCAAATCTCTATACAGACCAGACAAAGACGATTCAGAAGGGTGTTAACGGTCGTCAGAACGTAACCTATAAGGATAAATACGTTGACGGCAAGCTCAAGGAGTCGGTAAAAATAAATTCCGTTGTTACAAAGGCTGCAACAGAGCGTATTCTTGAGGTCGGCACAAAGAGACGTCCGACAACAAGCGCAAACGGAATTAACACAGTTTCGACGCTCAGCGCACCGTCAAGCCTTCAGATCGGCAAGAACGGCGTTCCTACATCGTACAAGAGAGTTATCACTGGTACCGCTTCCGCATACTCGGGCGGCGGAGTTACCGCAACCGGCAAATATGTAAGACCCGGTTATATCGCAGTTAACCCGAATCAGATTCCTTACGGCACAAAGATGTGGATTGTTTCAAATGACGGCTCATATGTTTATGGCTACGCTTCGGCTGAGGACACAGGCGGATTTATCTATTGGTCGGGCAGCAGTTCAACAGTCTGCGACCTTTATTTTGACTCCGAGGGTCAGGCAAGCGCATTCGGCAGACGAGGAGTTACAATCTATATTCTCTGATGGATTTCAAAAGATGACACAAAAAGACCTCTTTCTCAATCGGAAAGAGGTCTTAATTATTATATTAGGTTTATTTTACCTGCCAGAAGCCAACCTTCTTCATAACCTTTGTCAGCGTCTTGTTGGCAATGTATGAGGCTTTCTCTGCGCCTTCCTTAGCGCACTTTTCGATATATGCCTTGTCCTTCATTATCTCATTGAACTTGTCCTGAACTGGCTTTACGTCGGCGATAACGCTTTCGGCAACGGCTGTCTTGAAGTCACCGTAGCCCTTGCCGTCAAATTCCGCTTCGATTTCTTCAAAGCCCTTGCCCGTGCAGCAGGAATAAATACCCATAAGGTTGTTAATTCCGTCCTTGCCCTCGGCATAGTGCACTCTCGCCTCGGAGTCTGTAACTGCCGACTTGAATTTCTTCATGATATCGTCGGGCTTGTCAAGAACAAAAACCGATGCCTTGGGATTGGTGTCCGACTTTGACATTTTCTTGGTCGGATCCTGAAGCGACATGACCTTTGCGCCGGTCTTGCCGATATACGGCTTTGGAATTGTGAATGTCGGCGAATATGCGCCGTTGAAACGCTCTGCGATGTCACGGGTGATTTCAAGATGCTGCTTCTGATCCGCACCGACGGGAACATAATCCGCCTGATAAAGCAGAATATCTGCTGCCATGAGCGTCGGGTAAGCGAAAAGTCCGACATTGACGTTATCGGCATGCTTTGCCGACTTATCCTTGAATTGAGTCATTCTTGCCGCTTCGCCGAACTGCGTATAGCAGTTAAGAATCCAGCCGAGCTGGCTGTGCTGCGGAACATGTGACTGAACAAAAATTATATTTTTCTCAGGGTCAAGACCGAGAGCTATCATCAAAGCATACATTTCAAGTGACTGCTTTCTGAGCTTCGCAGGCTCCTGGCGAACGGTAATCGCATGAAGATCGGCAACGGCAAAAATGCAATCGTTGTCGGCGCTCATCTGCTTCCAATTTTTTAGTGCGCCGAGGTAGTTGCCGAGAGTCGGAACGGACGTCGGCTGAATCATGCTCAGCACACGGTCTTTTCTTTCTGTATTTTCCATTTAATATCACTCCAAATAAAAACTGCAAATATTATATCATAAAAAAAGCGTATTGTAAATCATTATTATTTATGATAGAATTATCGGGTATGAAGCTTAAGTTGATGCAGGCACTGCACCAAGTAAGTCTAATAAAAATAACGTCTGTTTCAGCCTCCCCTTGGTTGAAATCAAGGGGAGGTGTCGTCCTTGATGACGGAGGGGATAAAGATTAAAGTATGATAAAAACTTACTCCATCAGTCAGCTTCGCTGACAGCTCCCCTACAGGGGAGCCGAGATAAGTTCCTGCTGATATTTTGTCTACCTTCCCCTTGGTCGGTTTCTACCGACCTTTTCTCTCACACAATGGAGCCATGACAGTTTCAGCAAATTTAATTTTCCGACATCGGTATTACGGAGGTCTTATTATGTCGAATTTTGACGCAGTTCTTTTTGATTTTGACGGCACGGTCGCCGATACGGGCGAGGGTGTTTTCCTCTGCGTCCGTCACGCTATCGAGGTTCACGGTCTCGAACAGCCGAGCGACGAGGAAATACGCAAGTTTATCGGCCCGCCGATGATTGTCAGCTATCACACGCTCTACCCTCAGCTCAGCGACGGCGAAGTTCAGTCGCTTATGCAAAGCTATCGTGAAAAATACGCCGAGGTCGGACTCTATAAATACAAGCTTTACGACGGCATAACCGAGTTTCTCCGAAAGCTCAACGAAAACGGAATAAAGACAGCCGTTGCAAGCTCAAAGCCGCAGGAGGCATTGACAAACATAATCAAGGTCAGCGGCATTGACAAATATTTTGACTGCATTGTGGGCGCCGATAAGAATTATACGGACTCCGACAAGGCAACAATCGTCGAGGAAGCAATCAGGAGAACGGGCGTTACGGATAAAAGCAGGGTTCTTATGGTCGGTGACAGGAAATACGATATCGTCGGAGCGCACAAGGCAGGAATAGCCTGCGCCGCCGTGCTTTTCGGCTACGGCAGCCGTGAGGAATTCGATGAATACAAGGCGGATTATGTTGTCGAAAGCTTCAAAGAGGTCGAAAATCTCGTAATATAAACAAAGGTGAGCAATAAATGTGAATTTATTGCTCATTTTTATTTAATATGCGGTTGAAAAACTTCTTCCAATATGATATAATGGCAGTGCCAAGCAAGTGAATAGTTTCCCATATAAGTGTAATTCGAAAAACTTTTGCATAGGTAAAAATGCATGCTCATCGTTTTTCGGATATTGTTTATATGGGAAAACTTGCTTGGCGGCTTAGAGCTATGCGTTTTTCTGCACGGCTTTATGCCGTGCATTTTTATTTTATAAGGAGTTGTTTGAAATGAGCTTTGCCGAAAACTTCCGAGCCGCCCGAAAGGAGCTTAAACTCACTCAGGAGGAGGTTGCCCAATATATCGGCGTTGAACGTTCCGCCGTGGCTCACTATGAAAACGGCACTACCCTGCCCCACGCAGGCAATCTTCAAAAAATTTGCGAAATCCTTCAAATACCTATCGAAAAAATATTTCTGTGATTTAAAAAACGCTCTCTCCGATTTAAAGGAGAAAGCGTTTTGTTTTTCTTGATTTTTATTGAGTTATAATATCCGCAAGCTTAGTTCCCTGAACCTCATCGGCACGGACGATTGTTGTCTCACCCGTGTTGACATTGACGGTATTGACAAAGCCTATTCCGTTCATTTTGAGGCTGACAATAAGAAGTATCAGCAGACAAAGCACTGTAATACCGATCATTGAAAGTGCGGTTGCCTTGCCTTTTTTTGCTTTATCGCATGCTTTAACATACTGATCCATGCGCTTCTGAGCGTCATTAAGGTCAATCCCCGTCGTTTGCTCTGCCTTTTTCTTTGCCATTGCCATCAACTCCGATTTCAAGCGGTTAATACATTATACAACAATTATTTTCTTTTGTCAATTACGGCTGCACGGTAATCGGTCTGTCCTCATTTTCGTGTTCGAATGAAATGAAATTATTTCTTTCGGCATAGGCCCATCTCATGTCAAAGAGTTCGCACGCGGGAGCAGGCATATAAAGCTGGTCATGGAGCCTAAGCACCTTGGCACAAATCGTCTTTTCCTCACCGTTGACGATTGCCTTGTCGCTGTTTTCAAAGAACTCTACCCTCTTGCCGTAAACATCGAGTGTGATTTTGCCCTTCTCCTTGAGAACATAGCCGCCGATATATCCGATAAGGGTGCCGAAGCAGGCATACCACATACCGTCAACGTTTTCACACGGAACGGGATACTGGCAAAGACCCATGAGTGCACCCTTGAAGGTCATTCTCGTCTGATCGAATTTCGGCGCAATTGCATATGGCGTGATCTCGTCCTTTCCCTTATCAATCGTGCACTTGTCAACAATTCTGCCATCCTCGACAATCTTTGAAGTGAGTGTCATTTTGTCGCCGTCAACCTCAACAATTGCAACAACGGAAACAGGCTCCTCCTCGCAATAAAAAGCAGAATGCCAAACCTTTGAAATTGCTCTTGTTCCCGGAGGGTTCTGATTGGAATTGCCGAGCATATAGTGAACCGTACCCTGTGACGGACGCTCAAAAAGCTCCTCATTTCTTCTTGGGAAGCTTCGTGAGAAGTTATGCTCATGACCCGAGAATACGAGGTCAAGCATCTCAAAGCCCTCGGTCATAACGGGATATGCGTCGTAGTTTGCGCAGTTTGAACCGGAATAACAAATCGGGAAATGATATGTACCGATATTCCACTGCCTGCGGTTCTTCTTCATATCGTTGATCATCCACTCGTTAACGTCCTCGGGTCCGTTGATGCCGATCATCTGGAAATGAACGTTGCCGTAGTTGAATGTATAATTTTCTGTTTTCCAATCCTTCGGGCCGTCATAGGCATATGAGCCCTTGAACTGATTATCGAAAAACTCCGCAGGCTCGGCATAGTATCTGCCCTGCTCGTGCTCCGGGTCTCTGAAGCCGCGGTTATCATGGTTGCCGAGAGCCATCTGAAGCGGAATACTCTCAACAACACCCTCCATGCCCTCAAACGTGCCGTTCCACTGAATTTCATGCTGACCGCAGTTTGTATTGTCACCGCCTGTAAGAATAAATCTTGCGTCTGGATTTTCGGCAAGAACTTTTTTGAGAATTCCCGTAAAATACGAATAATCGGGATCTATCAGGTCACCCTTCTGCTGGTCGGAAACGCAGATAAACTTAAACTTTGTGAGATTTTCAGGCTCCGTTGTGAAGCTGAATTCAGCGCTTCTGTGCTCATCGTCGCCGCAGGTGTAGAAATACTTTGTATCGGGCTTGAGTCCCGTGAGCTTTGCCCAAAACATGTTGCTGATGTCGATATCACTCTTGAAAACATCGGTGTCGGCTTCGGTGCGCTTAACCTCGTCCGAGCCGTCCTCATGATAAAGGACATAGCCGTTTTTAACGTCAATGCACGTTCTCCAGGTGACGTTCATCGTGGTTTTCGCATCGTCTGCAATGCTGATAAAAATATGGTCGGGTTGAGGCTTAGAGCCTCTTGACGGTTTTGTTGACATGATACGGTCTCCTTTGCATTAAAGCTATTATATATCATAGCAAAAAAGTCACATTTTGTAAATAGTCAAAAAGCCCTCAATCTAAATGTGAGGGCTTTTTCTTTACTTTGCGTTCAATTATTTTTTTGTATTCCTGATTATCTATAAACTGTCTTGCATTTGACTCATTCATCGACTTAACAACAAACGACACGGGTGCATAAATTTCCTTGTCGTACCTCTCCTGCCGCAGAAAAAGATGTAATATATTAACTGAATTTTCCTTATAAAATATAAAATCCGCCTGAATATTGGTTTGAGGTTTAGCCCTGTCACGATAAAATTTAATCAGCTCTCCATCGTTAACAACCTGTTCAATTAAATGGAAATTTTCAATACGTTCCTTAATAAAATTATATTGTTTCAAATCATGAGACTTTAACTTCTTAACCGTCAGCTTTCCGTTTAAAATTTTATCAAGTCCGTTCGCTCCCAAATAATGTCGGTCATTATTATAAACATGCTGCAATCCTAAAAGATGGCAAAACTGTTCACGAAAGAAAATCAACGAAATAATCTTATTATCTTTCAATTCATATTCAAAAACTCTGTCGCACAAATCGGCTTCGTATTTTTCAAAGAGTTCAGCTAAATCCATTTATAAACTTCCTAAAAAAATGGGCTATAGTACAAAACTACAGCCCACAGAATTTGTTCCGAATAGCAGCTCAGTTTTCCTACCCTGAGCGGGTCAACTCCGCTGTATTTTTTATATCCTCTAACGGAAAGGACGGCACGGCTATTCTTACGCACCGCAAGGACTCTCACCTTGTCTGTAATTATTATACGCAAAAAATCGGCAATTGTCAATAGTCTATATGACTTTTTGGCATATTCAGCCCGATATACTTGAATCGTTTATAATAATCGTCGATTGCTGTCTGTCGGGCGAGTCACAGAAAGCCTTAACGGTCGTCATTGCTTCCGCCGCCTCAAAGAATGAGATATCGCTGTTTGAATCAAGATTTGCGAGAAGCTTTTGATATATTCTTGAGCCGTTCGCAACGTTTTCCTCGTTGATATAGCTGTCAAGCATTGCACAGATAAGCTTGCCCTGCGTTCTCATTCCGTCCGTACCGAGCGTCTTGCAATACCTGAAATACTTAATGAGCGTTTCGCCCTTGATCGTCTGACTTCCCTTTGTGAGAATCAACGTATAATTGCTGTTTCTGTATTCAATTCTCTTGTCAACCGTATATTCCAAGCCGTCCATATAGTTGATCGCAAGGGCAAAGGTCTCGGCATCCGAGCCGACATATTTATTGATTTTTACATCCTCCTTCTGTTCAACAGCCGAAACGAGCTTTCCTGCGCCGCCCTCCTTGAGGGTTTGAACATAGCTTTTGCCGTCGGCGGTTTTACCGTCGGGGTTCAGCGGACGATCCTTGAGAATACAGTTGTCCATATCCGCTTCGATTATGTGAATAAAATACATTTCCGAAAAATCGCTTGCCGAGCAATAAATAAGGAAATTTGTCTTTCCGCTGAGCTCCGTCGGCGAAACGGGCTGACCGTCGGTCGTTGTTTCCTCGGATTTTGTTGTCGTTTCTTTTGTAAAAATGCTTTTCAGCGAAATTTCGTTGTGCTTGAGTATAACTACCGCCGAAACGGAGCCGAACACAACGGCGAAAGCGAGAAAAGCCAAAAAAAATCTCAAAAGGTCGCCCTTTTTATCCTGCTTGCTTGTTTTGAATTTGTGGCCTCCGAATGCCATTTATATCACTTTCTTTTCAAAATTACTGTTGATTTTTCTTCAATATCCACCATGTTTGCGGCAACTCTGCCGTTGCCGAGCAGGTCATAAGCGTCGCACCATTCCGACTTGACATAATAGGTTATCGGGTGCGGATTGCTGTTGGAAATAACAAGTATCGCTTCATCGTCATTTTTTCTCGAAAAAGCGACACAGCCTGCAACTGCGGAAAGAATTTCAATCTTTCCGTCCTTAAAAACGGAATTTTTATTTCTGACCTCACCAAGCTTTTTATACCATTCGATGAGCTCATCATTTTCCTTGCCCCAAGGGTAGCAGCGGCGGTTGAACGGATCCTTATAGCCCTGCATGCCTGCCTCGTCACCGTAATAAACCGTCGGGACTCCGGGCAAAGCGAACTGCATCGCCGAAGCCGCCATGAGAAGCTTCATGCCGTAGTGATATTCCTTTTCGTCAAGGAAATGTGTGCTCTGCCACTTTCTGTCACGGTAGGCACAGCTTTCGCCTGCGAGCGCAGTTATCGCCCTCATTGTGTCGTGGGTCGAAAGATGGTTCATCAACACGTCGAGCACTTCCTTGGGATAGTTTTCAACTATGCTCATAATTCTTGAAGCGAAAAGCTCGGCATTTGCGTCACGGATAAAATCAATGACCGCCCCCGCAAACGGATAGTTCATCACGCTGTCAAGCTGTTCGCCGAGAAGATAGCGGCGGAGCTTGCCGTAGCTCGATTTGTTTGAAGCATCCTCCCAAACCTCACCGAGAACAAGTCCGTCGGCTTTTTCAGCCTTGACCGCCTTGCGGAACTCGTCAAGGAATTCATCGGGAAGCTCATCGGCAACGTCAAGCCGCCAGCCCGATGCGCCGAGCCTGAGCCACTTGCGTGCGATGCCGTTTTTGCCTGTTATATATTCGATAAAATCGGGATTATCCTCGTTGACCTCGGGCAGGATTTTAATTCCCCACCAGCTCTCGTAATCGTCGGGCCATTTGTTGAACTTGTACCAGCTGTAATACGGCGAGCTTTCGGATTGATAGGCGCCCACACTGTCATAGCGTGAGTAGCGGTTAAAATATTTACTGTCGTCACCCGTATGGCTGAAAACACCGTCGAGCATAATTCTTATGCCAAGCTTTTCCGCCGATTTGCAAAGCGATTTAAAATCCTTCTCCGTGCCGAGCATGGGGTCGATTTTTTCATAGTCCGCCGTATCGTAACGGTGATTGCTCTGCGCTTCAAAAATCGGGTTGAGATAGATACATGTCACACCGAGCGACTTGAGATAGCCGAGCTTCTGCTCTATTCCCTTGAGGTCGCCGCCGAAATAGTCGTTGTTGAGCACCTTGCCCTCGGCGGTCGGGATCCAATACGGGTCGCCGTCTCTGTCGGTTCTCAGAACTCTGTCCGACGGGACATTCTGCTTTTTCGTTCCCGAGAAAGCAAAACGGTCGGGAAAAATCTGATAAATTATTCCACCCTTGAGCCATTCGGGAGTGTGGAAATTCTTATCGTAAACCGTGAGCTGCCAATCCTCACCCTCGCCCTTGATTGCGGCGAGTCCGTTGCCGGCGTGATAAATTCGGCTTGTGCCCCACGATGTGTCATATTCAAAATGATATTTGTAAAGTGCGGCGTCCTCGGCGGTAAAATCAACCTTCCACCATTCCTCGCCGACGCCCTCCATGCAGTCCCATTGCATGTCAATATAACTGTATTCCGCAGTCTCAGCCTTTTTTATGACCAGCTTTGCGGCATGACAGCAAAAATCACGGGGCAGAATTATGCGAAACGTAACCGTTTGATCGGTTTTCACTGCCCCGAAAATGCTTTTGTGATATTCTAATCTTGAGTTATACGGAATGTACATCAATTCGTGGTTTCCTTGCTGCCCGTTGTAATCTCATCGGGCGTTTTTGTGACAATATTTTCAAAATATTTCTTGTCAATTTCCGTTTTATCCTCTGAAACGGTTGTCTTTTCCTCAACATACGGCGCTTCGGAAATTTCGAGCAAAGCGTCCGTTATAAGAAATCCCGCAACAACAAATATAACGAAGAAAACGGCAATAACAATATACTTCACCACGGGCATCCAAGAGCTTTTTCTGTCCGTGCTGATAAAATATTTTTTATTGTCGCTGTAAGAGGAGCGGAACTCCGTAATACTGCGGCGACGTTTATTATATTTTTGGTATTTTTCCATGCTTTTACTCCCGAGAGCGGCATATAATATAATGTCGGCTCTTAAATTGGATTTACCATATTTTGATGGTTGAATACCGATTTTAACGGTCATATACTTTAATTAACGAGTTTATGAGGAGATGCGAAAATGGATATTCAACCGATAAGCAACAATAAATTTATAGTCGGATTAACCTATGACGAGATGAAAGACCTTGATATTACATATGACGAAATGGACTATTCCAACATTGAAACAAGGCGCGTGATTTGGACAATTCTCGACACAGTTCGCCGTGATACGGGTCGTGACGTTGACCCCTCGGGCAACCTTATGATTGAAGCGGCACCCGACACCGACGGCGGCTGTCTTTTGATGTTCACCGTTGCAAGCGGTCCGAACAAAAAGAGTGAAACCGTTATTTCAAAGGCGAATCCGACACGAATATATGAATTTGATAATCTCGATAACCTTCTTGATTTTATGCGATTTCTGCCCGACAATTCACGGCGGATATTTACAAAAGAAAGCAAATACAGACTTGAGCTTCCGACAGAAACGGCAACCGAGCTCCAACGAATGTTAAATGAATATGCAAAATTCATCGGCAAAAGCAGTCTTGCCGTTGCCCACACTCATGAGCATTGGCGGGAGCTTTAACCTCTCAAGGCTTCAATCGTTTTCGCAGGGTCGGACGAACCGAAAATCGCACTGCCTGCAACTAAAACGTTTGCGCCTGCCTCAACAGCGGTCGGTGCGGTCGCTTCGGAAATTCCGCCGTCAACCTGGATATCAATATCAATTCCACGCTCTGCACATTCCTTGCGCAGGGCGACAATTTTGCCCATCATGTCCCCCATGAACTTCTGACCGCCGAAGCCCGGCTCAACAGTCATGATGAGAACCATGCTCAGCTTGTCAAGGTAGGGAAAAACGGTCTCAACGGGTGTGTTCGGCTTAACGGCAAGACCTGCCTTGCAGCCGCCCGAAATGATTTTATCTATAGTTTCGCCGATTGGTGACTCCGATTCAACGTGGAAGTCGATTATATCCGCACCAGCCTTAACAAAATCGTCAACATATTTGAGCGGTTCGCTTATCATCAGGTGGCAGTCGAAAACCTTGTCACTGCACTTTCTTATGCACTTAACAACGGGCGCACCGAAGGTAAGGTTCGGCACAAAATGACCGTCCATAACGTCAATGTGGATCCAATCTGCACCGCAGGCATCCATGCGAGCGGTCTCCTCACCCATTTTTGAAAAATCGCAGGAGAGAATCGACGGAGCGATAAGTATCATAAGAAGCACCCTTTACTATAAATAATTAGCTATATATAATTAAATATATTATATAATTAAATGCGCCCGAGGTCAAGAAAAATCGGACGCATTTTTGTAATGTAATCACTGATTAAAGATAATTTTTAATTTCCGAAAGTGAACGCACGGTAAAATCAGGCAAATCGGAGTTTTCATTCGTCATATTGTGGTCATACCAGCAGGTTTTCATACCGAAGCTTGCGCCGCCCTCAATATCGGCGGTCAGTGAATCGCCTATCATCACCGTTTTCGACGGAACTATCGGACTTATTTTTTCAAAGCACCGTTCAAAAAATTTCTTTTTCGGCTTTGAAAAGCCTATCTGCTCCGAGATAAAAATTCTGTCGAGATATTCGGTCATTCCTGCGTTGTTGAGTCGCTTTATCTGCTGAGCATACGAAGCATTGCTTGCCGCACAAACGAGATATTTACCGTGAAGATATTTGAGCAAATCAAGCGCACCGTCTACAGGCTCGGCACTCTCGGTCAGATAAGAATAAAACACATTTTCAAATTCAACGCCGTCAATGTCAATACCGAGCAAAGCGAAAATCATATTCCAACGGCAGGCATAAAGCTCCTCTTTTGTCAATTCGCCCTTTTCGATTCTGAGCCAAAGGCGGTTGTTTATCATGTTAAAAGTGTCAAACATTGATTTTTCAAAATTGATGTTGTAGTCCTCAAATGCCTTTTGCATCGACCAAAGGGCGCATTTGTTGAAATCCAAAAGAGTGTTGTCAATGTCAATAAAAACAGCCTTGATATTATCCATAAAATCACCGAATTCATTGTAACATATATTGCTTCCGTTTTCAAATAAAATAAACTTTGCAAACCAATGTTTATACGGTCAAAAAATGCACAATCGCCATTGAATTTTCAACATCTTTTTTCTACTTGACAATTATAATTATCGGTGTTACAATGCGAAGCATAAACGCAATGACATGGAATACTAAGCGCAAGACTCCTCACAGAGAGATGCCGCAGGCTGAAAGGCATCAGGAAAGTCAAACGCCGAACTCGCCATCGAGCGGCTGTGCCGAAAATAAAAGTAGGTGCAGACGGAAGCAACCGTTATTTTGCGGGAATATGAAGTATTCCATGAGTGCATTCCGACAGGAATGAAAAAGAGTGGTACCACGGAAGCTTACCCTTTCGTCTCTTATGTTTAAACAGGAGACGAGAGGGCTTTTTTATAATAAACTCAGAAAGGCGGCTTGATATTATGTCCGAATACAATTCAAATTACAGTCTTTATTTACCGAGTTATTCGATCGGTCCGAATTGCTACAAGGAAATTCCGTATGTTACACGTTTCTTTGGCAAGACAGCCGCAGTCATCGGCGGCAAAACGGCAATGTCAAAGGCTAAAAAAGCCCTGATTGAAGGAGTTGAAGGTTCAGACGTCAAGCTTCTTGATTTTATTGAATACGGCGGCAATTCAACATACGAAAACGGCGATGCACTTATTGCAAATCCGACGGTAAGAAAAGCCGATATGCTTTTCGCCGTAGGCGGCGGACGTGCCTGCGACACGGTTAAATATGTTGCCGACAAGCTCGATAAGCCGTTGTTTACTTTCCCGACAGTCGGCTCAAACTGCGCCTCTGTTACGGCAATTTCCGTTATATACAATCCTGACGGTTCATTCAGAGATTATTATTATCCTAAGCTTGCCAACCATTGCTTTATCAATTCCGCAGTCATTGCCGATTCTCCCGAAAAGCTTTTGTGGGCAGGCATCGGCGACGCACTCAGCAAGGAATATGAAGCTGTTTTCTCGTCAAAAGACGATACACTTTCCCACACACCGCTGATGGGCAGACAGGTCAGCCGTATTTGTACAGATCCGTTGATTGAGTACGGAGCCCGGGCACTCGAATCAATCAGAGAGAAGAAGCCTTCATTTGCACTTGATCAGGTAATTCTTGATATCATTGTTTCAACCGGCATCGTCTCAAATATGATGACCACCGTTGACAGCTATTATTATAATTCGACCCTTGCTCATTGCATTTATTACGGCGCAACCGTCACGGAGCACGGTCACAGTCACCTGCACGGCGAAATTGTTTCACTTGGCGTCCTTTGTCTTTTACAGTATGAAGGAAGATCCGATGAGGTTGAGCGCATCATGAAATTCAACAGTTTAATCGGTCTCCCTGTTTGCTTCGACGATATTGAAATTGATGAAAGTGAATTTGAGAAAATGGCTGATAAATTTGTTCAGACAACAGAATGGGCACACATGCCGAAAGGCGTCACACGGGAAGCTTACATTGAATCAATGAAAAAGCTGAATAAAGTCGGCAGAGAATTTAAGCAAAACAAATAATAAAAAGGCTGTAAATCCGAAAGCAAATTGCTTTGATGATTTACAGCCTGATTTTTTATTTTGTCTCGATATAATACGGGCAGATATCCTCATAATGTCCGTCATTCATTCTAAAGCCGCCGGGAATTGTTCCGAGCTGTTTGAACCCGATACGCTCGTAAAGATGCCTTGCGTGAATGTTCGTCGCAACGACCGCATTGAATTGCAAAATTCTGAAGCCGTGTACATTCGCCTGAGCTACACAGTCACGAACCAGCTTTTCACCGATGTGCAAGCCGCGGCTCTCGGAGGAAACGGCATAGCTCGCGTTTGCGATATGACCGCATCTGCCGACATTGTTTGGGTGAAGAATGTACATTCCGTAAACCTTGCCGTCCTCATCGACAGCCACGCCGCAATAGGTCTGCTGACTGAAAAACTCTGCTGCGCTCTCGTCGGTTAGATCATCCTCCTGAGGGAACGCAACGCCCTCGTCAACAACCTCGTTCCAGATATTTTTCATGGCGGAGATATCATCCGCACAATATTTTCTTACAACAATATTTTTCATAGCAAAATCCTCTTTATATCAATAACATTCTGTCATTATCAAGGTCACGTCCTGCCGCATCCTTAAATTTCTGAAGCAGATCGGGTACCGTAAGTGCCTTTCTTTCCTCGCCCGAAGTGTCCATGATGATTTGACCGTTGTTCATCATTATTGTTCTGTTGCCAAGCTCGAGAGCCGACTGCATATTGTGAGTAATCATCATGCAGGTAAGCTTATTTTCGGCAACGATTTTCTCAGTAAGTGCAAGAACCTTTTCTGCTGTTCCCGGATCAAGAGCCGCCGTGTGCTCATCAAGGAGAAGCAGCTCGGGCGGATTGAATGTCGCCATCATAAGCGTAAGAGCCTGTCGCTGACCGCCGGAAAGAAGTCCGACGGGCTGGCTCATTCTGTTTTCAAGTCCCATATCAAGCAGTGCGACACGCTCGCGGAATGCCTTTTTGTCCGCCTTTGAAACGTGACTGAGCCAACCGCCTCTGCCTGCGGCTAGGGCAAGGTTTTCTTCAACCGTCATTCCGGGTGCACTGCCCTTCATAGGATCCTGAAAAAGTCTGCCGATTTTTCTTGCACGCTTGTGCTCGGGCATGAGCGTTATATCCTTACCGTTCAATTCAATCCTGCCGCTGTCAACAATAAACGTTCCTGCAATCGCATTGAAAAGCGTTGATTTGCCTGCGCCGTTCGCACCGATAACGGTGATGAAATCGCCGTCATTGACCTTGATTGAAAGGTCGTTGAGGGCTTTTTTTGCGTCCGTCGTTCCCGGATTGAAGGTAATGGAAATGTTTGAAATATTAAGCATTACGCAGTCCTCCTTCCGAAGCGCTGATCAAGTCTGCGCTTTAAGAACGGGAATCTCGTCTTGAGGTAAGGAATCGAAATCGCAAGCACAACGATGACCGACGAAACAAATTTGAGCATAAATGCGGGCATATCGAAGCGGAGAGCAATGGTATAAACAAGTCTGAAAACAAATGCACCGAGAACCATTCCGACGATTTGAAGCGAAATTTTCTTTCTGCCGAGGAAAACGTTACCGATGAGCAGCGATGCAAGCGCAATCGTAACCATACCCGTACCGATATCAATGTTGACCGACTTCTGAGACTGAGCAAGCAAGCAGCCCGAAAGAGCCGTAAACGAGTTTGCAACGCAGAGTCCGACGATCGTTGTAAAAACGGGATTGATCGACGAGGAACGAACCATGTCGGGGTTGTTGCCCGTTGCACGAATTGCAAGTCCGAGCTTCGTTCTGAGGAAAAGTGCAAGAAGAACGCTGACGATGATAACCACAAGCAATGCGACAATCAGCTTATACTGCTCCATAAACGGAGTGTTTCTGAGCAGATCGAGCGCTTTTGTGAAAACGGTGTCCGTCTTATTGAGATTAAGAATCGACGAATTGCCCATGACGGCAATGTTTATCGAGTACAGCGCCGTGTTGACAATGATACCTGCCAGCAGGCTGTTGACGCCCATTTTCGTCTGAAGAAATGCGGTGATGAAGCCCGAAGCAATACCTGCCGCCATAGCCGCAGGAAGTGCAAGAAACGGGTGACCCGAGAGTGTAACGACCGCACCGACGGTTGCCCCAAGAGTGAAGCAGCCGTCGGTCGATAAGTCGCATACATTAAGCATCGAATAGCTCAGATAAAGTGCAATTACGGTAAGTGCGCTTATGAGTCCAAGCTCGGATGCGGTTTGAATAAGTGCTAAAACAGAACCCAGCGACATAAGTTAAGTTCCTTTCAAATAATTATTTCTGTCCGTCGAAGCTTTCGGCGGTCTTAATCTGCTCAACCTTTGTGCAGTGAGGAGCAATTGCCTTTGCAACCTCGTCATAGTTCATGCCGAGCTGTGAGCAAATGTCGGTGTTGATCGTTGCGGTACCGTTATCAAATGTACGAACTGCAACCTCCGAAGGATTCTTGCCCTCAAGAAGGATTTCTGCAATCATGTTTGCTGTTTCCTTGCCGAGGTTGATGTAGTCAACGCCGAAGCCGAGGAATGCGCCGTTAAGTGCGAACGAATCAGCGCCTGTGAAATGAGGGATGCCTGCCTTTGCGAAGATTTCATAGATTGAAAGCTCTGCTGTCATGATTGAGTTGTCTGTCGGGGTGAAAACTGCGTCAACCTTATCGGAAACAAGAGCCTGAGCGGCAAGTGTGATTTCATCGGCTGTCTTGCCTGTCTTTTCAACGTAAGCAATGCCCTTCTTCTCAAGATATGCCTTTGCGTCCTTGATAGCGGCTGTTGATGAATCCTGTCCTACATCGTAGAGGAGACCGACCTTTTTGATGCTCGGCTTTGTTTCAAACATGATGTCCATGATAGCGTTTGTGTTGAGATAGTCCGAAGTACCTGTGATGTTTGCGCCCGGAGCCTCAAGAGATTTTACAAGCTCGGCACCGACAGGATCGGTAACTGCGGAGAAAACAACGGGAAGATTTTTGCCCTCTGTTGCGTTCTGCATTGCCATTGCAACGGGTGTTGCTACACCGACCATGAGGTCAACGTCATCGGCGATGAAGTTGGAAACGATCTGATTGAGAACGTTGTTGTCTGCGTTGCAGTTCTGATATTTAACGTCGAATGTAACGCCCTTTTCCTTGCCGATAGCGGCGAGTTGTGACTGAATGTTTTCAACTATCTGATTGAGCGAAGCGTCGTTAACGTAGTTGCAAAGTCCGATTGTATATGTGCTTTTTGTTTTGGAAGCTGTACCGCAAGCGGTAAGAGTTGCGAGAATGAGTACGGCACAAAGTGCAAGAGAAATAAACTTTTTCATGATAATATCAACCTTTCTGAAATTAAAATTTAATGTTTTCTTTAGTCTTTTTAATATATTCGAGGTGAAAATTTATTCGGCGCGCCTGCGCCAAAGCTTAGTCAATAAAATCATAATAAAACCTCCCGTGAAAATAAAAAAATCCTGTCCCTGCAATTTCTTGCCGGGACAGGAATAAAAATCATATCCTGTGGTGCCACCCTGCTTGACGCTTTCGCATCCACTCTGACGTACTAACCATACGTTGACTGTTGTTCACGGAGAGTCACCTCCGTCTCACATACTCCGAAGCTAACTTCGTTTCCGCTCGCCCTCGAAAGTCCATTCGATCAAATCTTCTTCTGCCGCAATCCCACCGCCTGCGACTCTCTGAAAGAACAGTGTTAAGATCTACTCACTCTTTCTCATCGGTTTAGACGCATTATACTACCGAATTTTTCGGTTGTCAATAGGTTTTTGAAAAAATTTTCATGTATTATAAAACAATTTTTCCGTTCATAACCATTTTACTCTGTCACACCCTGCAATGACATAAAATTATATCTGACAGGCTGTCATGTCCTCAAAGCTTTCACGCTTAACGGCAACATATTCGCTGTCCTTCGTGAGCATTATAACCGGCGGCTTCGTGATAGCATTGTAGTTGGACGACATCGCATAGTTGTACGCACCCGTCGTCAGAACTGCAAGGATATCATCTCTCTGCGCCTCGGGGATTTTAACTCCCTCCTGAATGAGATCGCCGCTCTCACAGCAGCGTCCCGCAATCGTGCACTCATAGTCCGCTTTTTCATTCATTCGGTTTGCAACACAGACCGTGTACTCCGACTGATAAAGCGCATATCTCGGGTTATCGGGCATACCGCCGTCAATTGAAACATAGTTCTTGAAACCGGGAATTTCTTTCTTGGCACCTACGGTGTAAAGCGTCATGCCTGCGTCGGCGACAATGCTTCTGCCGGGCTCCATGAGGATCTGCGGCATATTAACACTCCTTGCGGCACACTCCGCCTTGAATATCTCCGAAAGGCTTTTAATATTCGCCGCATAATCTATCTCGGGATCGCTCTCAACATAGCGAACGCCCATTCCGCCGCCGATGTTAAGCGTCTGAGCCTCGTAGCCCTGCTCGTTCTTGACCTTTGCGATAAAGTCAATCATTATCTTTGCGGCGTCGCTGAACGGCTTGTACTCAAAAATCTGCGAACCGATATGACAGTGATAGCCCCTCAGCTCAATATTATCAAGCGAAAGTGCAAGCCTTACAAGCTCGTCCGCCTGACCTGTTTCAATCGCCGTGCCGAACTTGGAATCGACCTTACCCGTTGAGATTTTCGCATGGGTATGAGGGTCAATGCCCGGAGTGAGACGGAGCAGAATTTTCTGCTTGAGTCCCCTCTTTTTAGCATGGCGGTCAATCGCACGAAGCTCATCGCAGTTGTCGCAGACAAAATATCCGATTGAATTGTCCATTGCATAAGCTATATCGTTGCCCGTCTTGTTGTTGCCGTGAAAATAGGCATTTTCGAGAGGAAAGCCTGCGACCGCCGCCGTGTAAAGCTCACCGGGAGAAACGACGTCGATACCCATGCCCTCCTCCTTCATAATCCTGTATATCTGCTTGAAGCACAATGATTTGCTGGCAAAAAGGGGGAAAGACTCTCCGCCGAAATACTCAGCCATAGCCTTTTTGTAAATTCGGCACTTCTCCCTGATTTTTTCTTCGTCCATTATATATGCCGGTGTGCCGTACTTCTCTGCAAGCTCGACCGTGTCTCTGCCCGCAAAAGTAAGGTGTCCCTTTTCATTTATTCCGAGATTGTCGCAAA
>CAVGRW010000023.1:0-21838 GCA_963631735.1 Bacteroidaceae bacterium | reverse complement strand
TCAATCCCGATGACAGCGAGAGACTTACATATTTTACGATTCCGAAAGAGGATATCTATTGCATTATGTCCGAGTCGTCCTGCACGATGGATAATCAGTATTTTACTGCCGATAAAGAGCGCAGAAAGTGCATGTGCATAAGCGTCGGTACTCCGTTCACGATTGACGATATCCCCGAGGATGTTGAAGCGGATATTTACCATTTTGCAGGTCTGCTCTACGGTGATTTCACAAACGAGATGATTATCGAAGCCTCGAAGAGGGGCAAGGTTGCCGTTGACGTTCAGGCGCTTCTCCGCCATGTTAATCTTGAGGATCACACAATGTTCTTTGAGGATTGGAAGGAGAAGAAAGAGGTCCTCCCGTATATCGAGTACCTCAAGACAGATGCTGCCGAGGCTGAAATCCTTACAGGTCTCACCGACAGATACGAGGCGGCAAAGCTCCTCCATTCATGGGGTGCAAAGGAAGTTGTAATCACTCATAATACAGAGGTTATCGCATATGACGGAAAGGAGTTCTGCTCATGCCCGATTCGTGCAAGAAATCTCAGCGGACGTACAGGCCGAGGCGATACGACATTTGCGGCATACATGACAGAAAGACTTCATCATTCAATGAAGGATTCACTTCTTTATGCAACGGCGACGGTTTCCAATAAGATGGAAATTCCCGGACCGTATAAGGGAACGAGAGCCGATGTTGAGAAATATATCGAAGAATTTTATTCGGATATTAAATAAATCAAGCCGCGGAAAATAAAGGATTATAAAATGAAAAATAACAATTTAATAAAGAAAGAGAGAATTTGGTATTGGGACACAGTTAAGTTCCTGATGATTCTTTTTGTTGTTGTAGGTCATGTTGTCGGGTATATTGCGTCATACGGCAGAGATGACGTCATGGCAATAAATCTTTTCCTTTACACAGTTCATATGCCGATGTTTATTTTTATTTTCGGCTTGTTCTATAAAGAAAAGGATTGCCTTAGAAAAATATTGTTCTATCTTTCGTCGGCATTTCTCCTGAAAGGACTGCTGTATATCTCATATCTGACAATAAACGGCAAGGCGAAATTCGGACTTCTATATGAGGGCGGAGTGCCTTGGTTCATGTTTGTGCTGGCATGGTTCACCGCAATTGCATGGCTGCTGAAAAAAGCCAACAAAACGGTTGTCCTGATCGTTTCATTTGCGATATCATTGTTTACGGGATATTTTAAAAATATCGGCGATTTCCTTTGTATATCAAGACTGCTGGTTTTCTTCCCGTATTTTTGGCTCGGAACAATGATCGACCCGAATATTTTAGTTGAGAAAATCAAGAAGTACAAGAAGTATCTTTTTGCTCCGGCATTGATCTTGCTGATAGGCTGGTGCGCGGTATGCTTTTGGAAATTTGATGATGTCAGAATTTTACAGCATCTGTTCAGCGGAAGAAATCCATTCAGGAAAGATATCTTGCCTTGGGGCTGTCTTTACAGACTGCTGACACATACGCTTACTTTGGTGATGGGTGCGGCAATTCTTGTTGTCGTTCCGCAAAAAAAGATACCTCTTGTTTCCTACATGGGCAGGAATACGGTAAATGTTTATTTTTGGCACTATTCGTTTCTTGTTCTTATGAACAAGCTTTTAGACATGAAAACACTCGTGAGAACAAATGAGGGAATCATTCTGCTTCTTGTTATCGGCGTGATTTTAACGTTTGCGGTTTCACTCGATATTTTCAACTTCCCGTTGAAGTACCTTAACAAGTTTATAATGAATTTCAAAAAAGAAAGACGGCCGATCAAATGATCGACCGCCTTTTTGTGTACAATGTTTTACAAATCAATAAGTAAACGTTGCGTCGAGGGTGTACTTACCCGAGCCCGAGCCTTCAACATTCATGATGCCGTATCTTACCTTTGCGGAGAGCTTAAGCGGCATGGTATGATTGAGCGAAAGAATGTTTCCGTCTTTGTCGATTTCCGCCGTGAGAACCGTACCCGAATAGTTAAATGATGACGATTTAACCGTTACATTGTTCTGCTCTGCAATCTCTGCAATGCCTGTAAGCGGAAGTGAAGCCTGAGTGTTATACTTGGGGGCTGTCTTGTAATCAACGGTTTCGCTGACAAGTGTAATTGTTACCTTGTAGCCGTTTTCCGTGGCTTCAACCTTTGCGTCCGTTGCTCCGTCCGCTTCAAGCGCTGTCGGAACAAGGAACTTTTCGGCTTTTGCAGGCTCAGCCTTAAATGTTTCGGTGGCTTCGGTCGGAACCGCATACTTCTCAATGAGAGAGTTTGCAAGGTCCTTGAAAGCCGAGAGATTATCTATCTTGACCTTAACATCTGTTTTCTTCTCGATTGTAACATTTTCACTCGCATAAGCTTTTTTGAGCGCATTGTTATAATATTCAACAGCTTCTGCCTTGTCAAAGTCAACGGGAGTTTTCTCATCGTCTTTGCTTTCATCCTTGATTTCAATGAGATCATCAAGGCTTACACACATTCTGAGAACCTTGAGCGCATCGGACGAATTGATGTTTCCGTCGGAATTGACATCTGCCTTTTTAAGGTTAATTCCTGTATCGTCAATACCTACCGTATATCGGAGTATTGCCAGTGCATCTACAGAATTTACTTTGCCGTCGTCGTTAACGTCACCCATGTAATTTGCTGCGAATGCCATTGCGGAAGCAGAAGCGGTAACGGCAGCGGCAGCAGCAATTGAAATACCTGCCTTAATAAACCTGTTCATTTTTGATTATCTCCTTTATTTGGACAATTTATCAGGGTCAATCTTGATGAATCCTTTGAGAGAGAAGTAAGATTCATCAACGCCTGCTTTAAAATCGGTGATTTTCTGTGCCGACTCGGGTTTTGCAGAATGTTCGCCGATCATTGCCCACTTTCCGTTGAGGAAGTAATAATCGGTTACTGAGCCGTCCTCCGACTTGTAGAAATCGACGGTGTAGGTTTTTCCGTTATATGTCGAATAGAAAGAACCTGCGTAGGTTGACGTGTCGTCAAATGTCATATTACCGAGGTCTATGTCGCCGATATCCTCTTTACTCATTTCCATATAAACCTTCAAATCCGGCATTACCATATAGACTTTTCCGTTAAGAATAAGCAGTCTGACATTCATGCCGCTGTATTTCATTGTTGTGCACATGTTGTTGCCGTTTACCATGATAGTGGAGGGGATGCTTACAGGCTTTCCGTTTTCGTCCTCTGTATCAACAATGGTAGAAAGTGTAAACTTGCCGGTTTTCATGATTGGGTCAATGACCTCAGGCTTGAGGTCAACCTCTGTCGGTCCTTCATATGAACCTACGCAAATTCTGAGAACAATGAGAGCATCAACCGAGTTGATGTTTCCGTCGCAGTTAACGTCGGCAAGCTTTTCGTCGATTGTGTCGAGAACACCGACAGTGTACTGAAGTATTTTCAACGCATCTGCGGCATTCGCTTTTTTGTCGCTGTCAACATCTCCGAGAGGTCTTGCCGAGGCAGAAATGCCCAGAACGGAAACCGCAAGGATTGCCGAGAGCAGAATAGAAAGTATCTTTTTCATACATAACGTCCTTTCTGTTTATGATTACTTTGATTTTATCAGCAAATTGTTAAATAATCAATAGTTTTTTATTAACAAATCCTTTAATTTAATAAATTATTCATTTATAATTTTGGCTTTTCGTGTGGCAATAAGCGAAATAAGCATTATGCCGTATAAGATAAACAAGCAATACGGGAAAATATCGGTTGAGAATTTTTGAGCCAAAAAACCTGTCAGCGCCGGCATGGAAAGAATTCCGACGGAAGCCGCCGCCATTTGTGAGCCCATGACCGCCTGCGATCTTTGACTGCCGAAGCGTATCGGGGTCAAGTGAACCATGTTGGGGTAAAGAGGACCGTTGCCGAGTCCGATGAGAAACATTCCTACGGCACTTAAAGCCGGCATAAACGGCTGAGACACAAGTGCGATGGCGGGAATTATAAGAACCGCCCCGATTGCTATAATTTGCTGAGGTCTGAGCTTTGAGGAAAGAAGCCCGGAAAGAAAACGACCGAAGGCTATTCCGCCGTAATAGACAGTTACAAACAGCGCCGCCTTGTCAGCCGTAAGTCCTCTTGAATTGACGAGGAACGAGCTTGACCATGTTCCGCTGACATATTCAAGCGCACATGATCCGAAAAAGACAAGCCATGTTGATTTTATTCCCGGAAGCTTTATAAGTTCGGAAAAGCTGATTTTGCTGCTTTCATCCGAAGCTCCCGATAGCACGTCGTTTTTTTGCCAAAGGGGGAGGGAGGCAAAAGCAATAACCGAAATGACAAGCTGAATTATAAACGCCCAGCGATAGCCGCTCTGCCACGATTTATTTTTCAGAGCAAGCGACATCAGGTAGGGGCTGAGAGTAACGCCTATTCCGTAGAAGCAGTGCAGAAAATTCATGTGCGACGCCTTATAATGAACTGCAACATAATTATTGAGCGCCGCATCTATCGCTCCTGCACCGAAGCCGAGAAACAGGGTGAAGAAGAACATCATATATATGTTCTTCGAGATTGAAAAGCCGAACAGACCGACAGCGGTAAGCGCCGTGCTCACCGCTGTAATTTTTGACGTTGAAAACCTTTCTGTCAGCTTTGCACTCATCAGACTTGAAATTATTGAGCAAACCGTCATTGTGACAGTGACAGCATTCGCCGCCGAAATAGGCAAGCCGAAATCATGATTGATTGCAGGCCATGCCGCTCCGAAAAGCGAGTCTGGAATTCCGAGCCCGATGAAGTCGATAAAGATAACAATTAAAAGTAAGGTCGCCATAATTTATTTAACTGTAAAGCTTGTTGTCATAGCCTCTGACTGTATGCCCCATGCAGTCTCGGCGGTAACGGAAACGGTGTATTCACCTTTCTCAAATTCGCCGAGTTTGAGATGCTCTTTCTTCTCAACGGTTGCCGAGTAATACTTAGGAAGAACCCAGTCTGATTTAACAACTTCACCGTCGGAGTTCATGACCTTGATTTTGTATAAGAAAATAGGCTCCGAGCTTGTGGACTGCGCCGCGTCGAATTTAACCGTAACATTCTTAGCAAGCTTTGTGACCTTGAGCTTAGCATCCTCGCCGAAGACGGGAGCGGTCGATCTTGCCGCCTGTTTCTCGGGAGTATATTCGCGGTTAGCGGGATTTGCGGGGTTTGCAAGAATGTACTCGCAAAGAACCTTTTGCTCGATGAGGTCAATACCTCTCAGGCGCATATTGCTGTCCTTGTCAAGCTCAACGATCCAGAACTGAGCCTCAAGATTGTTGCCTGTCGGATGAACCTTACGCTGATCCTCAACCGTGAGCTCCATATATGCAAGGGCTCCTGTGCCTATTGCCGTGAAGCTGCCCTGCCATACCGAACGGGGATCGTTAAGCGGATAATGTGAGTGACCCGAGAAGTCAACAACCTGCGGATACTGCTCAAGAATGTCACTGAAATCGTCAATTCCCCAGCCGTCAAAATCCGAGCTGCCGTAAACCGTGTTGAGCACATGCTCATGCTGAGAAACAAAAATCGGCTTATTCGGGTCATCCTTAACCGCCTCATCAAGCTGAGCCTTGAGCCATACTCTCTGATCCTCGGTGTAGTTAACACCCTCAACATCGGAAGTTGAAATTCCGATGAAATGATAGCCGTTGACTACCTTGTGATAGTCCGTGTCCTTGCCCATGAGCTGTGAAAAATAAGCAACAGTCTGCTTCTTCATGTTTCTGAAATCATGATTGTTTGCGATTATCGGAAGAAGCTCTGTTTCGCTCTTGATATACTTATCCGCAACAACTTTGAAGCCCGCAAACTCATCAATGTTGCCGTCGTGTGTGATATCACCGTTGATAAGAAACGCATCAAGATTATTGTATTCATCGTCTGCCTTTGCAATAGCATAGGCAAGCTTTGCGGTCTTTTCAAGTCTGTGACTGCCGACGCCCGCCGCCGATTTAAGGTGAGAGTCACTGCATGCAACAAAACGTATCACCGGGGTGAATTCAGTTTCGTCCTTGGGCGCAAAGCCCCATACAAAAAGGCTTGTAACCGACATAATTACTGTTGTTATCGCAACAACAATAGCTGTTAACTTATTGACCATTTCTTTTCCTCCTCAAATTATTTTATATCATATATATTGTCATCTTTTGGAGTTCTGTCTTTGTATTTGCCGTTTGTAAAATCGGGAATCTCAACCGTTGCGCCGCCGTTCTGAATCGAAAGCTCGCTCAGCGGAGTAATGCTCATCCATGCTGCCGCATCGTAGACATCGATCGGCGGAAGTGTGCCGTTCTTGATTGATACGATCCAAGCCCTTATAATGAACCAATCCATTCCGCCGTGACCCGATTCAAGCATTTCTTTTGTAGTGTCGCGCCAAAGCGGATGATTGTATTTGCGTGCGAATTTCTTTCCGCGTCCCCAGAATTTCTTCTGTTCCCACTCATTTTTCTTGTAGAGCTTCTTGTCAAGGAAAACAATGTCGCCGTCCTCCTGATAGAGACCCTTTGTGCCTCTGACTGTAAATCCTCGGCTGTAGAAGCGGGGGAGACAGGTGTCGAGAGCGAGCTCGATAAGCTCGCCGTTTTCGGTTCTGATAAACGTTTTGACAATATCGGTCTGATTGAATTTTGTATTGCCGAGTGAGGGCTTCAAATCCTTATGCTGCTTAACAAAGTCTTCCATACCTGCGGCTCTGCTGCAAACCGTTGACATCGAAACAAAGCGGTTGCCGTAGTTTATGCCGAGAATTTTTGCGATGGGACCCAATTCGTGAGTCGGATAGTTCTCGCAGTTCCTTGCAATGTAATTGCGGAGTCTGTAGTGACGGTTCTTTTCTCCGTAAGCAACCTCGTCTCTGAGGTCGTGGGCATACTGACCCGAGCAGAAAACAATGTCGCCGAGAACGCCCTCGCGAACCATGTTATGAACCATCATTTCACGCTCGCCGTAGCAGCAGTTTTCCATCATCATTGTCCATACGCCTGTTTCCTCATAGGTGTGCACAAGTTCCCAACATTCGTCAAGAGTGTAGGCTCCGCCGACCTCCATTGCCGCCGGAATACCCTTTTTCATGGACTCAATGGCGATTTTGACGTGACATTCCCAGTCCGTTGCGATGTAAACGGAATCAATACCGGGCATATCGAGAACCTCGTTGTAATCGACAGTACCCATCGGAGCGGGTCTGCCGCCGTCAACAAGAGCTTTTACCGCAGCATCGACTCTGTCCTGATATTTATCGCAAACGGCAAGAATGTTAATGTCCTCCATCTTTGCCATGACGCTCATCATACTTGTGCCTCGACATCCGAGACCGATAATTCCTATATTAACAGAATTTTTCATATAGCACCTCTTTAAACTTCTATGCTTATTTTATAAGCGTTTATTTGAAGCTATTATACCATATCAGTCTGTTTTTTCAACCTTAAATTCATATATAATAAAGAAAAAATGTCACGATGAAACCGCATATATAATAAAAAGGTATATGGAAATATGCAAATCAAGAAGAAGGCAGGTCATTAAGCTTGATTAAAATGCTGTATTTTTTCTGTTGCTTATACATTTTATTTGTATTGTTTATTGCATTTATATAAAAATAAAAAGAAATTTTGTACAGTTTGCAAAGTTTTAATTTAGAAAAACCTATTTACAAATCAGGGCTTTTCTGATAATATTATTATAAGCCAAACTGGAATGGTGGATTTTGGCGACCCTATTTACAGTTTCTCCGGTCGTATGCCGGAAATTTAACGGAGGTGTTTTAGGTGAAACAATCCAAACGACTGTTGTGCGTTCTTATTGCCCTTATCATGTTGCTTTCATGCTTCACGGTCGGCGTAAGCGCATACAAAACCCCATACACTACCTGTAGCTACAGCAGTGTAAAGAAACCTGTTTTCACAAAGGAACAGGCAGCTTCTGCTGTTCTTGACTATCTCGATGACGAGGTTCTTGCAGGACTGGATGTAAATTTTGATATATCACAGCTGAGTCTGCATATTCACATCTATTCTTTGGACTCTCTCTTTGATTCGATCAAGGACATTACAGGACACGCACTTTATAAAATGTTCAGCTTCGGCAATATTGATGACCTGAGCTTTGGAATTCCGAAGAATTCAGACATCAGACGCCGTTCGGACAATATGTCCGATTTACAGGTTCTCGGATATCTTCTTCAGTGGCTTCAAGAGAATGCCGATCCCCTTTATCTTTGGGTTGACAACTCGTTCAGCCTCGGCATTATAAATGCTGTTTGGAATCCGAAGAAGAAGCTTCCTATGCTTAATGATCTTCACGGCTATATCAACGAGATGGTCTATAAAGCATTGATCAATTCCGACGGTACAGGCTTTGAAGTCGGAGGAGCTTACGATAATCTTGACTACATAGTTAATGATTTCTTCAACAATCGACTTGTTAAGTTCGTTTGTGACATGATGGCAAAATCCGACGGCTCAAATGCAGTTGCCGATTTCCTCGGTCTTGAAACGAACGCCGACGGCACCTTGAAGAATTACGTTAAATTCGTTGATCTTCTTCCGTCACTCAAGACCTCAATCGGTTCTTCAATCGACTTTACAAAGGTTAAGACATATGATTTTATCGAGGCTCTTTTCAGCGCACTTATTGACGATATCGTTGTTAAGTACGCAGGTAACCTTATCCTCGATGCGCTTAAGATCGATCCGAATGACACCACGGCGGATACATCTTACATCAACATCGCGATAACCCTTTTCGTTACAAATGAAACAATGGGTCTTCCCGAAGACGCATCTCAGGATGAATTGATCGCCAAATTCCTTGAGTCGAAGGGTGTTGAAAATCCGACAGCCCCGAAGCCGATAGATAAAGTTAACGTTACTCTCCAGTATATCCTTAAAGAGGGTCTTACAAAATACATCTACTTCAAGGATGACGGAAACGGCGGCAAGTATCTTACCCTTGAACCGGGCTTTGTTTCGCAGCTCTCCGGCTATGTTAAGACATTGCTTCCGATCGTAGGCTCATTCTGGAAGGATGCACCTGAAATCACAGACGAGCAGTCAAAGGCTCTTGAAAACATGAATGACGAGCAGACGTTCGCATTCCTTGTTAAGTTCCTTCTTGAGGCTCTTGTTGATAATGTTGAATTCTCGGATAACTGCAATTCTATCAGAGAGCTTGCAACATTTACTCTTATTGACGTATTGAAGGATCTTTATCCGAATGCAGAGTTTGAGGATCTCATGGCTAAGAAGGATGAGAACGGTAACTATATCGGTTCTCAGTACAATCCGAACGGAGACTGGTGCCTCGACCTTGTTGCTGCATTGGTTGACTATTACCTTGTCGGTGAGTTCGGCATGGAGACTGTTAACTCCGATCCTACAAAGATCACCTTCTCGGCAGAGCTTAACGCAGCATTCGATTTCTTCCTTACAAAGTATTCAAAGCTCTTTAACCTCGGTTCGGCAGCTAACGGAACCGACGTTTGGGCAAAGGTTTATTATTCCGTTAACCAGGTTATTCCTCTTACGAACATTCTTTACGGTGTAGAGAATAACAAGGACGGTCTCAGAGAAATCGTTATGGATAAGATTTTGAACGCTATCCTTGATTTCGATGTAAATACTCTCCTTTCGCTTATCGGCCGCCGTGCTTCAACACCTACTCTTACGGCAACTCTCGATAAGCCGCTTACGCAGATCATCACAAACCTTCTTGCAAGAGTTGTCAACGGACTGTTCCAGCTTCCTCATTATGAAACGGCAGGTACGACAGACAATGCAACTCAGCTCGGTCTTATTATTCCTTACAGCTATACTAAGCTTGATCAGGTTATTACCGTTGTAAATTCAGACGGAGTTAATAACGGTACGGGACTCAAGAATACTGTTAAGCAGCTTCTTGCAAGCCTCAGCAATATCACAGGTCCGGGTTCACTTTGCGACACATCTCTTGATATCGTTGCCGAGCTTCTCGGAGTTCTTGACCTCAATAGCTACGACTATGTAACGGTTGATTACAATAACAATCATCCGGCAGGAAAGACCTACAGCATAAGCGAACTCAGAACAGTATATGATGAGCTTGCTCTTGCAGGAAACGACGGACTTCATTATTACGACGATAATTATGAATATTTCCACATGGTTGACTTCGCACCTTGGGCATATCTCGCATTCAAGCAGAGACTCAGAGAAGCAGGAAGCATCCTCTCTCAGTATGATCAGGCAAAGATCGGCAAGGAAGAATTCCCGTCAAGCGCAGATGTTACTTTCAGCTGCTATGCTCTTATGAAGTATAAGGATCTCCTTATCGGAAATCAGACATATAAGTCAACATATCAGCTCGAGAAGGTACTCAAGACCGTCGGAACCGTTAACTACAATGATAACCTCAATGCCGACGGAACAAAGAAGTACACCGACAGAACATGGAATGCTTTCTGGCAGGCTTACCAGTTTGCTAACAAAGTCATGACCGAGTACAATGCAAAGTTGGCCGCCGGAACAGCTATGGACTACAGACAGTCCAAGATTAACACCGCAAGACGCCAGCTTTCAAAGGCATATCATTCATTGAAGGATTATATCGGACTCGCCGATTATTCACAGCTTGATGCTCAGATCGACCGTGTTGCAAACCTCTTCCCGCCGAGCACATATACCGATGCTTCGGTTCAGGCGGTTGTTAAGGCTTACAATGAGGGCAGAAAACTTGATCGCGACTATGACGCAGACAGCCAGAAGCTTGTAGATAATTATTACAAGAGACTTTACGACGCAATCGAAAAGCTTGAGAACGTTGCAACGATTGAGTTCTACAACGGCGGTTCAACGGCATTCAATCAGAATATCGACTATCGTTATGGTTATGCAATCGGATTTGACGATACATTCTGGAACGATACTGCTAAAGAAACCTACGGCGAGGAGTTCTTCAGCGATTACTTCTCAAGTGAATTCGGATATTCCGGAGACGGTGATATCTGCCTCAAGGCTACCAAGCACGGTCCCGGCACAGGCTCTAAACTTCAGATCGTTGAAGATCCATACGGCGAATACAACGTAAAGAACGAGTTTACACTCATTATGTTCGGCGATGTTAACGGCGATGGAAAGATTGACGGACAGGATGCAGTCGTCCTCAAAGCTTACGCATCGCTTATGCTTGATCCCGATTTGATTGCCGACTATACAAAGTATGCAGGCGATCTCAACTTTGACGGTAATATCGGTAACTCCGATGTTAAGTCGGTTGAAAATGCAGGTGTACATAAGGAGACAATCAATCAGGCTCCTTCGGAGTGCATCGGTAAGTTTGTATCATTCATTGATCTTGCAAACGCAGCCAAGTAAGAAAAGAATAGCAACGGAGCTGTCGGTAAAACGACAGCTCCTATTTTTTGGAGGATTCGGCTTGAAACATACAGCAGTAATAAGTCAAAGACCTGTCAGAACAGGAAAACATTCCACTCCCGACGGTGCGATATGCGGCAACGGCGATATAGGCGTGATTCTCGGCGAGCATAAAAACGGTTTGGCATGTTATATAAGCAAATCCGATTTTTGGCTTGCCGGTGAAATGGGCGGAGATAACGGCGGAATAAAGCCTGTCGGAATTCTTAAAATTGATATTCCAAAGAAGCTTTACGAGAATTATTATGTTGAGCAGCGTATGGATGAGGGCGAATTGTTTTGCTGCTTTTCCGATGGAAACGAAAGTGTTGAGATTTTAATTTTTGTCAGCCACAACAGTAACAGTGTATGGCTTGAAGCATCATATTCACAGGGCATAAAAGCAAAGCCGTCCGTATTTGTTCCTGCCGATTTTAATTTTGGAATTCTTGAAGAAAAAGAAGCTGACGGCGCAAGATTTTTTAAAAGAGAATTCAAGGGCAATGAGCTTGTTTTTGAGACAAATTTGACAGTTGCCGTTCGCGAAAAACAGTTTGATAATAAATTTATTTGTTCTCTGACTTTGAATTCAAATTTTGATATTGTTCAATCAATTTCGGAAGAAATAACCGAGGATAGATTTGAAAAAGAGCACCGTGATAATTTGAAATGGTGGGAGGATTTTTATAAAAAATCGAGCTTTAAAGCGAGCGATGATTTTCTTGAAATGAATTGGTATGCCTCACAGTATTTGCTTGCCGTTTGTGCGTTGAACAATGAATTTCCTCCCGGGCTTTACGGTAACTTTATTACAAAAGACCGTGTCAATTGGAAAGGCGACTATCATCTGAACTATAATTATCAAGGCTCTTTCTACGGCGCATGCACTTCCAATCATGTTGAACTGACCGACGGCTATGCTTCGCCGATTCTTGACTTAATGAAAAGGGGACAGTTTTTTTCAAATGATTTTCTCGGTCAAAAGGGCGTGTTTTACCCCGTCGGAATAGGCCCAAAAGGAATGGTGACCGAAAGAAGCGACGATGTTTGGGAAAAAATGTTTCTCGGCCAGAGAAGCAATGCCGTTCACGCAGCCGATATTATGGTAATGCGCTGGTATGCGACATACGACATTGAATATGCAAAAAAGATTTACCCGTTTTTTCTTGATGTTGCCGATTTTTGGGAGGGCTATCTCGAAAAGCGAGACGGCGTGTATAATGTTGTTCACGATGCAATTCACGAGATACCTTATTACAAAGATAATTTTGATCCCGAGGAGTACAAAATCGAAATCAACGAGGAAAATAATCTCCTCACGCTCGGCTTGCTGAGAATGTTTTTCAGATGTATTATTGATGTTTCCTCTGAGCTCGGCGTTGATGAAGACCGAAGAAAAATTTGGAAGGATATACTTGAAAATCTTCACGATTTCCCGACTTTTATAAGAAAAGGCAAAAAGGTCTTTCGCTATACAACAAACGGTACTGATTGGAATGACTCGAACACTCTTTGCATTCAGCATATTTACCCCTGCGGTCAGATCGGACTCGGCTCGGATGAGGAATTGCTTGAAACGGCAAGAAACACGTTCTTTTCCGATGACAGATGGGACGACGGCAACGGCGGCTGCTCGTATTATCCCTGTGCTGCGAGACTCGGAATAGAGCCGAAGCTGATAATTCAAAGGCTGAAACAGAGCTTTACGAAATTTCAGCTTCCGAATATGCTCATTTTGCACGGCGGCGGTTGCCTGGAGAACAGCAGCATCGCTTCGGCAGCACTGAATGAGATGGTCTTGCAAAGCTATGACGGAATAATTCGTATCTTCCCCGATTGGGACAGTGATATTGATTGCTCGTTTGAAAAACTCAGAGCCGACGGAGCTTTTCTCGTCAGTGCATCAATTTGCGGAGGAAAAATCGAGGCCGTAAAAATCGAAAGTGAAAAGGGAAGAAAGCTGAGACTTGTTAATCCGTTTAACAGTTCGGTTGTCACATTCGGAAACAAAAAAATCTCCTGCAATGAGGGGATTATCGAGCTTGATATTCCGAAAGGAACTTCGATTTTTATAAAAGAACAATAATTGAACAAAATGTCTGATTTCAGCGATGTGATCAGACATTTTTTGTTTTATATAACAGAACATGCAAGAAAGTTAACAAAAAATATATAAATTCTTGCTTTAAAAAAATAAAATATATTTAATTTTATTGACTGAAAGTATATCGTGTGTTAAAATAAATTTAGGTATATTCGGTTATTATAATTTGAACAACGGATATATTTTGTCAAACATTCTAATAAATATAAGGTGGTGTTTGTGATGAAACTGAAAAGAAAGGTTATCAGCATACTTATGGTGATCGCCTTGGTTCTTTCATCTGTTCCGCTGACTCTTATGCCGGGAGGTATTACGGCTGCGGCGGCTCCTGCCGACCCGAAGCTCGTTCTTAACAGACCGACCGCCGGCATTTATGTCAATGAGGTTACAAGGGTCGCTTATGCAAGCAACTCTCTCAAGCCTCCTTCGGGCAATAACTCGGTGATAGTTAAAGCGACCAAGTCCGGTATGCCGTATCTGTCGGGAAAGTTTAATACGATTGCATATGCGGGAGAAACTCCGTATGCAACGCAGATCTCTTTCACTCCGGGTGTTACTCTCGACAGCACGCCGACGATTTCGTGTAACAACACTACTGTTACCTATGCTTCGGCTACTCCCGCTTTTTCAAACGGTACATACACGTGGACTGTCAGCGGCGGTACGGCTGAAGTAGGTTCCGTGCTTATTTTTACCGTCAGCTATACATACAGCGAGACGAATGAAGTAAGTGGCAAGACTTATACCAACAACTATGAAACTCAGTGTGTTTCTTACGTTGAATCAATAGCTGCTCCCACGGGTATTTATTCGACTAAGAGAACCTTTGAGAATTTTGTTATCGGTACCAATACCAAGAACCGTTCGTATATTGCAACGATGATCCTCGGTGAAAACACCTATGGCTCAATGTACAACAACGGAACTGCCGACGGTACGGTTGATTTCACAAACACAAACGCTTTCACAAACAGCGTTTCCGCATGGACGACCGATTTCGGCAATATGAAGAATTTCGGCGGCACAAGTGCAAGCAAGAATTATAATATCGGTATCACTGCCGACAGCACTCGTCCTCTTTCGACGGTTTATATCGATAAGAGTGTAACCTCCACTCTTTCTTCGCTCAATCTTCGTTTCCATACCGTTCTTCCGACATATGCAACCGATTCAAACGAGCAGGTTACTGTAGGAATTGACAGCTCATATGCTGTTCCGGGCATTGTAAATACTTTCAGCTCGGAAAGCACAACGAACAGCCCTGACAGTGATGCAACGGCTGCTTCCGATCTCGGACTGACTCTTTCAACAAGAAAGGTCATGGTAACGGGAACAAGCATAAACTCAACACTTCAATCGTATTTTGAGGGTGTCGGTCCGTGCAAGGATACGGGAACAAAAGAATACACAGTTTCATTGAAGTATCATACACCGGGCGGTTGGGCGAATGTTTATGTCGGTCAGTCGTTCAGTTTCAGATTTGTTACATATGATAAAGGCTCCCTGAGAACTCTTGTTGAGGAAATTCAGGGAACGGATCCGACAACAATGTCGGTAAATCTCGCCGAAGGTGAGTTCAAGGGCTATAACCCTCAGTCATGGTATTATTCATCGGGCTGGGAGGATTTCAAAAACGCCTTTGTAAATGCAAAGAAATGTCTTGCGAAGCCTGACGAGACTCAGACGGATATAGACTCGGCATATACGACCTTGCAGACGGCTTATGACAATCTGCAAATGCGTAAGGCGGATTATTCGCTTGCCGATGCTTATTATAAGCAGGCGATTTCAAAGACAAAAAGCAATTACACTCTTGCATCATGGGCTAAGCTCCAGACGCTCATTGACAACTATGTCGATGATTGCAGTGCACTTTATCAGCCTGCAGTCGATAAGATGGCAATGGACATCAAGGCGGCAATGGATGCGCTTGAATACGCAACCGCCGATTATACGGATTTCATCGCTAACATCAACACGGTTAACAAGATAATGAATGAAACGCCGACGATATACGGAAAGAGTGCAGCCGAGGTATATTCGGGCTGGGCAACAGTCGTTTCTGTTCTTGAAAACTCCGGCTGCGTATATAACGATCTTGAAGGCTATACTGTCGGAACATATCTTGATATTACCGAGCAGGCAACGGTTGACGGCTATACGCTTCTCCTTAAAAATGCGATAGACGCTTTGAAAATCAACGGTGCGGATTACTCCGAGGCTATGAAGGCAGAAAGTGCATATAAGGTGCTTAAGCTTTCATATATTGTTGATGATGTTGCTGAAAATCTTACCAAGGCATATAACGAGCTTGTTGCACTCCATAATTTGGACCTTTCAAGACAGAGCGATATTGACGCCGCTGTTGCAACGCTCAAGTATTGGCTTGACAATATCGAATACAAGCCTGCCGATACGACCGCCGCAATAAACATTATTGCAGAGGCTAACGCAATTGACAGAACAAAGTACAGCAATTTCACAGCTGTTGACTCGGCTGTTGCGGCTCTCGAATCGAAGCTCGGTCTTGATATAAGATATCAGAGCGAAATCGACAGAGCTGTTGCTGCTGTAAGATCGGCTATTGATAACCTTACGGCAAACAGCGCCGACTATACGGAGGTTGACAAGGCGATTGAAGAAGCAAATCAGGTAGCGGACAACATTCTCAAAACCTACGCTTCAACATACGGCTTTACGGCTGAGACCTTCTATTCAAACTGGTCGGCAGTTACTACAGCAATAAACAATGTTGTCAGGAATCTCGACGGCAGCAAGCAGGCACAGGTTGACGGCTATGCCGCCGCTATCAGAAAGGCAATATCCGCACTCGCCGAGAACAAGGCGGATTACTCTGCGGTTACAGCCGCACAGGAGGAGGCTTCTCCGATCATCACAAACGGAAGTGCTCTTTATACTGCCGAAAGTCTCGACAGAGTCAAGACAGCTTATATGGCGGTTGTGCCTAACCTTAACATCAGCAAGCAGGCTGAGGTTGACGGCTATGCCGAGGCTATCAGAACCGCAATCAGCAAGCTCGAGTATCTTCCGGCTAATTACACCGTCGTTGACCAGAGAATAACGGAAGCGAATGCAAAGCTTGCGGATAACGAGACTTATGCAAATGCGCATACGGGCTATACGCTTTATACATCGGAAACTCTTTCGGCGCTCAATCTTGCAATCGCAAGCGTTGACAGAAGTCTCAATATCACTCAGCAGTCAACGGTTGACGGCTATGCGACGGCAATAGCAAACGCAATAAGCGGATTGAAATATGCACCGGCAGATTATACACAGGTTGAGCTCGCAAAAACAAATATACCAACCGATCTTTCGCTTTTCACAACTCTTTCGGTTGCAACGCTCAATTCCGTACTTAAAAAAATTGACACAACCTTAACGGCAGATCAGCAGTCAAAGGTTGACAGCTATGTAACAAGCATCAACAACGCTATAAGCAACCTTAAATATAAGGATGCGGACTATTCAAAGGTTACCGTAGCCAAGACCAAGGTGCCGGGCGATTCGTCACTTTACACTGAGGAAAGCTGGCAGCATCTTCAGGATAAGCTCAATGACGTTGTAGAAGGTCTTGACATCAGATATCAGGAGCAGGTGGATAAATATGCCGAGGCTATTGAAACGGCAATAAATGTTTTGAAATACAAGCCCGCCGACTATACAGATGTCAACAAGGCTATTTCCGAGATACCGTCAGATCTTACGATTTATACAGACGAGTCCGTTCAGGCTCTTAATGATACGGTCAGCGGAATAAACAAAGAACTTGATATCAGATATCAGACAACGGTTGACGGATACGCTTCCGAAATCAGATCCAAGATCGGTGCACTCAAAACAAAGGGTGCCGACTATACGGAGGTCGTTGCGGCTGTTAACGAGGCAAACGCAAAGATCGCAGAAGGTATTTATACCGATGACTCGGTTGCAAACCTCAATAATGCAGTCAATGCAGTCGTTTACAACCTTGATATAACAAAGCAGGCACAGGTTGACGGCTATGCAGCTGCTATTAGGGATGCGATTTCAAAGCTTGAGATTAAATTTGTTCCTGCGGATTATACACAGGTAGACAGCGAAATCGGCAAAATTCCGTCAAATCTTACTGTTTATACCGATGAAACGGTTAAGACTCTTAACGATGCGGTCAATGCAGTTGACAGAACTCTCAGTAAGCAGCAGCAGACAACGGTTGACGGCTATGCCGCCGCAATCAAGGCTGCAAGAGAGGGGCTTAAATATAAGTCTGCCGATTACAGCGCAGTTGAAACCGCTAAGGGCAAGGTTCCCGCAGATTCAAGCATTTACACGGCAGAGAGCTGGCAGAACCTCCAAGATAAGATCAATGCGGTCGTTGAGGGTCTTGACATCACTCAGCAGAGCAGAGTCAATGCTTTCGCTAAGGACATTGAGGACGCGATAACTGCTCTTGAACTTCTTTCGGCTGACTACAGCGAGGTCACAAAGGCTAAGGGAGAAATTCCGTCGAATCTCTCTCTTTACACAGACGAAACCGTTGCAAAGCTCAATGAGGTTCTCAACGGAATAAACTATAAGCTTGATATTACTCAGCAGGCAACGGTAGATACCTATCCTCCGGCTATTCGTACGGCTATCGCAGGTCTTATATATAAGGATGCGGATTACAGCGCTGTTAAGGCGGCAAAAGCCAAGGTACCGACAGATTCTTCACTCTATACAGAGGAGAGCTGGCAGCACCTTCAGGATATGCTCAATGCCGTTGTCGAAGGGCTTGACATAACTCATCAGGCAGAGGTCGATAAATTCGCTCAGAATATTGAGGATGCTCTTGCCGACCTTGATTATATCGGCGCAAACTATGACGACGTTAAAAAAGCAATTGAAGAAGCAAATGCAGCAATGGACGAAAAGCTTCACACCGCAGCGTCGAGAGCGGCGGTAAGAAACGCCATCAATCTTGTAAACTATAATCTCGACGTTACTCAGCAGGCAACGGTTGACGGCTATGCCGCAGCAATAAGAAAGGCTGTTGCAGAGCTTCAATACAATCCTGCCGATTACAGCGCAGTTACAACCGCCAAGAGCAAGGTGCCGACCGACTCATCGCTTTATACCGCCGAGAGCTGGCAGAACCTTCAGAATAAGCTCAATGCAGTTGAGGAAGACCTCGATATCAGATACCAAGAGAAGGTCACAGGCTTTGCGGCGGATATCGAGCAGGCGATAACGGCGCTTGAGTATCTTCCGGCAGACTACACAAAGCTGAACGGTGCTGTTGATGAAGCAGAGAAAGCAATCAATTCAGGCTATTATACCGACGAATCGGTTGCTTCGCTCAAAGCAGTGATTAAATCAATCGACAAGACTCTTGATATTAGAAATCAGAAAAAGGTCGATATGTACGAGCAGGCAGTCAGAGCGGGAATCAATGCTTTGAAATACAAACCGGCTGATTATACGGCAGTTGAAACGGCAAAGGGCAAGGTACCGACAAACTCGGCGCTTTATACCGAGGAGAGCTGGAAGAACCTTCAGGATAAGCTTGATGCCGTCGTCGAAGGTCTTGATATCAGATATCAGGAGCAGGTAAAGGGTTATGCCGAAGCAATCGAGCAGGCACTGATTGATCTTAAATATATCGGTGCAGATTATACGGAGCTTGAAAAAGCCGCCGCTGCCGCACGCACGGAAATCGAAACAGGTTGGTACACCGATGAGAGCGTTGCGTCCTTGCAGGAAGTTCTCGACAATATTCCGTCAGGTTTGACAGCGGACAGACAAGGCGAGGTTGACTCGTATAAGGAAACTATCGTCAAAGCTACCAAGGATTTAATCAAAAAATTGGCAAACTATACAGAACTTCAAAAAATCTTGGATTTACTTGACAATTCAAGCTCAGAAATTTATAATAATACATATAAGAATTTTGATGAGGTAATGGCTCTCATCAATGCTTATCGCGAAGAAACCGTAAAGAATAACATGAATCTGACGATTGATAAACAGTCCCGGGTTGATGAAATGGCGGCAACATTGCAGGGATATATAGATTCTCTTGAGCCGGCGGAAATCAAGGAGATATTTGAAGCCAAAGAGGGCAGCACTACGGTAATCAAGAACGGCTATATCTACGGATTGACTACCGGCATGACAAAGTCCTCGTTCCAGAATAACTTTGTTACATATGAAAATGTTACTCTCAGCTATTCCGGCAATAAGGGCAGATATCTCGGAACGGGAACCGTTGTCACGGTAACATCAACCGTTACCGGCGAAGTCATAGGAACCTATACCATTATTATTTACGGCGATGTCAGCGGCGACGGTGTGATCAATTCGGTCGATGAGCTCATGCTTTCAAATGCAATTCAGAAGAGCTTCGTTCTCTCGTCTGCATCAAGCAGGGCGGCACGACTGGTCTCGAGAAACTCATTGACAAATGCGGACTATCTTGCATTGAGAGCCGTTGTCAGAAAACAAGCTTCAGTCAATCAGAAGACGGGTAAGCTTGCTTGATCGGGCTTAATTCCATTGTGGATGGATTAAGATATTTTAAAGGAGGAATATTCATGGCAAAGAAATTTATCAGCATTGTTCTTTCTGTTATTTTTGCTTTCTCGGCTTTTGCAATTTGCAGTTTTGCCGGCGACACAATAACAGCAGAAGACAGAGAACTTTATCCTGAAGAAGAACTTGCTATCGCTAATCCGAAAGAACGAATTGACCGTACATTGCTTTCCGGTAAGAAATTCGGCTACATCATCCAGGATACGGCAGCAAGCAAAGATGTTATCGAAGACAATCTTTACTATTGGAAGGATGAAATCATCGACGAGTATCATGCTCTTGAAGCAAAGGGCGATGCCGCTACAGATGAAGAGTGGGGCGCTCTCTATCGCAAGATGAAGACACCGCACAACAACGACTTTGACGCATACGGAAACTTCTGGTATGAGTACAAGGATCTTTCAAAGGGCAAGGCAACAGCGAAGTTTGTTGCAAGCCAGGATGTCCTTAATCCGGGCGACGAGTTCACTGTTGACCTCTATCTTACAACAGATTTCACATTCTGCATCATGACAGCAACAGTTTTCTATGATAACTCAGTTGTTGATATTGTAGGCTGCAGCGAGTCTCACAGAGGCACAGCAGATACAGCAGACGAAATCAAGGTTCATTCTCTCGGCGAAGACCTCGCTGATTGGGACTATGTTGAAGGTAAGCACTACGGCGATTACGACCTCGCAGTTTACGGCGACATGCGTGACGTTGAGTGGCCGGACAGCATTAAGGCAGAAGCAGGCTGCTACGATAAGTATGAGGGCTACCGCTTCACAATCAGACCGAAGGACGATCTTACAGACGTTAAGAGCCTCAAGTGCGATAACACAAAGATTATCACATACAAGTTCAAGGTAAAGGATACCGCAACACCGGGCTCATCTTCAAATATTTTCTGCACAAACGATGCAATGTACACTCTTTCAAAGCTTGATTTGTATGATGCAGGTGAGGCTGAGAATAAGCCAATCGCACCGTGCTGGCAGTTCTACCGTTCGGATAAGGATTCAAATGCTTGCCTTTGCTATCTTGCAGATGAATCATATCAGTTCGATAAGACTCTTGAAATCACAGGCACAAAGGTAACAGTTGCAGGTGCACAGGTTGAGTATGCTGATTACACAGCACTTGATGCCGCTATCGCAGGCTTCGACAGCTCAGTTTCCGGTCTCTACACAGCTTCCACATGGAGCGCATATGCTTCTGCTGTAACAGCAGGTTCAAACGTTGCAAGAGATCTCACTAAGGATCAGCAGGCAACTGTTGACGCTGCAACAAAGGCTATCACGGACGCTAAGGACGCTCTTGCTCTTAACAAGCTTGTAAGCGCTGATGTTATCGGAACACCGACAATCGGTTCAAACGCTAACATTCAGGTAGTAGCTAACGGTTCTCCGAAGGCCATCCGTCTTGTAGGCGACGGCGACAACACCCTTACATTCAGCCGTGAGGATGCAGTTATCACAGCAGACGGCGATAACGAAGTATGGAATATTAAGGTTGCTGCTACAACAGCTCATTCTTCATACAACGTATTCGGCAGATGGGGCGATGAGTATAACGACGCAGGTCTTGCACTTGAGATCAATGCAACGGAGGGTCTTGACCTCAGCATTCATTCGATCCTTATCCCCGATATGTATCCGACAGGAACATACATGGACGGTAAGATCTATGCAGGCGTTCATGATGTAATCATCAGAACAAGCAAGGATGTATTCAAGCTTCAGCTTATTGACCCGG
>CAVGRW010000022.1:0-22109 GCA_963631735.1 Bacteroidaceae bacterium | reverse complement strand
GGGTGTTTCGTTTCACGAAATCTATTAAATTGCATATGAAATTATATACTATATTGCCCGATTAGTCAAGTGGTAAATAAAAGTTTTTAGACTTGCAGGGGCGCTGAGTGGTTAGAGCACAACCCGTAGGGGGCGATGCCCACATCGCCTAAGGTCAGATGAAACTAACCAAGGCTTCCCCTTGAGGGGAAGCTCCGTCGTAAGACGGTGATGAGGTGGAAAAGTTCGAGTTTGGATGCATTAAATATAATGCGATAAGACCTCGCCACCTCATCCGAGCGGCGCAATCCGCCGCCCACCTTCCCCTCTAAGGGGAAGGCTGATAAGATTCAGCAGAAATTTAAAAGTGACGACACAATGCACGCCCCTACTAAATCAAGGTTAATTTCATTAAACTTTTTAATGCTTTGCAACGCAAAGCCACCACTTCTTTTCACTTTTCTCTTTTATCTCCGCCCATGGTACTGCCCCGAGCGAAAAAAGTGCTGTGAGCGATTTTATTCAAACTATAAGATTCTTGTGTTTGTCAAGGAACTGTACATCAACAACCGCCTTAACGTAAATTCCGTCGGCACGATAATCCTCTTTTATCAACACACCCTCCTCACGGATGTAGTTGACGAGGCCGCCCTCGTTATACGGAATGAGAAGCTCAGCCTTTTTGCGTGTGAGCGGAAGTGAAAGCTGGATTTTTGCAAGAAGATTGCCGAGTCCCTCTCCTGTCTTTGCCGAGATCATAACGAATTCGCCCTGTGCAGGCAGAACGAAAGAGCCGCCGCAGAGGTCGCATTTGTTGAGCACGGATATAATGGGCTTGTCGGCACAGCCGAGCGCCGCAAGCAGGTTCATCGTAACATTCAGATGCTCGGTGCAACATTCATCGGAAGCGTCGCAGAGGTTGAGAATAACCGTTGCGTTCGCCGCCTCTTCGAGAGTTGAACGGAATGCGTCAACGAGCTGATGTGGAAGACGTCTGACAAGTCCGACGGTATCAATAAGCATAACCGTTCTGCCGTCGGGCAGGGTCAGCGCACGGGAGGTCGGATCAAGCGTTGCAAAAAGCTTGTTTTCGGCAAGCACTCCGGCATTTGTCAGCGTGTTCATAAGAGTTGATTTGCCGGCATTGGTGTAGCCGACGATAGCAACCGTTTCAACGCCGTCCTTTTCACGTCTGGCACGGAGGTTTTCTCGCCTTTTGGCAATCTGAACAAGCTCCTCCTGCAAGCTCTGAATTCTGCGGCGAATATGCCGTCTGTCGCTTTCAAGCTTGCTTTCGCCGGGACCTCTTGTGCCTATTCCGCCGCCGAGCCTTGACATCTCGGCACCCTTGCCGCCGAGTCGGGGCAGGGAATATTTCAGCTGAGCCAGCTCAACCTGGATTTTACCCTCGTTACTCCTTGCCCTTGCGGCAAAGATATCGAGAATAAGCGTTGTTCGGTCGATTACTCTGATGTCGGTCTCGTCCTCAATGTTTCTCTGCTGTGACGGTGTAAGCTCGCCGTCAAAGATAAGCAGGTCAACGTCGTTCGCTTCGGTAAAAGCCTTTATTTCTTCAAGACGACCCGAGCCGACATAGGTTGCCGAATCGGGTTTGTCTCTTTTTTGAATTATTTTCGCCGCAACAACAGCTCCCGCCGTTCTTGCAAGCTCCTCAAGCTCGTCCATGGAAACCTGAGCGTTGTAAAGCCCCATGTCTATACCGACAAGGACAGCAACCTCGGGTTCCTGACTGTTCTCGTAAAATTCCATTTATCAATATCCTTCCGGATTATTCTTCTGCCATCTCCAAGAATCCTCGCACATCTTCTCAATTCCTCTTTCGGCAACCCAGCCGAGTTCTTCCTTGGCCTTTGTCGGGTCGGAATATACAGTTGCAAGGTCACCGGGACGGCGGGGAACGATTTCATATTTAATTTCTTTTCCGCTTGCCTTTTCAAATGCCTTTACAACGTCAAGAACACTGTAGCCTACGCCCGTGCCGAGGTTATAGATGCAAACGCCCTTTGAAGAAGCAATTTTATCAACCGCCTTGATATGACCGAGCGCAAGGTCAACAACGTGAATATAGTCACGGACACCCGTGCCGTCATGAGTATCGTAATCATTGCCGAAAACGTTGAGATGATCAAGCTTGCCGACTGCAACCTGAGTGATATAGGGCATAAGGTTGTTCGGAATTCCGTTCGGGTTCTCTCCGATACGTCCGCTCTCGTGTGCGCCGATGGGATTGAAATAGCGAAGAAGCGCAACGCTCCAGTCGTTATCGGAAGTATAAAGATCCTGAAGAATAAGCTCGATCATATACTTTGTTGTGCCGTAGGGATTGGTCGTGCCGCCGATTTTCATTGTTTCCTTGAGCGGCGACGGATTATTCATTCCGTAAACGGTAGCCGATGAGCTGAAAACGATCTTCTTGCAGCCTGCGTCACGCATAGCCTCGCAGAGTGTTACCGTTCCGCCGACGTTATTTTCATAATACTCAAGCGGCTTTCTGACACTCTCGCCGACAGCCTTGAGTCCTGCGAAGTGAATTACAGCATCAATCTTGTTCTCGGCAAAGACCTTGTCAAGGCCCTCACGGTCTCTGATATCGCACTCGCAGAAGGTGAAATCCTTTCCTGTAAGTTCTTTAATTCTCTTGAGCACTTCGGGAGAGCTGTTATAGAAGTTATCAAGAATAACTACCTCATATCCTGCATTGAGCAATTCAACACATGTGTGAGAGCCGATATAACCCGCTCCGCCTGTTACCAAAATTTTCATATGATCACCCTCATTGACAAAATTTATCATATACTGTAATATTATATATGGTTTCAATTCAAAATGCAATATTTTAAAGAGGTATTTATGAATAATTTATCAGATATAAGCGTAATTAAATCCGTTCTGAGCCGTCACGGCTTCACTTTCTCCAAGGCGCTCGGTCAGAATTTCATAATCAACCCCGGTGTTTGTCCGAGAATTGCCGAGGAGGGCGGAGCGAGAAAGGGTGTCGGTGTGCTTGAAGTCGGCGCAGGAATAGGCGTGCTGACCGCCGAGCTCGCAAAGCGTGCAGACAAGGTTGTTTGTGTCGAGCTTGACACAAGACTTTTGCCCGTGCTTGACGAAACGCTCGGTGAATTTGACAATGTGAAAATAATCAACGGAGACATACTCAAGGTTGACCTGCATAGAATTCTTGAAGATGAATTCGGCGATATGCCTGTTGTTGTGTGTGCCAACCTCCCCTATTATATAACCTCTCCCGTTATCATGCGTTTACTGGAAAGCAGGCTGAAAATAGAGTCCGTTACGGTTATGGTTCAAAAGGAGGCCGCCGTGAGACTTTGCGCCGATGTCGGTTCAAGAGATTCGGGTGCGGTCACGGTTGCCGTGAATTATTACGCCGAAGCGCAAAAGCTTTTCGATGTTTCAAGGGGTTCGTTCATGCCCTCGCCGAATGTTGACAGCGCCGTTATAAGGCTTGATATTTTAAAAAATCCGCCGATTGAGGTCAGCGACGAAAAGTTCTTTTTCTCCATGGTAAAAGCGGCGTTCAGCCAGCGCAGAAAAACGGCATCAAACGGAATAAGCGCAGGCACGGGAATTCCTAAGCCGACGGTTATCGAAGCGATTGAAGCTGCCGGACTTTCCCCCACCGTCCGAGCCGAAGCCCTGACGATGGAACAGCTCGGTGAGCTTTGCGAGGAGCTGAAAAAAAGAGCATAAAAAGGCAGTGGTCGAAAATGGCCACTGCTTTTTGTATTTATAAAGATGATTTCGGCGGATTGATTGAGGTCGTAGGAAATTAAAATCCGATAATAATTCACTCCCTCAGTCAGCTTCGCTGACGGCTCCCCCAATGGAGGAGCCCACGTACAAGGTAAATTTCAGCTGACTTTCGACAAAAGCCTTCAGTCACGGACAAGCCGTGACAGCTCCCCTGCAGGGGAGCCGAGAATTAGTTTCTGCTGAAATTTATCAGCCTTCCCCTTGAGGGGAAGCCTTGGTCGGTTGGTACTGACTTTAAATTTCAAGCAACAAATCACGCATAGCCATGGTCGATATGTTCCCATCTGCCGCCCTGCTTTTTGCCCATGATCCATTTCCAATTGTCATAAGTCGAATTCGGATTCAGCGAGCCGTTGCCGCCGAACGAATCCGTATCAAACGAAGAAACAAGGACTATCACCTTATCGTAATCATATCCGTTATCTTTTCTGTACGCCGTCTCATTCAGCGAGACATTATCGCCGCCATATGTGATTTTCGTAAGCGTACAGCCGCTGAATTCTTTTCGGAAATAGTCTTTCGCAGCATTTATTGCGTCGTTGATATCATCATCTGAATAAAGCTTCGACGCTTCCCATTTCTCAACCTTGACATTTTTTACGTCACCGAATTTGTTCAGTTGAACACTACAAGCCGACATCGAAAACAGAACCGTAATGCAAAGCAAAATGCAAATCAATTTTTTCATAAAATTTCTCCTTGCTTTTCAAACCAAAGCGGGCTGTTTTTCTTCCGCTTTCTTGACGTCAAAAAGACTTGTGAAGTTGACGAGGAACAGGAGCAAATACGTTGCCCACATCGGCAGACTCTCGATAATTCCGTCCTTGCCGACCGTTGCGAGCAGAACGAGCATTGCGACAAGAACAGCGCAGAAAACAACAGTCAGCGCAATGAACTTTTTGTTCTTCGTTTTCGCCATGTGCAAAAGGAACATGACGATCGGAGCGGCACAGCAGAACGCAAACACAAGCGCACCCGTCCAATGAGACATACATCTCAGCGACGTGAGAATAAGCTCCTCGCCTGCCGACGGAACATTTATCGTGACGAACATCGCCGCGCATCCGACCGAGCCGCTTATAATTCCGCCCCTGTTGCTGTAGCCGAACTTGCGGTACATATAAATTGTATTGACAAAAATCGAAATCGGTGCAAAAATTCCCCACATCTTAAAATGCCACGGATATTCAAGTCCTATCATGCTTGCCGTAAACTCGGACGGATTTTTGAAAAAGCCGTACCATGTGATGAAAACACAGCCGAAAATAAGGCTTATCAACGCAAATACTTTATCGCCCTTGCCAAGCTCGGCGTAAAGATACCTATTGAGCAGGAATATGTAAAGAAGCATTATCACGCATGAGCCTGCGACCCAAATCGGATAATAGATAGGCTTTAGAATTCCCGTATCGGCGGCAGGATAGGTGTCTGCCTTCATGAAAAAGCACATCCAGACCGCATAAATCGCAGTGAAAACAAGCCACATAATCGAATAGCCTTTTGAAATTTTCATATTATTTTTTGACATAAAAAATCCCTCCTTAATCAAATTATACATGAAAGGAGAGATTTTGACAACTGTTATTTTTTTCTGAGCTTTTTAAAGAAGTCCGTGAGCAAAGCCGCACATTCTTCCTGCATAACTCCCGAGATGACCTCGGGCTTGTGATTATACGGAAGCGCGAACAAATCGACCACACTGCCGCACGAGCCTGCCTTGTAATCCGATGCACCGTAAACAAGCCGCTTTATCCTGCTGTTGATGATAGCTCCCGTGCACATCGGGCACGGTTCGAGCGTAACATACAAGTCGCACTGCCAAAGCCGCCAGCCGCCTAAAGCTCGGCAAGCCTCGTTTATCGCTTCAATTTCTGCATGGGCGAGCGCATTTTTGCTTATCTCACGGCGGTTTCTGCCTGTTCCGACGATTTTGCCGTCAAACACAACGACCGCACCGACGGGCACCTCGCCCTCCTCCGCCGCTTCCTTGGCAAGGGCAATTGCCTGCTTCATAAAAAATTCATCATTCATTTAATTGCCCTCTTATTTGTTCAGCGGAAGTATCATTACGAAGTACATTATAAAGAACGCTGCGATAACGGTTATTGCAATCGAAAAATTATACATCGAGCTTTTGGTTATCCTTGTATCCTTCCTTGCATTCATTGAGCCCTTGATGAGGAAAAATGCAATCAGAGCAACCATCGCAACGGAGAAAAGAACGCCGCCTGCCGATGTGATGCTTGTAAAAGAAAACGAGGTAAAGAGTGAAATCAAAAGCGAAATAACGATCGACGGAGTGCAAAATACAGTTGAATATTTCAGCGAGGAGCCTATCTCATCGTTTGCTTTTGCCAATTTCTGCGGCTTCAGCTTCATAAAGAGAATAAATGCAATTATTCCGATAACGAGAATTGCACCTTCGATCGCATAGAAAAAGAACATGTCGTTTTCCGAATGATTCGAATAGTAAATCGAAATTATCGTTGCCGAAAGATTGTTAAGGCAATGAATAGCAACCGACGTCCATATCGAATTTGTGATGATTGCAAAATAGCCGAGTGCAAGACCTGCGATAAAAGCAAACGGAATCTGCACCATATTTCCGTGGAGAGCGGCAAAAAGAACCGCCGAAACGACTATCGCAAATTTATCTCCGTATTTTCTCAACGGCTGCATTACAACGCCCCTCATTGCGAACTCCTCGACGAGCGGAGGAATTACGGCGTAAGCGACTATCTGCAAAACGTAACCCATCGGAGTGTTTGCATCAAGTCCGTCGGGCTTCTCAAAATCAACGCCTGCCGCACTGACAAAGGCGGAAATAAACGACGTCGCTCTGTCGCCGAGCGAGCAGACCAAAAGTCCTGTGAATACGGAGAACAGGAAAAGCTCCTTTGACTTCGGCAAATCGAAAATATCAACGCTGTTGCGTTCCTCACGGTTATACAGAGCATACACCAGCACAAACGGCAGTAGGACATAAACGAGCGGCGCAATCGCACTTATGCCTGTTTGAAAAAGCGCATCCGACTCATACAGCGAATAAAGACCGAAAATTTGCAGCAATGCGGCAACGGCATATTGCATCAGCGTGAAACAAACCATTCCGCAGCCGATAACGAAGCCGAGTCGGCGCAGCTGCTTGACCTTGGTGTCGATTAACGGGTTATATCCGCCGAACATATTATAAAGGTTTTGATAATACGAATACTGATTATCCATATTGCACCTCTTTTCGATATTTTATTTATTCATTATATCCTATAATTGTATATTTATCAAGGCAGTAAACTGTTAACTTTTTGAAAACAAATTGATACAAAGAAATATATATCTTGTTTTTTATGTTATTTTAATGTATAATGTGATTTACACTATTCAAGGAGATGGTTCAATGGATCCCATTAAGGTAGATTTTACCGGCGGCGGAGCGGAGAAAGGCCCCGACAAAAAGACCGGTATCGTCATTCCTCCCGAGAAAAAGGGACTTAAAATCGTTATCAACATCATTTTGACAGCTATATTCGGCGGCATTTTCTATTATTTCATGCTTCCGGTTATGAACTTCAAGGATATCAAAATGTATATCTTCTTCGGTGCAATCGCCGTTGTTTACTGCGCTATCAACTATGTTACCAGCGGTGCGCTGAAAACTCCCGATTATGCGCCGTATGCGAAGAAATCCTCGCTTGTGCCGAAAATTTTCATCGGCGTTCTTGCGGCGATCGTTCTTGTCGGATTTCTCGTTTCATCGGTATTCTTCCGTGCTTCGAGCTATTCAAAGATAATCGACGTGCAGACGGGCGACTTTGCAAAGGAAGTTGACGAAGCCGATTTTGCAACTGTTCCCGTTATCGACGAGAGCACGACCTCCGTTATGGCAGAGAGAGCACTCTCCGACCTTTCGAAGCTCGGCTATGTTTCTCAGTTCACGGTTCAGCCGAAATACTATCAGATCAACTATCATGATACTCCCGTCAGAGTCTCGTCTCTCCAGTATTCAAACATCATCAAGTGGCTCACCAACGCAAAGAACGGACTTCCTGCTTACGTTATCGTTGACGCAAGAACTCAGAAATCCACCCTTGTTGAGGTCAAGGACGGCATGAAGTATTCAACCGCCGACCACTTTGCACACTATGTAACACGTCACGTTCGTTTCAAGTATCCGACCTATCTTCTCGATGAGCCGACATTTGAAATTGACGAGTCGGGTCACCCCTATTGGATATTTGCAAAGCTTGACAAGACCATCGGTCTTTTCGGCGGTACAGACGTAACGGGCGCAATCATCGTTGACAGCGTAACGGGCGAATGTACGGAATATTCGATCGACGAAATAAGAACCAACAACGACCTTGAATGGATCGACCGTATCTATTCCGCCGACCTTCTTGTTCAGCAGTTCGACTATTACGGAAGATATCAGCGCGGCTTCTGGAACTCCGTTCTCGGTCAGAAGGACACCTATTCAACGACCGAGGGTTATTCCTACCTTGCAATGAACGACGACGTTTATATGTACACAGGCGTTACCTCGCTGACGAACGACGAATCGCTCACAGGCTTCGTCCTCATCAACCAGCGTACCAAGGAAGCTAAGTATTACAGCACCTCGGGTGCAAAGGAAACCTCGGCGCAGTCCTCGGCAGAGGGTCTTGTTCAGCAGTATGAATATGAGGCTTCGTTCCCGCTTCTCCTCAACATTGACGGCGAGCCGACCTACTTCATGTCGCTCAAGGATTCCAGCAAGCTCGTCAAGGGCTATGCAATGATCAACGTCGGTCAGTATTCGATCGGTGCAACGGGCAGCACGCTCACAAGCTGTATCGAAAACTACGTCGCAGAGCTTGCCAAGAACAACATCAAGGTAAGCGTTGACACGGACAACATCAAGGACGACACCGCAAACAGCGAGCAGAAGGACATCACCGTTACGGGTAAGGTAACTGATATCAGAACCGCTGTTATCGGCGGCGAGAGCGTTTACTACATCAAGCTCGACTCCTCCGAGAGCTATTACTCGGTCAAGGCTGCCGATTTTGAAAACATCGTTCTTGTAAATGACGGTGACACCGTTACACTCACCGTAACAACCGATAAGGGCACAATAATCCCCGTCTCGGGACTTAAATAAGGCTTCATAAAAAATCATCCCTGCGAAACAATTCGCAGGGAATTTTTTTGATATTATATCTTCTTTTTCATCAGCCCGTGACGATTGCAATAAAGGTAAATAAAGCCGTGGCCTCTGATTGCGAAGCGTGTTTCGGCGTTGCCCTCGGGATAGAGCTTGACAAGCTCAAAGCGATCAGACGTCACATAAGCAACAAACGAGATGTAATGATTTTTCGTCATTTCATGTTCAATGCTCACATAGTATTCATGCTCGATTCGCTCAATTTTAATTTCATGTGCACCGTCCGCTTCCTCGGCTTCAAGCGCAGGCAAATTCACACCGCAGCAGCTTACGACCGCCTCGCCGACCGTGCGGACAGTATTGCCGCAGACAGGGCAGACATACAGCTTTGAGCGAAGCATATTTGCCGAAACATTGGCATTTATCACCGCTTCGCCCGACATAAGCTCCGTGACCGAAACGCCCAGTGCGGCGGCTAACGGCTCGATGAGCGAGATATCGGGCAAGCCCTTTGCCGTTTCCCATTTTGACACCGCCTTCGCCGTTACTCCGATTTTATCGGCAAGCTCCGATTGTGTAAGCTTCTTCTTTTCACGCAGACGCTTTATCGCCGCACCCGTTACATAATTATCCATAATCTCTCCTCCTTGGATCTGTCATGGCTTAATTATAATACGCTTTTCCCCAAATGCAACCTACGCTGCGTGGAGTTCGGCTTTATTTTACCTTCTCCGTCACCTTTTCATATATATAATACACGGTGTTGAGGGGCGCGGGAAGGAGGTAGCCTATTGTCTGAACATTCGCCTTCAAATTCTTCGGTGAGGAAAATTTCTTTTCGCCGAGCGAGAAAAATATTTCTTCATTTTCCCTTTCGGCTACGATTTTTGCCGTTTTGACTCCCGTTGCCATGTATTCGGTGTTGATTTTTGACACAGCGATGCCCGAAGCAACGAGCGTCACGGCAGTTATAACCGCTGTTACGCCGATGAAAGCGTCCGATATTCTCGCAAACTGAGTTTTGTAGCTTTTCATTTCAATTTTTCCTTTCAAATATATTCGGTATTATAATTGGTAAAAAAATTTCGTTTAATCAAAAATTTCAGAATAAAACACTCCTCTTTGAAAATAATAAATCAAAAAGGAGTGTAGCTTTATGCCTGAAATTTCTCTGCCGCAAAAGGTGTTTTTCGGCGACGGTGCCGCCCGAAAATTTGCACAGTCATATTATGAAAACATATTGATCCTGTCCGATGCCGAGACCGTTAAGCAAACGGAATCTCTCGGTTATATTCAGGATATGCTCGGCGAAAGAACGCCGAATATCAAGCTTTTGGTTTCAAAGGATTTTGACGAGCTTTACGAAAAATCAATCAAATATATTTCCGAAAACAATCCCGACAGAATAGTTGCGGTCGGCAGTGCGTGGCTCATGGACGCCGCCATGTTCATTTCATATCAAAGCGGAGGCGATTTCGCCGCTGTGCCGTATTTTTCTTCATGCTCGATGACCGATTTTCCCGAGGCGGATTACCGCACCTACCGTCTATCCCCTGCTGAGGTCGTACTTGATCCCGACCTTGCTATGCAGATAACCTCGGGCACGGTCGCTTACGATGCAATGTCATGCTTCGCCTATGCGGCGGACGCAGTTATCTCCTGCGACAATGACGTTATCGCTTCGCTTGCGCTTTCAAGTGCGGCAAGCATTATCAACCATGCCGTCGGAGCGTACAGGGGCAATTTCAAATCAATCGCACGCTTGCAGTATGCAATGTATTGCACCGTTCTCGCTTACAGAAATTCGGCGGACTGCGGCAGCTCGACGCTTGATGAAATCACGTCTTTCTTTGCAAAGCTCGGCGTTAAAAAACAAACTGCGGCAGCAATTTGCGTGCCCGATTACCTTGAACACAACCGATGTGACTCCCTCGGCGAGCTGTCACGCCGTGTCGGACTTTTCCGCTCGGGCGAGGATATTTCATTCTCGATCGACAGGCTCATTGAACGGCTCAGGCGAATTCAAGCCTCTTTAAATATTCCGAGAAGCATCAATGCAATATGCTCCGACAGAGAGCTTTACTCGGCTTTCTGTGAGAACACTCACCTGCCCTCGGAGCTTCTCGACACCTGCTTTTACGGCAATTTTAAATTCATGAAGCTTTAAACAAAGGTCGCTTTCTCGATTTCCTTTTTTAAGGAAGCGATAATTTTCTTTTCAAGCCTTGAAATATAGCTTTGCGAAATTCCGAGAATGTCCGCAACCTCCTTCTGCGTATGCTCACGCTGACCGTTCAGCCCGAAGCGCATGGACATTATTGTTCTTTCACGCTCGCCCATTGCGTTTATCGTTCTGAGCAGGAGACTTTTCTCGTCCTCAAGCTCGATATCACGATTGATGAGATCAGGATCGCTTCCGAGAATATCGGAGAGCAACAGCTCATTTCCGTCCCAATCAACGTTGAGCGGTTCGTCGATGGATATCTCATTGCGCTGCGAGCCCGTTTTGCGAAGGTGCATGAGTATCTCGTTCTCGATACAGCGTGAAGCATAGGTCGCAAGCTTGATATTTTTCTCGGGACAGAAGGTGTTGACCGCCTTGATAAGTCCTATCGTTCCGATTGAAACAAGGTCCTCAATGCCGACGCCCGAGCTTTCAAATTTTTTCGCTATGTACACCACGAGTCTCAGATTGTGGACTATCAGCTTTTCCCGAACGCTGTCGTTTCCCTTTAGTATTTCCTCCATCACCGCCTGCTCCTCCTGTTTGGACAGCGGCGGCGGAAGCGTTTCGGGTCCGTTTACATAATGTATTGTGTTTTCCTGCCTCAGCCGAAGCAGGAGCTTTTTTATTTTTTCTATTATCTTCATGGTCGTTCACTCCGTCAAACAATTTTGGATTAAAAATAAAATCAAACTCACCGCCGCTGAGCCGATTTTTCGTCACGGCGATATAAACTTCATCTGTTTTTATTCTCCTGTCAATTGAAACGACCTCAACATTTTTCGGTCTGAAGGACGGCAAAACACCGACGTCGGAAACCGTCTTGCACACTATCAGCCGAAGATTTGAAGCATCCAAGCACACCGACGGATTTTCGTAATAATCAATCACGCTTTGCGGCAAAACTCCGAGCAATGTGTCATACTCTCCGACTATCACGGGATAGCCGCTGAAGCTTTCGACGAGTGAATTTCCCGTATCGCAGAGAGCAACCCCCGATATCATCCGTTCGCCGTTCGTGACGTTCAGCGTGTAGACGGAATTTATCGGAGCTTTCCGTGCGATAAGGCGTGAAATCAGGCTGACGATCGCAAAGCAGGCAACCGTTGATATCGCCAGCACGGACAGGTTGATATCAAAATAAACCGTTCCGTTGTTGTATATCATGCCGACGGGTGCAACCGTTACCCAAATGACGAGCATAATTCCGCCGAAAGCAAAGGTCACGGCGAAGAATGTAAAAAAGCAGCGCAAAAAGCGTCGGATATTGCGATAACCGAACGAGGCGAGAACGATTGCCGCACTCACGGCTATTCTCATCGGCAGCTCAAAATAAATCGGAATCTCCGGCAGGAAAATTACCAAGCCGTAAGCGCTGCCTATTGCCGCCCCTGCGAGCAAGCGAAGATTGGAAATCCTGTTTTTTAAAATCAGCGACGAGCAAAGCAGCAACGCATAATTCACAAATAAATTCACCACGACAAGCACATCGGCATAGACTGTCATCCTCACCACCTCAGGTAAATTATATCCCCCGTCCGCCGATTTTTTTGTCACAAAAGCGGTTTGCAAAAAATAAATCGCAGCTTCAAAACGAAGTGCGATTTACAATACTATTTATATAGAATATTTTTGCATATAAAATGTGCGAGCGGATAAAGCTTCTTTTTGATAAAAAGCGTCGCCCACCAATCGAGCGATTTTGACTTAAATTCATTGATATCGTAATCTTCAAAGGATTTGCGAAGCATTTCCGAATTGCCAATTCGTTTAAGCAGACCGTACTTGCCGTCAACATTATTGCTGTATATATTTGAAAGAAGAACAGGCAAATTTGTTTTAATCGTAAACTCGGCGATATCTCTGTAGAACAGGCTGTCGTTATCTGATAATTCGCTGTAATACTTCAGCTTCAGGCTCCATTGCCTGCCCATCACGATGTCATAATCTTCAACATATTTTTTCCTTTGCAGGCTGTCCTGCCTTATTCTGTAAGAATAAACGGGAATATCGGCGGCTGAAAATCTCTCGGCTTTCAGAAATGCAAGCGTATTAAACGGAGGATCCTCCAACATTCTCAATGACGGGTCAAATAAAATGCCGTCATCATTTAAAAAAGCTCTCTTATATATATTTCGCCATGCAAAAATCACGCTTCTGTCCGTATTGGAGCTTGCAACATACCTCATAAGCTCTTTATGTCCGATTATTTTGCCGTATTCAAACACGGACTCGGTTTTATAAGCGTCATTCTTTCCGTCATGAAATGACATAAACGACATTTGCAGAATATCAACATCATTTTTCAAGGCGGTTTCGTAAATTTCACTTACGCCGTCGCCCGTAAACACATCATCGCTGTCAAAAAACCATATGTAATCGCCCGATGCGATTTTTAAGCCGTCGTTTCTTGCTGCGGCGGGTCCCGCGTTGCTTTTGTGTATAACCCTTATAATATCGGGATATCGCTCGGCATATTCATCGCATATACGGGGGCAATTATCGGGTGAAGCATCGTCAACAAGAATAATTTCGTAATCGTCAAACGTCTGTGCAAGAATGGAATCAATACATTCTTTTAAATACTTTTCCACATTATACACGGGGACTATATAGCTAAGCTTCATAACGATATCCTCCTACACAGATTGTTAATATTCTACAACACTTCGCCATTTTTTTCAATGAAATATTCGTCTTTTTTCTCTAAAAAAACGGCGGCGAATTGTACAAAATTACCATTGCTTTTTTATTTAGAAGTGCTATAATGTGTGAATGAATTAACAAGCACAATGAGGTGAGAGTATGAAAGAGATGCTTCGCGTGATCCTTGATATGGATAAGCAGGCGTGCGAGCGCGTCAAAGAGGCTGAAGCATATCGTGACAAGGAAATTGCCGAACTGAGCGAAAAGAAAAGTCGCATTACCGAGGAAGAAAATCAAAAGGCTCTCGATTTTGCCCTGAAAAAGAGTCAGAAGCAGCGCACGGAGGGCGACGCCTACCTTGAAAAGGTCGGCGAAAGAAATCAAAAAATCCTCGACGGCATGGAAGATCTCTATAAAGAGAATGCCGACAAATGGGTAGATAAAATTGTTGAAAACGTTACAAAAAACTGACAGGCAATCGGGAATACCGGTTGTTTTGTGATATTGTAACCGTTTATCACTGCGGGAGGTGAACGTAATGGCGGTTTCATACGCCGACAATGCTGTTATGGCAAAGGCGCATGCGATGTACGGCAAAAGGCTGACAAAAGAGAACTACAACGATATGCTAAACTGCAAATCGCTTGCCGAGCTTGCAAACTATCTTAAAACAAGAACATATTACCGCTCGGATTTCGACGCCCTGCCGACAAATATCGACTCGGCGCAGATCGAAGAAATTCTCAAAATGAGCCTTTTGAAAAAAAGCGAAAAGCTTTGCGAATATCAGCTTTCGGCAGGTGAAAATTTTTACCGTTACTTTGTTGTTCAGAACGATATCCGACAGCTTATGACAATGATACAGCTTTTGATAATCGGCAAGCCCGAGAAATACCTTTCTTCCCTGCCGCCGTTCTTCAACAGCAAGACCGATATAGATCTTTACGAGCTGGCAAAGGTGCGAAGCTATTCGGATCTTTTAAAGGCTCTTGAACACACGGATTATAAAAAAATCCTCGAGCGATACCGTGATAATTATTCCGACGACGGAATGTTTATCCTTATAGAAAACGACCTTAATAAATACAGGTTCTCGTTTCTTGTTAAATCCATCAAGCTTTCAAAGGATCGGCGCAAGAAAAAAGAAATTTATGAAACGGTTAACTACAGGCTTGATATGTATATGCTGACAAGAGCCTACAGACTTTTGAATTTCGGCAGTCCGAACAAGATGTTCATTCGTGACTTCGGCGTTCCCGGCTGTACGAATTTCAGCGAAAAGGATCTGACTGCGATATCCGAGGCGAAAAACGCAACGGACATTGTAAAGCTCATTCCAAATACCTATTATAAAAAGGATTTCTCAAAGGTTGAATTCAAGTACATTGAAAATGCGACCAGAGAAATGCTTATCGGGCAGCAGCTCAAGGGCTTCCGTTATTATACGAACCCGACGGCGGTTATGCTTTGTTACCTTTTCCTTGCCGAAAACGAGGTGCGAAATATTATCCACATCGTAGAGGCGATAAAATACAATATCCCGGCGGATAAAGCACGTTCCGTTTTGATCGGAACTGAAAGTTAGGAGGCTGTGTTTTGGCAATTGAAAAAATGAAACTCGTCAGGACTTACGGTCTTATTGATCACCTTGATGAGTTTATAACATCCTGCTGTATCAGCGGCGATTTTCATCCCGAAAATGCGATGGACTACATCTCCGACTCACTCGGATTTGTACCGCTGAACGAGGAAAACCCATATTCTTCTTCGATTCAGAAGATAGAAGAAATTGCTTCAATCGCAGGCGTCACGCTCAAGGACACCTTTAAGGGCGATGAGATCATAGTCGATTCAAACGAATTTGACTATATCGACACCCTCAAGGAAAAGCTTTCGGAAAGCTTCGCAAAAAGAACCGAAATTTCCGACAAGCTTCAGGAGGTCGAAGCGTCGGCGGAGCAATTCAATCATTTTATCGGAATTGACGTTCCGATCGAGGAGCTTCTTTCCTGCGAATTTTTGAAGGTTCGTTTCGGCAGTATCCCAAAGGACTGCTACCCGAAGCTCAAGGCTTATGAAAGCAATAATCTTTTCGTTTTCCTTGAATCGTCGGTTGACGAAAAGAGCCATTGGGGCATTTATTCGGCTCCGAGAACGCAAATAGATGAAGTTGACAGAATTTTCGCTTCGCTCTATTTTGACAGAATTCGTATTCCTTTCTCAACGGGTACACCTAAGGAAATCCTCACCAAGCTCAATGCCGAGAAAGAAAAGCTCACGGCGGAGCTCAACAAGATAGATACGGAAATCGCAGATTTCTGGGCGGAGAATTCCGAACATTGCGAACAGGTTCATGCCTATCTTGAGGTTGCGAGTCTCGCATTTGACCTCAGACGCTATGCGGCGAAGGATTCCGACTCCGACTACTTCATTTATGTCGGCTGGGTTCCGAAATCGAGCTACAAGAGATTTAAACAGAATATCGAAAAAATTGACGGAGTTACCTTTGAGGACGCCGATCCCGAGCAGGAGAAGCGAAGCAGTCCTCCCGTCAAGCTCAAAAACAAAAAGCCCTTCCGTCCGTTTGAGATGTTCGTTGAAATGTACGGACTCCCATCCTACGGCGGAGTTGATATCACACCTTTCGTTGCAATCACCTATTCCTTGCTTTTCGGCATCATGTTTGCCGATCTTGGTCAGGGTCTTGTGCTTGCGATCGGCGGATATCTTGTTTACAGGATCAAGGGAGCAAAGCTTGCGAAAATTCTTGTTCCATGCGGCATGAGCTCGGCATTCTTCGGACTGCTTGTCGGCTCCGTATTCGGCTATGAGGAGCTTCTTGACCCGCTCTATCACGCAATCGGACTTCCCGGCAAGCCGCTTTCGGTCATGGACTCGATAAACACCGTTCTGATTCTTGCAATCGGCATAGGCGTTGCGCTTGTTGTGATATCCATGGGTCTGAACGTTTTCTGCTCGCTGAAGAATAAAAAGCTCGGCGAAGCGCTGTTCAGCACCAACGGCGTTGTCGGCATAATCCTTTATGCAACGCTCGTATGTGCGGTAGTCGGCTTCATGGCAGGCAAAACGGTGCTCCCGACAGGCGTTGTCGTAATCGTCGCTGTTGTTTGCATACTGCTTCTCTTCTTCCAGGAAATCCTCATCGGAATGGTTGACAAGAAAGAGAACTACATGCCCGAAAAATGGTCGGACTACATCATGCAGAACTTCTTTGAGGTTATCGAATATATCCTGACCTATTTCAGCAACACCGTTTCATTCCTCAGAGTCGGCGCATTCGTTCTTGTTCATGCCGGCATGATGATGGTTTTCTCATCGCTGGCAGGCGACGAATACTCGGTCGGCGGTATCATCTCGATGATATTCGGTAACGTCATCGTTATCGCTCTTGAAGGACTTCTGACAGGTATTCAAGTATTGAGACTTGAATTCTACGAGATGTTCAGCCGATTCTATGCAGGCGACGGCAAGCCGTTCAACAGCGTAGGCACACGCAAAAACAAGGGTGTATTTTTCAGCATCAAAAACGCTTTCAAGCCTTCAAAAGCAGAGGACAACGAAAACGTAGTTATAACAGTTAAAAAATAATTTTCGGAGGTAATAACCATGTCATTGTTTTATGTTCTTATCGCAGTACTCCCCATCGCCGCTCTCACGGCACTTTTCGCATATTCCTTTAACCGCAAGTCAAGAGGTGTTTCCGGCAAGAAGGTTCTCGCCAGAAACCTTATCGCTTTCGCAGTAATCGCAATCACCGTTTGCGCCGTTACATTCTCCGTTTCGGCTGCCAACGAGGACAAAACTAACGAAGTTGCAACAACCTCTCAGAGTGAGGAAGCAACGGCAACAACATCAAATTCGGATAACGGCAAGGGTCTCGGACTTCTTGCAGCCGCTATCGTTACAGGTCTTTCGGGCGTCGGCGGCGGTATCGCCGTTGCGGCAGGTGCTCCGGCAGCTATCGCAGCAACAAGTGAGGACGCCAAGGCATTCGGTAAAGCGCTTATCTTCGTTGCCCTCGGTGAGTCAATCGCCCTTTACGGCGTTGTTATTTCAATCCTTATTCTTAACAAGATCTAAGGTGAGATTATGCGTCTTTATCTGATTTGTGACAATGAGGACACGGCTCTCGGTATGCGCCTTGCAGGAATTGAAGGCACTGTAACCGAAAGCAAGGACGAGGTTCGTGAGCTTTTTGAAAAAGCGGCTCAGGATCCCGATATCGGCATAATCCTCATCAATCAAACGCTTGTATCACTCTGCTCGGACGAGATCGGCACATTCCGCAAGGCTCACTCCCTGCCGCTGATAATCGAAATTCCCGACAGACATTCGGACGGTACAAGCAACTCGATCGCCGACTATGTGAGCGAAGCGATCGGAATTAAAATATAACTTTCAAAACTCCAAGAAGGAGGAATGAATTTGATAAACAATTCAAGTAAAACAGAACGTTTTCTCAAGGCAATAAATTCGGACGCCGATGCACGCTGTGAAAAAATCAAAAAAGACGTTGACGAGTACATCGAAAACGAGATGAAAAAGACACGCCGTCTTGCCCGTCAGAATGTCCGCCCCGTCAGAAGCAGTGAGTTTGACCGTCTTAACGAAGAAATCAACGCAGAGCTGTCCGAAACCGAGACAAAGGAAATCGAAAAGCTTGTCGCACGCCGCAGTGAAATAACCGAAAAGGTATTCGCTCGGGCAGTTGAAAAAATCAAGGCTTTCGCAGAGAGCGACGGCTATCATGATTTTCTCATGAACAGCGTATCGAACATCAAGGCTGAAATCGGCGACGACTCGGTTATTACTCTCAGACCCGATGACCAAAAGTTTGAAGCCGAGATAATGGCTCTCGGCAACGAGGTCAAATACGATGAATTCATAAAGCTCGGCGGCTGCAGGGGCGAAAATTTTCGCACGGCGATGACTGCCGACGATACGCTCGACGCTCGCCTTGAAACGGAAAAGCAGAATTTTTACAGCTACTCCGGCTTATCCTTATCTCTTTGACAGAAGGAGCAAACATAATGGAAAATGTTATATATTCAATAAACGGTCCTGTTGTTTCTGTTAAAGGAAAGACCGACCTGCAAATGACAGAAATGGTATTTGTCGGCAATCAGCGCCTTATCGGCGAGGTCATCAGAATCGACAGCGACGAGACTGTTATTCAGGTCTACGAGGAAACCTCCGGACTCAGACCCGGCGATCCCGTTTACCCGACAGGCTCTCCCCTTTGCATTACTCTCGGACCGGGAATTCTCAGCAATATTTTCGACGGAATCGAAAATCCGCTTAACGATATTGCCGCAAGCGCAGGCTCATTTATCCCGAGAGGACTGCACCCCTCGTCACTCAACGAGGAGACGGAATGGGACGTTACAATTACGGCTAAAAAGGGCGACAAGCTCAAGGGCGGCGCAGTCTATGCAACAACGCCCGAGAAGGCTCTTATTCATAAAATTATGGTTCCGCCCGAGCTCAGCGGCGAGGTTGTCGATGTTAAGCCCGACGGAAAATACAAGGTCAACGACACTGTGATCACTTTAAAAGACGAGCGAGGCAAGCTCCATGAGCTTACTCTCTGCCGCAAGTGGCCTATCAGAACGCCGAGACCGATTGCAAAAAGACTTCCTCCCGAAAAGCCGCTTATCACGGGTCAGCGTGTAATTGATACGCTGTTTCCGCTTGCAAAGGGCGGTGCCGCCGCTATCCCCGGCGGATTCGGAACCGGAAAAACAATGACACAGCATCAGCTTGCCAAGTGGTGCGACGCAGATATAATTATTTACGTCGGCTGCGGCGAGCGTGGAAACGAAATGACACAGGCTCTTAAGGAATTCGGCGAGATCACCGACCCGAAATCCGGCAGACCTCTCACCGACCGCACCGTGCTCATCGCAAACACATCGAACATGCCTGTTGCCGCCCGTGAGGCTTCAATATACACAGGTATCACGATAGCAGAATATTACCGTGACATGGGCTACCACACCGCCATGATGGCTGACTCGACCTCACGTTGGGCTGAGGCTCTGCGTGAGATAAGCGGACGACTTGAGGAAATGCCCGCCGACGAAGGCTTCCCGGCTTACCTGCCGTCAAGACTTTCCGAGTTCTACGAGCGTGCCGGCTACGTTGAAACACTTAACGGACAGGACGGCTCTATCTCCGTTATCGGTGCCGTTTCTCCGCAGGGTTCGGACTTCTCCGAGCCTGTCACTCAGAACACAAAGCGTTTCACCCGCTGCTTCTGGGCACTTGACAAGTCCCTCGCTTACGCACGTCACTACCCGGCAATCAATTGGAACGACAGCTACAGCGAATACCTCAACGAGCTTGCACCGTGGTACAACAAGAATGTCGGTTCGGACTTCATGGCCTGCAGGAACGAAATCGCATCACTGCTTGCCGAGGAAACAAGCCTTATGGAAATCGTAAAGCTCATCGGTTCGGACGTTCTTCCCGACGACCAGAAGCTTATAATTGAGGTTGCGAGAGTTATCCGTGTCGGCTTCCTTCAGCAGAACGCTTTCCACAAGGACGACACCTATGTTTCTCTTGAAAAGCAGCTCAAGATGATGCAGATTATCCTTTACCTTTATCACAGAAGCAACGAAATCGTCGCTCTCAAAATACCCCTTTCAAAGGTAACGGAGCTTAAATTATTTGACAAACTTGTTCAGATGAAATATGATATACCTAACGACAGGCTTGACATGTTCGACGAATATTATAAGGAAATCGACGCCGCTCTCGCCTCTGTCAGTGCAAAGGAGGCGACCGCAAAATGATTATCGAACACATCGGTTTAAGTCAGATCAACGGTTCGCTTATCGTTCTTGACAACATCAAGGACGCTTCCTACGACGAAATGGTTGAGCTTCGCCTTGAGGACGGCTCATCAAGAACAGGCCGTATAGTTGAAATCGAAGGCGAGAAGGTTGTTATCCAGGTATTTGAGGGTACAAAGGGTCTTTCGCTCGTCAACACCAAAACGAGAATGACGGGTCACCCAATCGAACTTAGCCTTTCCCCCGAAATCGTCGGCAGAGTTTTTGACGGACTCGGCAGACCTATCGACGGGCTTGGCGAGGTTTACCCCGTTGAGAAGCGTGACGTTAACTCGTCACCCATCAACCCCGTTTCAAGAGTTTATCCCAAGAACTATATCAATACCGGTATTTCCTCGATTGATGCACTTATGACACTTATCAGAGGTCAGAAGCTGCCCATCTTCTCGGGCTCGGGCATGAAGCACAATGAGCTTGCCGTTCAGATCGTTCGTCAGGCTTCCATCTCCGACAGTGAGGACTTTGCAATCGTTTTCGCCGCAATGGGCGTTAAGAACGACGTTGCAAGCTACTTCCGCTCTTCGTTTGAAAAGGCGAACGTTATGCACAAGGTTGTAATGTTCCTGAACCTTTCAAATGACCCCATTGTTGAAAGAATTATCACTCCCCGATGCGCTCTGACCGCCGCAGAATATCTTGCGTTCACGCTCGAAAAGAACGTGCTTGTTATTCTGACGGATATGACGTCATACGCAGAAGCCGTCCGTGAATTCAGCTCATCAAAAGGCGAAATTCCTGCAAGAAAGGGCTTCCCGGGATATCTTTATTCCGACTTTGCGTCGCTCTATGAGCGTGCGGGAATTATTGAGGGCTCAAAGGGTTCACTTACTCAAATTCCTATTCTCACCATGCCGAACGACGATATCACCCACCCGATCCCCGACCTTACGGGCTACATCACCGAGGGTCAGATCGTTCTTGACCGTGAGCTTGATTCAAAGGGAATTTATCCGCCGATCGGAATTCTTCCGTCGCTGTCACGTCTTATGAAGGACGGCATCGGCGAGGGCTTCACCCGTGAGGATCACAGCATACTTGCCAACCAGCTTTTCTCGTCCTATGCTAAGGTTCAGGACGCAAAGAGCCTTGCGAGCGTTATCGGCGAGGATGAGCTTTCCGCTTCGGATAAGCGTCTTTTGCAGTTCGGCAAGGACTTTGAAGCGAAGTTCATTTCACAGTCGCCTTACGAAAACCGTTCGATTCAGAAAACACTCGACCTCGGCTGGGAGCTTCTTTCAGAGCTGCCCCGTGAGGAACTCGACCGTGTTGACGATAAGACGATTGAGAAGTATTATAAGGGTAAATAATTCTTTTTCTCGGCGCTCTTGTTAGGATAGCAAGATGCTCAATAATATTTTTTGCTGAAACTATGACAGCCTTCCCCTTGAGGGTAGCGAAGCGGCGCGACGGTAGTGAATGAACGTCCGGTGGACGTTCAGAGCCG
>CAVGRW010000021.1:4409-22606 GCA_963631735.1 Bacteroidaceae bacterium | reverse complement strand
CTATTGACTTGTAAAATTCGACCGTGTCCTTTGCCAATGCCGCCGCACATTCGCTAGTCTCGGCAGTGTGGCAATGCAATTCATATTTGTATTTCATCGGGCTTCCTTCTTTAATGGGTAATTGTCGGGCTTTTATTTTCTTCTTACCTTTGGTCGATGTGGGCATCGACCCCTACGAAAGGTGCCTCTTTTGAGCCTCACCGTACCAAGGAAATTCTGATAAAATTGCAGTTGAGGCAGACATCTTTCTTGCTTCCCCTTGCAGGGGAGGTGTTGAGCGAAGCGAAACGGAGGGGTTAAAGTTTGATGAGACTTCTTGTCTTTTTATAGGGGCGACCATCGGTCGTCCGCTTTTGTTTTCTTCTGACTCTAACGGACGTGCACGCCCCTACTAAATCAAATTTAATCTCTTTAAACTTTTTAATGCCATGCAACGCAAAGCCACCTTTTCTTTTCACTATTCTCTCTTCGCTCTTCTCTCAAAAATCACCTCCCCTCGCTTAACAAGGGGAGGCAATAAATCCGAATTATTTAACTCGCTTCATGATATCGGCAAACACGTCTGTAAGCGTCTGAGCCGCCGAATATCCCATTGAGTTGGTCTCGTGATAGTGATTTCTGTCGAAACGGTCTCTGCCGCTTGAAAGATACGGCTGAGTCTTGTGGAGAATGAAATCGTTCGGAGCGACAACATAGCCGGTCATGTCGTTTGTTACGCCGAAAATGAGAAGATCCTTGTCTCCTGCGATATCAGCGAGCGGAGTCGGATCAATTTCGGGACCTCTGCCCGTTGCCGAATCCTCTGCCGAATCATATCCGCCGTAAGCAACCTCGGGGAATACCTCGCCCGGCATAAGAAGAATCTGCTGTGAGCCTATCTTCATGTATGTCATTTCGGAAACGAGGGCAATTCCGAGATCGCCCTTCTTTGCCGGAACAAGCTTTGAGCTCATAACCTTGAGCATTGCAAGGAATGCAAGCACGGCATTATCCGCATAGTAATAGAACGGCTGCTGAACAACGGTAATTTCGGGTTTCATCTTCTCGTCATTGTCAATTGAAAGAGCTGCCTTGCCAAGTGTCTCGCCCTGAAGCTCTGTTCTCTTCCATCTGTCTTCAATATCCGGGAATCCCGGATCAACTGCACCGATCGCACCGATGCCGTAGAGAACGTTGACATCCTTTTCCTTGTAAATCGTCTGTCTGAGGAAGTACGGATAGTCGGCGCTGCAAAGCGTATTGGAACCGCCGAGTGTGTTCGGGTGAGCGGCATAGTTGAGAAGCCATGTCTCCTTGCTGCCGTCATCGGGAACGAAGCGGATTCTTGTCAATGTGTCATGAAGAACAACGGGCGGGCGCTTATCGTACTGAGCGTCGGGAACATGAGTTGTTCCGACATAAAGATCGCCCTTCTTACGGTTGTCATAAGCCTCAATGCATACTTCCTTAACTGTCTTAAAAATCTTCTGCATATATGTATCGACCTTGCCGCTCTTGGGAAGTTTGCCCCAATAGCCTACGGTGTCAAATCCGCCGTGGGTATGTGAACAGCAAACGTTGATTGCCTTGCACTTTGCCTTGCTTGAGAACTCCTCAAGGCTTGCACGGATTATGCTAACCTCAAAATTGGTAAGACCGATGACGTCGGCGCAAACCATCATAACGCCGCCCTCATCGCCGCAGCCGATCCACATTGCACTTATTGTAATCGGATCATGGAAGCCCGTCATTTTCTGAGCCATCTTGTGTCCCGCTATATAATAGGTCTTGGACTCAAAGTCGTCCGGCATCGTCTCTTTCATGGCAAAACCGACGTCAAACTTATCGTCCGTTTTATTTGAAATTTTCACAGGCTGAACCTTCGGCAAATCCTCGGGATAGCCCTTCTTCGCAAGTCTTTTACCCTTACTCTTTGTAATCTTCTTCACGGCGCTTGCCGCAAGATCTGCTATATCCATAATTTGACCTCCTTGAAACGCTCTTTTGTTTCTATATAATTATACCACGGCGCAGGGATATAAACAAGTTAATTTTTTGTGAATTTGTATAATGAAAACAAACTATTGCACGAAAAATCTTTATATGATATACTTAATTGAATTCAAGCCTTGGAGGAATATAAATGAAAGTATGCCAATATTGCGGCAGCGAGTGCGATGACGGCGAAAAAGTCTGCCATTCGTGCGGAGCGTCGGAGTTCAGCAACAAGTGCCGTAACTGCGGAACGGTTTTTGATTCGGCTTTCTGTCCGAATTGCGGTGTCAAGGTCGGGCAAAAGCCGCGTGTGTGCCCTAAATGCGGCAACGAATACTATACAAACGCCTGCCCGAATTGCGGATACAACGGATCTGTTCAGAACACATCTCCGACAGCAAACACATTTCAAACGGCGCCCGTAACTAATAACGATCGGAACAGCAAAGGTAAAACCTCAGTCGGGACAATACTGTTATGGATTTTTTTCCTGCCGATCATGGTTATAGTTGCCATATGGAAATCCGAAAAGCTGGACAGAAAATGGAAAATCATCCTGACAGTTATCATTTTGGCTTTCTATTTAGTCGCAGGCGCAGTAAATAACGATACGACCTCAACGGCGGCATTCATCGAGGGGCTTCGATTCTAAACCTACATATAAAGATTTCAATTGTTGATGACTTCTGCCGAATCGGCTGCAGCAACGCTTTCAAACAACACTATGAAATATTGGGAGGAATTTTTATGAGAATTAAAAAATACATCGCAGAATTTTTAGGCACGGCAATTCTTGTGCTTTTCGGCTGCGGAACTGCTGTTTTCAGCGGCGGGCTTTCGGGCGGAACAGGTAACGGTACGCTCGGTGTTGTCGCAATCGCTCTTGCGTTCGGGCTTTCAATCGTTGCAGGCGCATATTCAATCGGTCACATCTCGGGCTGCCACGTAAATCCCGCGGTTTCACTCGCCATGTTCATCAACGGCAAACTTGATATAATCGACCTTATCGGCTACGTTGTCTCTCAGATAGCAGGTGCATTTGCAGGCAGCGGATTACTTATGCTTATTGCCAAAGAGACGGCAATGAGCGGCTTCGGCTCAAACGGCTACGGCGAGCTCAGCGGCGTCGGCATATCAATGACCGGTGCGATCATCGTTGAAGTAATTTTGACCTTTGTCTTTGTTCTGACCGTTCTCGGCGTGACCTCAAGCGAAAAATATTCTTCGGTCGCAGGTATCGTTATCGGTCTGACGCTCACCTTTGTGCACATCATCGGAATTCCGCTTACAGGCACTTCGGTCAACCCTGCAAGAAGCCTTGCCCCCGCTGTTCTTGAGGGCGGCACAGTTCTCGATCAGGTATGGGTATTTCTCGTAGCTCCTCTCGCGGGCGCAGCTTTGGCAGGAATTATTTTCAAATTCCTCCTCAAGCCGAAGAAAGTATAATATATTCGACAGATTTAAAACCGTGTAATAGTTTTAAGCCTCTCCTTGGTTGATTCAAGGGGAGGCGTTTTAACGACACGGAGAGGATAAATATAATACATTTAAAGCCTTATCGCTCCCTTTTTATTGATTTCATATTCGGAATGTGATAGAATAACCTCGGTGATTTTATGCTTAAGAAAAACGATGAAATATATCTGACTGTCAAGAGCTGTACCGTGCAGGGTAGCGGTGTCTGCGACCATGAGGGCATGACGGTCTTTGTCCGCGGTGCGGTAACGGGTGACCGTGTGCTTGCCCACATTATCAAGGTCAAAAAGACCTACGCCGTAGGAATTATAAAAAAACTCATGCAGCGTTCGCCGATGAGAGCAAAAAACTTTTGTCCCATTGCCGAAAAATGCGGCGGCTGTTGCTTTGCACATATTAAATACGAATCCGAGCTTGAAATCAAGGCTCAGCAGGTTACCGACAATTTCAAGCGTCTCGGCAAGCTTGATATAACGCCCGCCCCGATTATTCCGTCACCCTCGGCGGAGCGGTACAGAAACAAGGCGCAGTATCCCGTCGGCTCTGACGGCAAGTTTGCGACGATCGGGTTTTATGCTCCGATGACACATAGGATAATCGACTGCGCCGACTGCCTTTTACAGCCGCAGGAGTTTGCAAAAATAACCGATATTTTCCGTGATTGGATTCGTGTAAAGAAGATAAGCGTTTATAATGAAGCAGACGGTTCCGGAATAATACGTCATATTTATATCCGCAAGGCAGTCGTCACGGGTCAGATAATGGTCTGCATTGTCGCCAATTCCGACAGCGTTCCTCACGTTGAAGCTTTGATTGAACTGCTCAAGAAAATTGACGGTGTTTCAAGTATTATTCTGAACGTAAACCGTGACAAAACAAACGTTGTTCTCGGCAAAGAATGTAAAACGCTTTGGGGAAGTGACTATATCACCGACGAGCTTTGCGGCTTAAAATTTAACCTTTCTCCCCTCTCGTTTTATCAGGTCAACCACGACGGAGCGGAAATTCTTTACAGCAAAGCGAAAGAATATGCCGCACTGACGGGCAATGAAACTCTCGTTGACCTTTACTGCGGAACAGGCACGATCGGTCTGACTATGGCAAGTGAAGTCAAAAGCTTGATCGGCGTTGAAATCATTCCACAGGCTATTGAAAATGCAAAAGAAAACGCAAGACTTAACGGTATTAGCAATGCGGAATTCATTTGCGGCGATGCATCGCAGGCAGCGGCAACTCTGCTTGAAAGAGGCGTAAAGCCCGATGTTGTCGTACTCGATCCGCCGAGAAAGGGCTGTGATGAGGCACTGATAAACACCGTCGCCGAGATGTCGCCCGATAGAGTGGTCTACGTCTCCTGTGACAGTGCAACACTCGCCCGTGACTGCCAACGCTTCGCCGCCCTCGGCTACCGAACCCTCGCCGCCACCCCCGTAGACATGTTCCCTCACACGGCACATGTCGAAACTGTTGCGTTATTGGTCAGGAACATATCAACTAAAGAACACGTTGTTATAGAGGTTAGACCGGAAGAGCTTGAGCTTGGCTCGTTAAAAACTCATGGGACTTATGAAGAGATTAAGTCCTACGTTCTCAAAAAGCACGGCTTAAAGGTATCAACCCTCAACATTTCACAAATTAAACGCAAGTGCGGACTTGATGTCGGAGAGGCATACAATAAGCCAAAAAGCCAAAACAGCAAAGCCCCCAACTGCCCTCCCGAAAAAGAAAACGCCATTATGGACGCCTTAAAACATTTCAATATGATATGATAATACCCCTCACAGTCAAACCGTGAGGGGTATTTGTTGATTTCGAAACAAGCTTTAATGATTTTATATATAATTGTTTGTTAACAATAAAAAATTTTTGCTGTACGAACAAATTAATAATATGAACTAAATCGGAGTAATTCGTTAAACAATGAAATAGCAAATCTATCGGTCATTCCTGAAATATAATCAATTATTGCTTGAATATATATTTCTCTCGATTGTAAATCTTCATATATCTTTTCATTTTCGGAATTTAACGATACTTCCTTTAAATCCTTTGGAACTATTGTCTCATAGCAATATTTTGCAAGCCATTTTTTGAAAGAAGCTGTTAAATTAGGATAAAAAAATGAATTTTCATCTAAGACTTCCCATGTGTGATTTTTATCAAACATAGATAGCAGAGTTTCAAACAATTCTGTAATAACCAATTTAGAATAATGAATGTATGGATTTAGTCTTTCATTCCTATAAATATATTCATAATTAAAATCTTTTATTCTTTTAAGTTGGCTATTCAATTCATCACTAAGTATTATTCCCTTGTCCGGTGAACTGTTTTTACAAATGTCTATAATCATATTATGCATTATTACTGTAGTGTTTATTGCTCTTTGATCGAAACGTCTTGCCATTTTACATAGCTCATTTTTATTCGCCTCATTTAGGATACCGAGTGTGAGAGCATCTTCGATATCTCTTCCTACATATGCTATTTTGTCTGCCATTTTAACAACGCAACCCTCCCATGTAACCGCTTGAAACTGACCGGGCTTCTTAAAGTCCTCTATATCTATTGATATATCTCTTGGAGAAATGCCATTTTCATCAAGCTCACCACAATGAGATAGGATTCCGTCCCTAACTGCATAAGTAAGATTTAAATTCCTACTTATTTTGCTATTGTCTTCTAAAAGTTCGATCTTATCAACAAATCTTAAGCCATTTTGTTCATGCCAAAAATCTTTTTTCAAATATTTTTTTGTTAATTCTTTAAGTACAGTTTCCCCTTGATGACCGAAAGGAGCATGTCCTAAGTCATGGCCGATTGATATTGCCTTTGTTAATTCCTCGTTAAGTCCCAGTGCCTTTGCAATTGTTGAACTCACTGATTCGACATGGCTAACATGTTCCATGCGGGTACAAATATGATCATTATCAATATTAAAAAACACTTGTGTCTTGTGTTTCAATCTTCTATATGCCATTGAATGAAGAACCCTCGTATAATCGCGGGCAAACTGACTGCGAACATCATCATCACGAGAATATAAATCATTTTGTCGACTAATCAATTTTTCCCATTGCTTATTTTTTTCATTGGCTGCGTATCCTTCAAATTTCATCATTTTACTCTATCCTTTCAATTATCAATAGAATTAAAATTCACGTATATGTTTTTTTCGAACATTGTCATAGAATTTTGCTAATTCTGCAATATCATTCATAGATGCTATGCTTCCATTTATAATTTTTTCAACATCTTCATTGGATATATACTTGGATGTTTTATCCTTAATCGGGTTACTTCTTTGATACATCCCGGTTTCCGAAGTAATTGTTTCAGAAAACCATCCTTTTTTAGTAATATAGATTGTTTCTGTAGTATCGAGATTTCCGTTTCCGCCCCAAATATCACGATCTTCGTGAGTAATTGAAAAAACTCTTATCCTTTGTGACGCATCGGTGTTAAATTCATCAAAATGCTTTAAACAAGCATTTAACAAATCATTTAATTCTCTTTTAGCATTCATTTTGACTTCTCCTCTTTTTATAACATTTATTTTATGTCAAACTATTCTTATCCGTCGGAATTGACGAATAAGAACGTTATGCCATACCCATATATGTTCCGCCATACCCGGTTACGTGATTTGCGGTCGGATTAGAGTCGATTTGGGCAACCGGGTACGGCTTTATGATTACTATGTTCCTTTCTTTGCTTCAGAACATAGACATCAGATTAAATTTTTTAAAATATTTTCCTCTGTTTTTTCTCTCTTTAAAAGCAGATGAAAACTGCATTGAAAATGTACCGACGAATTTTTAAGCAAAAATAAACATATGTCTTATCTTTGATTTTCTTCGGTGAATCTCATATTAACGAAAATCAGCAGATTATAAACCGTTTTTCTATCATAATGACAAGCTTTCTGAAAATATTTGTATATATATGACTTTTTTTACCTTTTGTGACAATAAAATCGAGAATTATTTTCACTTCTCCGTTTTGCACAAATATTCGATTGCATATCTGTTGATTTCGACCAATTAAACTTATTGTTTTAAAGCTCTCATGACGTTTCACGGTAGTATTCGCATATATCGGCAAAACAACATTTGAAGTCATTTTTTACAATCTGCAAATATTGACATTTTTTGAAAAAGTGATATACTGAATTATCGGAATAGCTCAGCTATCCGAAGAAATTAACGGAGGTTTTTGAAAATGATTGATTTTAAAAAATTGGGCATTTTTGCCGGCGGCGTGCTTTTCGGCACAGCAGGTATCAAAATTCTCTCGAGCAAGGATGCTAAGAAAGCATATACGCACACAACTGCCGCTGTTCTCAGAGCAAAGGACTGCGTAATGGCTACAGCCACCAACATTAAGGAAAATGCCGAAGATATTCTCGCCGACGCTAAGGATATCAACGATCAGCGTATTGCCGAGGATACAGAGGTTATAGAGGACGCTGAATAATTATGAAGTGTACGATACTTCACGAGTCAAAAGGACGTATTCGTGTCCGTATGGCTCAGAAACATATGTCTCTTTCGCAGGCTGATATTCTTGAAGCCTATCTTAAGAGAACTGACGGTGTTGTCGATGTTAAGGTTCATGACCTCACCTGTGACGCCGTTATATTCTATAAGAAAACAAGCGACAGAGCGGATATTATTTCCGCTCTTGCTTCTTTTAGCTACGAAAAATGCAGTGACATCACGGTTGAGCATAGCTCCCGTGCGCTTAACCGTGAGTATCAAGACAAGCTCCTGTTCACTCTCGTCAAGCGCTGTGTGAACAGAATCGTTTTGCCTGTATGGCTGAGGACAGTCATTACATTGTTCAGATCGGTCAAGTACATAAAGGCAGGACTGAAATGCCTGCTTAAAGGCAAAATTCAGGTTCCCGTGCTCGACATGACGGCGATAGTTGTTTCTCTCATCAGGGGCGATTTCGCAACGGCAGGCTCAATTATGTTCCTGCTCGGTATAGGCGATATTCTCGACGAATGGACTCATAAAAAGTCCGTCGCAGATCTTGCCGGAGCAATGTCGATAAACGTCGATAAGGTATGGCTTGAGTGCGGCGATGACAGCGTTTTGGTATCTGTCAAGGATATCAAGGTCGGCGACAGAATTATTGTTCACACGGGCAATATGATTCCCCTTGACGGCAAGGTCGTTTCGGGCGAGGTTCTCGTCAACCAGTCGTCCATAACGGGCGAGCCGCTCCCCGTTCGCAGAAACGACGGAGGATATGTCTATGCCGGAACGGTCGTTGAAGAAGGCGACTGCGTAATTCAGGTTGAAAAAGCAACCGGCAGCGGACGTTATGACCGAATCGTTCACATGATTGAGGAGTCCGAGAAGCTCAAATCCGAAACCGAGGATCACGCCTCGCATCTTGCCGATAAATTGGTACCCTACAGTCTCGGCGCAACTGCACTAATTTGGCTTTTGACTAGGAACGTCACCAAGGCATTGGCGGTTCTCATGGTCGATTTCTCGTGTGCATTGAAGCTTTCGATGCCCGTCACCGTGCTTTCTGCTATGAGAGAGGCAAGCGCTCACAAAATTTCCGTAAAGGGAGGAAAATTCCTTGAAGCGGTTTCGAAGGCCGAGACGATAGTCTTTGACAAAACAGGAACGCTCACCAAGGCTGAACCGAAAGTTGCCGAGATAGTCTGCTTCGGCGGAAACGAAGAAGCGGAAATGCTCAAGCTTGCGGCATGTCTAGAGGAGCACTATCCACATTCAATGGCAAAGGCTGTGGTTGCGGAAGCTGCCGCAAGAGGTCTTGACCATGAAGAAAGACACTCCAAGGTTGAATATATCGTAGCTCACGGAATTTCGAGCAGCGTTGACGGCAAAAAGGTCATAATCGGCAGTCAGCATTTTGTTTTTGAGGACGAGAAATGCGTTGTACCCGAGGGCGAGAAAGAAAAATTCAATTCGCTCAAGGCGGAGTATTCTCATCTTTATCTTGCAGTTTCGGGTGTGCTTGTTGCGGTAATATGTATTGAGGATCCTCTCAGAGCCGAAGCAGGCGAAGTGATCAAGGGGCTCAGACAGCTTGGTTTGAAGCACATCGTCATGATGACGGGTGATAACGAAAAGACTGCTCGTTCGGTTGCAAAAGCGATCGGAATTGATGAATACTATTCCGAGGTTTTGCCCGAGGACAAGGCGAATTTCATACGCTCGGAGCATGAAAAAGGCCGTAAGGTCATAATGCTCGGTGACGGCGTAAACGACTCCCCTGCCCTTTCACAGGCAGATGCAGGAATAGCAATCAGTGACGGAGCCGCAATCGCACGAGAGGTTGCCGATATCATGGTCGGTTCCGACGATCTTTATTTGTTGCTGACCTTGAAAAAGCTGAGCGATCTGCTCATGGCTCGAATTCATTCAAACTATCGAAAGATAATAGGCTTCAATTTCATGCTGATAGTTCTTGGCGTTGCGGGAATTCTTCCGCCGGCTACTTCGGCACTGCTTCACAACGCGCTGACGCTTGAAATCAGCCTCAGAGGTATGACAAATCTTTTGAAAGAATAACCGAATCATTATAAAAGCTGTCCTTAACCGTTAAGGCTCGGGACAGCTTTTTATATGGCTATAGCATATGAATAGCAAAAAAGATTATTAAATTTTCTCTTTTTCTCTTGATTTAATTTCATAATCGTATATAATTATTATACAACTATTTGGAGGTTTGTTATGGACGAGAATAAAAAGGAGCAGTTTGACAGAATTGATGAGCTCCTTAAAGATACTTCAGCCGAAAACAGAATCAAATTTGACGAGGACGAAGCAATAGATATACTTTCTACGCAGGAGGACAAGACTGACGAGGTTGCAGAGCCTATTGTCAATGATATCGAAGCAAGTCCTGCGGCAGAGGATGAATATGACGAGGAAGAACCGAGTGATTCTATCTGCATCATTGATGAGACCTCAACAACGATTGAGCTTACCGACAGCACAGAAGCTTATCAGAATATTGCTGAGGCTGCACCTGCCAAGAAGCCGAAAGAAAAGGTTAAATTCAACGCCTTGCAGATCGTTCTGATGTGCGTTGTCGGAGTTGTGCTTCTTTGGTGCATTGTTTTTACGGCAGACCACACCATTGCCGCTCAGGGCTACTCGCCTATTTTCTGCGTACAAACTCAGTCATACGAGGATGGCAGCGCAAGCTTTAAGGGACTCGGCTACAAAATTCAGTTCAGATTTGATTCCGACGGAAACCTTACGCAGAAATGCGTCCCTGCCTGGAAGGACGGTCCGAACGACATTGCCGATAAGCAGGAAAGCGGAGCTTCGTTTCAATAATATTACAAGAGAATAAAATTAACCGTCCGTACAGGTGTGCGGACGGTTTTCTTTTGAAATAACAATAATAAAGCAAAAATTGCCGCTTCGGATAACCGAAACGGCAGTTTTATTATCAATTATACAAGGACCTTGGAAAGGAATTCCTTGCAGCGATCTGTTTTGGGGTTCGAGAAAAATTCGGCAGGAGTGTTCTCCTCAACCATTCTTCCGTCGTCCATGAAGATAACTCTTGTTGCCGCTTCCTTAGCAAAGCCCATTTCATGGGTAACAACAACCATCGTCATTCCCTCTTTTGCAAGGTCTTTCATAAGTTCAAGAACCTCACCGACCATTTCCGGATCAAGCGCCGATGTCGGCTCGTCAAAGAGAATAACCTCCGGGTGCATTGCAAGCGAACGGATAATCGCAATTCTCTGCTTCTGTCCGCCGGAAAGCGTTGAAGGATAGGCATTTGCCTTTTCCTCAAGACCGATTCTTTTAAGAAGCGTCATAGCTTCTTCCTTCTTTTGAGCCTTGATCTCTTTTGCGCTCGGAATATTTTCTGTATAAGGATGCTTTTTCATTCCGAGCTTATGAAGGAAATTATCCTTCTTTGCTTTCTTTATCTTCTTCTTCTCAACAAGATACGGAGAAAGCATTATATTCTCAAGCACTGTCTTATTATTGAAAAGATTGAAGTGCTGGAAAACCATTCCGATTCGCTCTCTGTAAGTGTTGATATTTACGCTGAGATCAGCAATATTAACTCCCTCGAAGATGACCTGACCCGATGTCGGATCCTCCATACAGTTAAGGCAACGGAGAAAGGTTGATTTGCCGGAACCGGACGGTCCGATAATAACAACTCGTTCGCCCTTTTCAATCGTTACGGAAATGTCTTTAAGAACATGATGATCGCCGAAACTTTTATTCAGCTTAACTACGTCTATCACTCTTTCTCAATCTCCTTTCCATAAACTTAATGCCAAGCGTAATAAGGCAAACAATTACAATATAAATGACCGCCATTACAAGATACGGCACCATAAATTCATAGTTGTTTGTTCCGATATCGTTGAATACCTTATACAAATCCATTGCTCCGACGAAAGAAACGATTGATGTTTCCTTGACAAGTGTGATGAACTCATTGCCGAGAGTCGGGAGAATATTCTTGATAGCCTGCGGAATAACGATTTTAAACATTGTTGTCGCATAGCTCATACCGACGGAACGGCCGCCCTCAAGCTGACCGGGATCAACGGAAAGAATACCGCCGCGCATTATTTCCGAAACATATGCGCCGCTGTTCAGTCCGAAAACCGTAATCGCGACATTCAAGCCGTCGATCTTGATTCCCATCAAAGGCATAAGGACATAATAGAACACAAGCAACTGAACAACCATAGGTGTTCCTCTGAATATTGCAACATAGAACGAGCATATCTTATCAAGAACTCTCGGCAGCGTCCTGTATTTCGGAAGAACACGAATTGATGCGATCAGCGTACCGATTACAATACCGATGAGCAAACCGATTATCGCGATTTCCATTGTATTCTTCAAACCTGTGAGAACGTTGTGATAACCGCCGTTGTCGATAAAGGCTTTTAGAAACTTTTCGATTTTGATGTCAAAATTACCCATAAAAAATCCTCTTAAAGAACAAATACCCCACTTATTCAGTGGGGCTTTGCTTTTATTCCACTTTAATTATGCAACTTCGTTAATTGACTTAACAATGCTGTCTGCCGGAGCAGAGTCGATAATAACGTAGTTGATGTTTCCGTTGATAAGGTCCTGAATTGCAAGAGAACCGTTCTTGTAGCCCTTGCCTGTAACCTTGAGGTTGTTTGAAGCGTAGTCGCTCTCATTGTTGATGTACATACCGCCGGTTGTACCGTTCTGATAGCCGATCTTAACGGAAGCGTCAAAGCTCTGGAGCTTCTTGAGGATCTCATCGGCTGTCTTGCAATCGTCAAATGTTGTATCGTCACCCTTAACAACAACTCTCTGAGATGCCTTGTAATATGTCTTTGAGAATGTAACGGAAGCTTCTCTGTCCGGGTTAACAGTAAGTCCTGCCATTGCAATATCGCACTTGTGCTGACCTACAGAAAGGCAAACAGCGTCGAAGTCCATGTTATCAATAACAAGCTCTTTACCAAGCTCCTTAGCGAGAAGCTGAGCAATCTCCATATCAATACCTGCATATGAATCGCCTACAGTGTATTCAAACGGCTCAAAAGCAGCGTTTGTAGCAACAACGAGCTGATCCTTTGAAGAATCCTTAGCAGCCGACTTAACAAGTACCGGCTCTCCGTCGCCGAAGTAGCGAGAACAGATCTCATCGAATGTGCCGTCGCTCAATATCTTGTCGATAAATGCGTTTGTCTTTTCAAGGAGCTCCGGCTGTGCCTTATCAACACCGAATGCATAATTTTCCTGAGTAAGGTCGACATCAATAACCTTTGCTGCCTTAACATCGTCTTTCTTTCCGCAGCCTGCAAGCATTGCAACACTTGCAAGAAGCACTAATGACATTACAATAGCTGTAATCTTTTTCATAGTTTTGTCCTCCTCTGTTTTTATGACGTGAACAATATACCACTTTACATTGAATATGTCAAGCAAAAAGCGAATATTTATTCATAAATATAATTATTTTCTGATTTTAAGGTGAGATTGTGCAATTGAAGTGTGCGAATTGCTTCGCAAGATTTTTCGTCAGGCTGTGCAAAAAGCTTGCAGACTTGCTAACGCAAGTTAAAAGGGTTTTGTGCAGCCTGACGGAAACATATTCAAGCAAGGCGTGCGCTTCAATTGTGCAGTCTTACCTTAAATACTATTTTCAAAACATTGTTTATGTTTTTGTGCATAATATTAGGTCTGTGACCGTCCTCAGGAAAAAGTATTGCACACTGATCGCCGCCGAGCGTAACCGTTGAAAGCTCAGTGCCCTCATAGAACGCAATGTCGTCGCCTCTTTCAAAGCCGTTATCGGTCATATTGAGCGAGTCAATCGGCGCCCAATCCATTTCCTCACTGCCGTCGAGAACGATCTGAAGGTCTATGTATTTCCTGTGACTCTCAAATTTTCTCTGCTCTCTCGGCTCGGTATCGTAGCGGCTGACAGCGGCAAAAAGATCGTCGCCGTGGATATCATATCTGTCGGGCTTCATATCTGTCTTTTTGAAGCTTTCAATGAAACTCATAATGTCCTTTGCATAAGGGATTTCGCTGTAAGAGTCCAGCTTGTCGATCGTTGTTACTATCATGGTAAATTTCCTTTCTTTTTTGTATATTTATAATATTCAAATTTGAGGAATTATCCCTCAATCAAATCCAAAAATAGTATGTATCTTTTTCACCACATTTAAGTTGATATCCACCGACATCATAAATTTTGCAGAATATGTCTGCCTTCCCCTCGAGGGGAAGCCTTGGTAAGTATTCACCTTAATTAAAGCTTGTTTCCCTACTATAATTTCGAGTAAAGCAACTAAGAAAAATTCAACTGTCGCTTATCACGCTTCAGCTTTGATTCTGTCCGAATTAACATTGCAAAGCTTTGCGTAAATTCCGCCGAGCTTCAAAAGCTCCTTATGTGTGCCCTGTTCGGCAATTCTGCCGTTTTCGAGCACAATTATATTATCCGCCTTCATAACGGTCGAAAGCCTGTGAGCGATGACTATTACCGTTCGGCTCTTTGAAAGCTCGTCAATAGCCTGCTGAATGAGTGCTTCCGTCTCGTTATCGACCGCTGAGGTTGCTTCATCAAGAATCAGAATCGGTGCATTTTTGAGCACCGCCCTTGCGATGGCAATTCTCTGCTTCTGTCCGCCCGAGAGACGAACGCCTCTCTCACCGATTATTGTATCATATCCATCGGGCATTTTGCAAACAAAATCGCTCACCCTCGCCGTTTTCGCAGCCTTGATTACATCTTCACGGCTTGCCGAGGGATTTCCGTAGGCGATATTGTCATAAATCGAACCGTTAAAGAGAAAAACATCCTGCAAGACCATCGAAATGTTTTCTCTTAGCGATTTGACCGTTATATCCTTGATGTCCCTGCCGTCAAGACGTACCGAACCGCTGACGGGGTCATAAAATCTTTCCATGAGCGAAACGATCGTCGATTTTCCGACGCCCGTCGCTCCGACAAAGGCAACCATTTTACCTGCGTCAATCTTGAACGAAATATCCTTGAGCACGGGCTCGTTTTCATTATAATAAAACGAAACGTGATCGAACTCCATATCGCCCTTTGCCCTGCCGATATCCTCGGCATTCTCGCTGTCCTTGATTTCAGACTCCATATCGAGAATAGTCAGCACTCTGTGACCGCCCGCAAACGCATTTTGCATATCCTCAATAATTCTTGAAAGCGCCGCAATCGGCGAATAGAAAAGCGAAAGATACATAAAAAATCCGACAACATCTGAAACCGAAAGCACATCCTTCAGCGCAAGCGTTCCGCCGATTCCCATAACAAGCACCGAACCGACCGATGTAAGGAATTCAATTGTCGGGAAGAAAATCGAAGCAACAAAATTCGCACGGACATTGACGAAGCTGTACCGCTTGCAATACTCCTTCATGCTCATATATTCCTCTTTTTCCCTGCCGAAGGACTGAATTTCACGGATTCCCGAGATATTATCCTGAACCTTGCCGTTGACCTCGGCAAGTACCTCTTGATTGCGCTTGAAAAGAGCGTGAACCTTGCCCGAAAATTTCATTGTCACAAACAAAATCAGCGGAATGGGAATGAGCGAAATTGCCGCCAAAATCGGATTGATTGAAAAAATCATTATCGCAACCATTATAACAATGAGAATGTTTGAGAGAAGATCGGGCAAAGCATGTGCAATAAGCGTCTCCATGTTTCTCGAGTCGTTTATGACACGGCTCATTATTTCTCCCGTCTGCTTATCACCGAAAAATCTCATTGAAAGCGATTGCAGCTTATTATAAACATCAAGCATCATATCGCCGACGAAATTCCATGCGGCAACGTGAGCCTTGTATTTTGATACGAATGTCAGCAGCGCTTTGACTATGTATGATAAAAGTATTATCGCCGCAAACACAAGGACTCGCTCCTTGGTCGCAGTTCCGTCAGTCAAGGCTCCCGTCAGCCTGCGCACCGCATCCGGCATAACAAGACTGACAGCCGAAGACCCGAGCAAGGCGAGAACCGTCAATATCAGCTCAAACCTGTACGGTGCCGCCATTTTCAAGTATCTTTTCATGTCCTTCAATTTATCAACCCCATAAAACTATATAAACTATTTTATATTTTTCATTCTGATTTTGCAAGCGTTATTTAAGGCTGTCGCCGAAGCAACAGCCCTTGATTGTTTATTCGTTATCCTCACCGGGTAATTTGTCCGTCTTAATTGACTCAAAGAACTCATTATAATGCTCCGCCCATTTTTCAACGTCCTCACGGTCGTACTTTGTCGGGAACAGCGGTTCAACAAGCTTTTCTCTGCCGAACCATCCGACAATTTTCAGCCCCTTGTTTCTCAGCTCGGGCATTTCGTTGAGAAGCTTCAGCTTATTCTTGACTGTTGAAACAATTTTGTTTTTCCTGAGATATTCGATTTTGTCTGTGTTAAGCTCGGCAAGCTCCTCGGCGGTCAAAATTCCGCTTGCAATAAAATCACTGACGTCCTTCGCCGTAAGATAGGGCAAAAGATTTTTTTCGAGCGCAATCGTGCATGCGGTAAATCCAATTTCATGGAAGAAATCACGCTCATATTTCCAAAGCGTATCGCAGTTGAACAAACCGTCTTTATCCGTCTCGACCGCTCTTGCGAGAATCGTACCCGCCTTAATGGAATATCCGATTCCCGAGCCCTTGAGTGGGATTGTCATACAGGCGCTGTCGCCGACTGCGGCATAACCGTCGGCAACGAAAACCGCCAGCGGCTGACGAACGGGAATATCAACTACCTTGCCGCCGCGAATAAGCTCACGTCCGACATGCTCGTTTTTGGCACAAACAAAATCCAAATTTTCTTTTATATCCGCTTCGGTGATTTCTCCGAATCTTGCGATAAGAATATCGGCGCTGTCAGGCTCTGTGATAAGCCATGTAAAGCCGACCGTTCCGTTGGCATTGACATAGACATAATATCTGTGCTCGGGGTCGGGCTTGCCCTCAATACGATTATAATACGCACGATAAACATGGAGTCGGTCAAAGCTGCCGAGCTCTTTCTGAATATGAGTAAAATCGGGCAAATTGCGGCGCACGGGCGAGTCAATTCCGCAAGCGTCAATAACAAGGTCGGCAAGTCTTATGCCCTGCGATGTCATTATGCCGATAATGCGGCTGCCGAGAACGACGGGCTCACGCACCTCACAGCCGAACTCAAAGTGCACCCCTGCCTTTTCGCAAAGGCCGATGAGAAATGCCAAAAGCTCACGGCGTTCAACAATAAGCGTCGAAGCACCCTTTTCCTCCGGGAGCGTGACGGAATCAACCGTTTCATCAATCGGAACAAGCGTTATAACATTGTTCGGAGCGTGCCACTCCTCGGGATATGCGATCCCTGCATAATCAAAATATGCGGCGTCCACGGGGTCCTTTTGGTCATAGCCGAGATTTTCACGGGCATGACGCTCATATACGGTAACCTTGTGACCGAGCTGTGCAAGCTTCCATGCGGCAACGAGTCCTCCGTGACCTGCTCCTGCAACAATAATTTCAGACATTTTGTGCACCTCTTCTCATAATTATTCTTTGTTTTCATTATACCCAAAATAAAAGTTCATGTCAACTTTGAGCAAACAATAATTGTGGATTGTAAAAAGTCCGCATCATCAAAAAAATTAACTTTTTTTATAAAAACTATTGCTTTTTTCTTCAAAATATATTAGAATATCATTCGTTGACAAATTCAGCAGATGCTACTGTGGCTCAGTTGGTAGAGCAGCTCATTCGTAATGAGCAGGTCGTCGGTTCGAGTCCGACCAGTAGCTCCAAGCCGCAAACCTTTGTATATCAAGGGCTTGCGGCTTTTTCTATACCTGTTTTGCTTATTAAAAATGTTGGGCGGCAAGCTCAATAATTCAAGCTATTTTACAAGACAAGCGGCAAAACACACCATAAATTAAAAACTGCCCTACAAAGACGGCAGATAAATATTAAGCCTTGACAATTCAAGACACATAGCATATAATAAAGATACAAAGAGTGGTGCTGCCGATAGACGGTTACGCCCTCGAAGTGATAAGTTAAAGAATAACCGCTAACTTTCTCAGGGTTGGGCGGTTATTTCTTTTTATATGCAAGGACTGCAACGAATACCGTTACCAATCCAATAATTACAAGTGCGAATGTAAATAAATTCTCGTATGTAACGTACTGCATAAGATCACCCCCTCACGAGGGCGCAGAGTGTAACCGCCTACCGTAAA
>CAVGRW010000021.1:0-3501 GCA_963631735.1 Bacteroidaceae bacterium | reverse complement strand
GCAAAATCAGCATTTTATACTTTGTGAAATCCTCATCAAGGTCGATGAAATTATAGAGTCTGTTCGTTTCAAGAAGAATTCGGTTTGCGCCTGCATCATACCAGCCGCCCTCGTCTCTGCCTTTTATGCACTCTGCGGCAAGCACGGCGATATCCGCAATATATTTTGCGCCCTTGCACCACGGCTCCTTTGCTTCAACCTCGGCGTAAGCCTTTCCGATAAGTCCGTAGGTTGATTTGTTGAGAAGTCCCTCAGGGTGCATTTGATCGCCGATTGAGCATCCGCCGCCCTGAGCAAGAGAAAGCGCCGTCTCATAGCGAAGTGCGTTCGGGTGCTTGAAGCCGCCGAACTCACCCCACGTCTGATGAAATTTACCCGTCATGCCAAGGAAGCATTCACGCTGAGTTCTCGCATATGCCGCAGACATCGGGAAATGATCGTATCCCCAACCGCCCGTCGGAAGGCTTTCGAGTTCAAGACATTCAATTGTATCAATCAAATCCGGTCTGCCCTTTGAAACGTGTCCCGAATTCTGGAAAATAATCGTTTCGGGATTGTGCTTGTGAACAGCTTCCTCTACCCTGTCAAGATAGTTGCGATATACCTTTTTGCCGAAGGCTTCAACATCTTTAAGATTATTATAATCAAGACCTGCAGCGGTCATATCCGCACAGCATTTTTCACAGCAGCACATCGGCTCGCCGACAATATCAAGAAAAATTTCGCACGGGTCGTAATTGACCATTACTTCTTCAATCTCGGCAATGAGCTTGTCAAGATAAGCCGTGTTAAAGCACATCAGATGATAGCCCGGCTGGCTGAAATCCGGTGCTTTACCGATATTCGACGGATCGACCCTCAGCCAATCGTGGTGCTCAACCGCATCCTTTTCGTCAAAGCCTGCCGAAATATACACGGGCGCACGAACTCCGATTTCCTCGCAGGCTTCAAGCTGTGCCTTGAGAAGGTCGAATTTCAGCGTCGGGTTCATGGTGTTTACCTTCGTCGGGTGATATGAATATCCGTGATGGCATTTTGAAAAAACCGTGATCGAGTCAACATGACCCAGCTTCAGCGTTTCCTGCCAATCTTTTTTATCAAATTTTGCGCCGACATCGGGAATGAGCGGCGAAGTATGGAAATCAAGGTGTACCTGTCTTAATCTGAAATCTTTCATAAATAGCCTCCGATAGTTGTGTATAAACAATATAATCTATTTTCGGGGAAATTTCAAGCATTTTAATTGCTTTTGTCCGTCTTTTGCTCCGCTTCACGACGCTTTTTTCGGCGCTCACGGTTGATGTGGCGTTCAAAATCGCCGTTATTTATCAGCTCGGCGAGAACAAGCTGTTCAAAGGTCGGCACTGTGCAGGAATAAAAGCCGAGGCGCTCATTGAACGGCTTTACGAGCCTTTTCGGCAAGACCATGTAGCCAACACGCATTGACGGCGAGATCGTTTTTGAAAATGTGTTGAGATAAATCACATTATCGTGATCGGAAAGAGCAAAAAGCGTCTCGGTAGGCTTTGAGGACACCGAAAATTCGGAATCATAGTCCGATTCGATGATAAATCTTTCGCCTTTTTCCGACCAGCGTATGTATTCGTAGCGCTTTGAAGCCGAAGCCGTGACACCCGTGGGAAAGCTTCTGTACGGCGTTGTGTGCAGAACGTCCGCATCGGTTTTAGCAAGTGCCGTTCCGTCGATTCCGTCGTTGCAGAGCGGCAACAGCTCATATTTCACCCCTGCCGCATGATAAACCTGTTCGATTTTCTGATAAGACGGAGACTCGATGGCATAGACCTTATCTCGTCCGAGCAGGTCAACGATAAGCCTGTAAAGATATTCCGCACCCGAGCCGATAACTATTTGCTCAATTTCAACATTTATTCCACGGTTGCGTGCAAGGTACTGCTTCAATGCGGTTCTCAGCTCAACGCAACCGACATTCGGTGATTTTTCGAGGATAATTTCATTGTAGTCCGTCAGAACCTTACGCATCGTCTTGCTCAATAGCGAAATTGAAAAGCTTGAATGAGCCGATGCCGAATGAGCCTTCAGCGAGTCGGATATATGCGAGACCTCGGCAAAGCCGTCATTAGGACTGAAAATAACGTAATATCCGCTGCGCTCCCTCGGCTCGATATACCCCTCGTCGCACAGAAGCTCATAGGCATGCTCAACGGTCACCGTGCTGACACCGACCTCATCGGCAAGCAGTCTTTTTGACGGGAGCTTGCTGTTAAATTCAAACACCCCGTTTGTTATATCGTCCCTTATTTGTCTGTAAATTTGCAGATATACGGGACGTTCTTGTTTGTTGATTACATACTTCATCTGGTTATATATTTTTCTCCGTTTCTGACTATTTTATATTATCAGAGCTATTATATAATATTCCCAACAGATTTGCAAGGAGGAAAACACAATGCAAACAAAAAGAACAGCAAGGCAAAACACAATGTGGCTCTGCACAACGGCAGTGCTCATGGCTATGAACGTGGCGCTCAGCTCTTTCGGAGTTCCCGTAGCCGGCGGACATCTCTATCTCAATGACATTGTTATCTGTACGGCGGCGATAATTCTTGACCCCTTGGCGGCATTCATGGTCGGCGGTGTAGGCGCATTTCTCGGCGACCTTTTCTTCTACCCGACCCCGATGTGGGTTTCGCTTATCACCCACGGCTTGCAGGCAATAGTCATTTCCGTATTCTCTCACTATGTTATGAAAAAGAAGCCCGTGCTCAGCTCGGGAATCGGAGTTACAGTCGGCGCAGTCATCATGGTTGTCGGCTATTCAATCGGCAGAGCATTCTTCTACGGCACACCCGAAGCGGCAATTTTAAAGCTTCCGTTCCAGATTCTTCAGGCGGCAGTCGGCGCAGTATTCGGCATGCTCCTTTGCTGGAAATTCGGAATACATAAGCTCTATACTGACAAGCTCATGAGAAGATAACCGAACGCTTTCATTGATTTCACGATTGACAGGGCTTCGCTTCAATGCTATGATTATATTACATATTATAAACGGAGCAACGCTATGAGTAAAATTCTGAACGACAGTTTGATATACGAAATTTTGTCCGTCGTGGAGGAAATTCCGTGCGGACGGGTGGCGAGCTACGGTCAGATTGCAAGACTCATCGGACGTGACAAAAACTCACGTCTTATAGGCAACGTTCTCAGCCGTGCAGAATTTTACGGCAGCTATCCCTGCCACCGTGTTGTCAACAGCTCCGGTCGCACCGCTCCCGGATGGGCGGAACAGCGACTGTTGCTTGAAAGCGAAGGCGTTGAATTCAAACCGAACGGCTGTGTTGACATAAAAAAATATCAATGGAACCCATAAAATAAGCACCTCAAAGACGAAAATCTCTGAGGTGCTGTTTTTTTATTCTTCGGAATTCTTTTCAAATGTTTCTGCAACATCGACCAAAAGCTTACGAATCGGAAGATGCTGCGGACATGATTTTTCGCATTTGCCGCACTTTATGCAGTCCG
>CAVGRW010000020.1:0-22630 GCA_963631735.1 Bacteroidaceae bacterium | reverse complement strand
TATTAAGGCAGGTATTTCAATCGCAGCTGCCGTTGCCGTTGCCGCTTCGGCTTCCGCAATGGCTTTGGCAGCGGAATACATGGGTGATGTTAACGATGACGGCCGTGTAAATTCCGCAGACGCTTTGGCGATACTCCGATACACGGTAGGTATTGATGAAAGCGGCATCAATCTCAAAAAGGCTGATGTCAATTCCGACGGTAACATCAATTCCTCGGATGCGCTCAAGGTTCTCAGAATGTGCGTAAGCCTTGAGGATCTTATCGAAATCAAAGACGACAGCAAGGAGGACGAAAAAACTCCCGTTGACTTTGACAAGGCAGAGGCTGTTGAATATTACAACAATGCGCTCAAGAAAGCTTATGCGAGCGAAAAGGTAACAATCGAGAAGAATACAAAAATCGAAGTAGTTTTGAAAAGTTTCAAGCCGACCACGCTGTTAGGAACTGTACAAAAACTTATTGATCAAAATGCTGTCCCTACCGAAAGCACCAAAACATTTGAATCAAAACCGACAGAAGCAGAAAAATTCCTTGTGCCGACAGCCCTTGAAGCCGACGGAGTTGCGAATTATGCAGTTGAAAAGACTGAAAGCGGTTATAAGGTAACGCTGAAGCTTGTCGGTGAGGTCGTAGATTACAAAACTATGCCTAAATACAATGAGCAGGCATCGTTGCCGATTGCAGGTATAGCTGACATTGCGCAGCAAAACAATGTAACCGTTAAATCCTCAAAGCTTAATTATTCCGGCACTGTACTTACAGCGGAAATTGATAATGACGGAAATATTCTTTCGCTTAATCACACTATGCCGCTCGAGGTTGAGGCTCAAGCAAAATACGGCTTTGTGAATGTCGAAGGCTCAGGCTCGGGTCAGTACACTCTCGATGCAGCGTTCACTTATTGATTTGTAAAAATTACACATAGAAAAGCGACCGATTTTATTCGGCCGCTTTTTTTGATTTGAAATTCATTATAAATTTGTTTATGTTTTTTAAAGGGAAATTAAAGATATCAAGCGAAAGTAAAAATGTCAGCACAACTCCGATGAATATAAGCAGCGCTATGCCGCCTGCATTTCCTACAAGTTCCTTTATATTGAGAACACGGAATATTATGTACAAAAATGTATAATGCCAAAAATATACATTCAGAGTGTTCCTGCCCAAATAGGAAATTACAGGAATCTTTTTCTCTGGAACAAGAATGAGTATCGACATACCCGTTAACAGCGTTATTGCGGTTGTAAGCAATCGGTACAGACATCCCATTCCGTCGGTCTCCTTTGAAAAGGGATTTCTTCCCGACAATAAATGTGACAGGATTTCCAGGTTGTCAAAATCAAAGAAGCTCAATGCCAACCAACCCAGGAGAACACAAACGGCAGGGATCCACAAATAACGTCTGAGCCTTCTGATTTTTTCCAAAAAGCTGTTTCTGTTTATCATTGTTCCGAGCCAAAAATACGGAAAAAAAACAAGTGTTCTTGATATGCACAAAAAGTCGTCAATCTCTCTGAAATATCCCGTAAAAAGCGAGATAACAAACGAGACTGCAAGGACAAGTCTCTTATCGTATTTTTTTAATGCAGCTCCAAGCAAGGTGTACCACATCAAAACGAACAAAAACCATGTAACGCCGCCGTCATAAAAAAGCCCGAATACCGCTTTCCCGTTTATTATCAAAGCCGTTAGGTAGGAAAATATTTTGAAAAAATATCCTGCAATAAGTAAAGACAGCGCCTTTCTTCTATAATTATCTTCCTTATAAAAAACTCCGAATATAAAGATGAACATCGGCATATGGAAAGCATAGATAAAAAGGTGCAGCGGAGCTATATCCTGTCCGCCCCAAGCCACCGCAGTCTCGGCAAAGTGCCCCACGACAACCGTAAGCATCATCAAGAATTTTATTGTATCCCAATACCAAATTCTTTCCTTTTCCTTTATTAAATTGTTGCTTTTCATTCTATTGATCAAATCACTTTCCTTTATAAATTTATTTTATATCGGAATAGAACTCCTCAATATACTTGTCAACATCGGCTCTTGTTCCCTTATACGGTCCGGGGATTTCCATCTTGTTGGAAACCGTTGCCGTTGCATAAAGAAGTGCGTCCTTCATTGAATGATGAAGTCTTTCGGTCATGTAAGCGGCAAAGGTTGTATCGCCTCGGCCTGTACGTCCGCTGAGATTTCTCGCACGAATCGGGCATGAGCAGAATTCCTTGCCGTCATATGCGATAACCTCGGTGTTATGAGTAATAACAACCTCTTTTGCGCCCCATGAATGGAGGAGCTTTGCAGCCTCGTATCTGTCGGTGAGACCTGTAAGAATTTCCGCCTCGGCGGCATCGGTCTTGAGATACTCGATATACGGAAGAACCTCCTTCTTCTCCTTCCAATCTTCAAAGAACATTGTGTGATCCTCAAGATTAACGTGGCGGAGAAGAGCCTGAACATCAACGGCAACCTTGCCCCTCTTGGAGGCTTCGATAATCATTTCGTTGGTAAAATCGCCGTAAAGAAGTCCTGCGAAGTGGTAAATGTCAGCTTCAACATCCTCGGGGATATCGTCAATCGTAAACGGAGTGCCTACGCTTATGCACATGCACTTTCTGCGCTCCTTGTCGGCGGTGAAATACTGATTGTCCATCGTGCACGACGACTCGGACATGATACAATAAATATCCTCTTTCGGAATCGTAAAATATGTAAGTCTCTCGCTGTCATCGGGATTGATCTTTGTCAAAGCGGCAACCTTATGCCCGAGAGCGTATGCCGACGCCGAGGAATAAATAACAGCTCCGCCGATTGCAAGAGTTTCATTGCCGAGATAATCGGTATCATGATCCATTGTGATATGTCCGATAATAAGTGATTCGTAATGCTTCATTATTCTGCTCCTTTATTTTTATCTTCGTAATTAAGTATTTCTTTTGCTATATATATCGGGCGTTCCTTGACCTGAAGATAGGTTCTCGCAAGGTATTCACCGATTATGCCGAGGAAAAGCGAATTAAGTCCGCCGAGGAAAAGCAGAATCGTTATAATTGCGATCGTGCTCGTGATCTCGCCGACTACAGCTCCGACGATTAGAGCGATTATGAGATAAAGCAGAGAAATTCCCATAAGACCTACTCCTGCATACGATGCAGCCTTGAGCGGAATTGTAGAATAGCCGACGATGCCCTCAATGGCATATCTGAAAAGCTTCATGAACGACCATTTGGATGTGCCTGCCGCTCTCTCCTGCACCTCATAGGGAATATACTTTGTGTTATAGCCGACAAAGGAGAAAATGCCCTTTGAGAAACGGCTGTATTCCGACATATCGAGAACGGAATCAAGCATCTGACGGCGCATAAGTCTGAAATCGCTTGCACCGGGATAAAGCTCAACATCCGAAAGCTTGTTGATTATCTCATAGAACTTATCCTTGAAGAAAATCAGAAGCTTGCTCTCCTTGCGCTCCCCCTGATAAGCGGCAACGCAGTCAATATCCGCATTTTCGTCCAAAATCTGCTTCATTTCAAGCACGACCTCGGGGCGCTGTTGGAGATCGGCATCAATAACGCAGGTATAGTCACCGCTCGACTGCTTCAAGCCGGCATAAATAGCCGCTTCCTTGCCGAAGTTGCGCGAAAAATTGACGACCTTAACATTATCCGCCTTTTCGTATATAGCTCTGAGTATCTGCGGCGTTTTGTCTCGGCTTCCGTCGTTTACAAACACCAGCTCATAATCCTCAACCTTGTCTTTAAAAACACGTGTAACCTCAGAATAGAACTCAATTACACTTTCTTCCTCGTTAAAGCAAGGAACAACAAGAGTTAACTTCATTTCATTCACCCAATTCTTTTAAAAATCTGTTTAATGCGTCCTGCCACGTCGGGAGTCGCTTGAGACCTGCATCGTCAAGACATTTTTTACTCAGCCTCGAATTATGCGGTCTTTCGGCTTTCACGGGGTATTCGCTTGACTCAACGGGATTGACTCTTGCCTTTCTTCCGCCGAGCTTCATTATTTCAGCCGCAAACTCCGCCCATGAGCAGTAGTTTTCGTTTGTGCCGTGATATATTCCGTACTTATCCGTCACGATGAGGTCACAGATAAGTCTCGCAAGATCGGGCGTGTAGGTCGGTGAACCTATCTGGTCACAGACTACGTTCAATTCGTCCTTTTCATTTCCCAATCTGAGCATCGTTTTAACAAAATTATTTCCGTTTATGCCGAAAACCCACGAGGTTCGCACGACGAAATATTTGTCAAGATGCTTTGTGACAGCCTTTTCGCCGCCGAGCTTAGTCCTGCCGTAAACATTCTTCGGGTCGGTCGGATCGGTCGGCTCAAAGGGTGTATCCCCTGCCCCGCCGTAGACGTAATCAGTGCTGACATAGAGCATTTTTGCGCCGAGCTTCTCGCATGCGATCGCAATATTTTCCGTTCCGTCAACGTTGACTCTGCGGCAATTTCCTTCATCGTCCTCTGCCCTGTCCACCGCCGTGTATGCGGCGCAATGGATAACGGCATCGGGAGCGTAATCGCAGATGTATCCGACCGTTTCTTCACGGTTTGTAATATCAAAATCATCACGGTCAACGCCCTTGCACTCAATTGAGCGTGAGTTCAGCTCCTTGATAACATCAAAGCCGAGCTGACCGTTATAGCCTGTTACAAGAATTTTCATATACTGTCCTCAAAAATCAAAGCTGACGTCGCTGTCCTTGAGAAGCGGAGCGGAAATGTCTTTCTTTGAAAGAATAGGATCGTCAATGCCCCATTCAACTCCTATCTCGGGATCGTTAAATTTAACGCTTCTGTCATCCTCGGGGCAGTAGAACTCATCGACCTTGTACATAACCTCAACGTCGTCCGTCAGCGTAACAAAGCCGTGCAGACAGCCCTTGGGAATAAAGAAAGATTTCTTATTCTCGCCAGAAAGGATAACCGACGTCCATTTCATGTAAGTCGGTGAGCCCTTTCTGATGTCAACAGCAACGTCCATTATCTCGCCGCGCACACAGGTAAGCAGCTTGCTCTGAGCCGTCGGATTGACCTGGCAGTGCAAGCCTCTGAGGGTACCCTTCTCGGCAGAAAAAGATCTGTTGTCCTGAACAAAATCAACATCTATACCAACCTCGGCGAGCTTGCGCTTGGAATAAGACTCCATAAACCAGCCCCTGTTATCGCCGAAAACATCGGGTTCTATCACAATTGCGCCCGTTACTTCTGTTTCGTATGCTTTCAAATTATGTCAGTCCTTTTCTTTTACATTTTTTCGTTTGAATACGGCGGCTCCTGCTCCGTACCCCAGCGAGGACGCTCGCCCTGCTTGTCGGAATACATAATCTTGCCCTCGGCAACTCTCATAAGATGCTGACCGTAAGGCGATTTGCCGTACTGCTGTGCAGATTCAATAAGAGTTTTCTTTGAGATCCAGCGCATATTATATGCAATCTCCTCGGGTGCGGAAATCTGAATACCCTGGAGCTTCTCAATCGTTCTGATAAAATTCGCAGCTTCCATAAGGTTGTCAACCGTTCCCGTGTCAAGCCAAGCAAAGCCTCTGCCCATGAGCTTGATATCGAGGTCGCCGTTATCGAGATAAATCTGGTTGATATCCGTTATCTCAAGCTCGCCTCTTTCAGACGGTTTAAGGCTCTTGGCGTACTCAACGACCCTGTTATCGTAGAAATAAAGACCCGTTATTGCGTAATTCGACTTTGGCTCCTTCGGCTTCTCAACGATCTTCTTAGGCTTGCCCTTTCTGTCGAATTCAACAACGCCAAATGCCTCGGGATTGTCAACATAGTAGCCGAAAACAGTAGCCCTATCCTTGTTGAGAGCCGCCTGCCTGAGCATATGACCGAAGCCGCTGCCGTAGAAAATATTATCGCCGAGAACCATCGCAACACTGTCCTTGCCGATGAACTTTTCACCGATGATGAAAGCCTGAGCGAGTCCCTCGGGTCTCTCCTGAACGGCATAGGAAAGCTTCAAGCCGAACTGATGACCCGTGCCGAGAAGTCTTTCAAACTTCGGCGTGTCATCCGGTGTCGAAATGATGAGAATTTCCCTGATGCCTGCAAGCATGAGGGTCGAAAGCGGATAATAAATCATCGGTTTGTCGTAAACCGGCAAAAGCTGCTTACTGGTAACCATTGTCAAGGGGTAAAGGCGGGTTCCGGAACCGCCTGCAAGTATGATTCCTTTCATTACTTTTAACCTCCGTAATTATGTATCGGTTATTCGTGTTTTTCAAAAAGACTTCCCGAATGACAGTCTATTCCGACTATCAGCGGAAATTTATCGAGTACGATCCTCTTGACCGATTCACAGCCAAGATCAAAAAATGCAATTTCCTTACATTCCTTAACGCATTTTGCGGCAAGCGCACCTGCGCCGCCGACAGCGCAGAGATAAACGGCATTGTTTCTGACAATTGCGTCGCAAACGCCCTTGTCTCTGCCGCCCTTTCCTATCATCGCTGCCAAGCCCTTATCAAGCAGCAGCGGAGCGAAAGGATCCATTCTGCCCGAGGTGGTCGGTCCGCATGAGCCTATCGGAAGTCCCTGCGGTGCAGGCGTGGGACCTGCGTAATAAATACATGCTCCGTCAAGGTCAAACGGCAGTTCGCCGCCCTCCTCGATGAGCTTGACTATTCTTTTATGCGCCGCATCTCTTGAGGTGTAAACAACTCCCGAGAGGATAACCCTATCCCCTGCGTGAAGCTCCTTCGCCCTCTCCTTGAGCTCGGACGCATCCAAAACATATTCTGCCATTAACTCAACTCCCGAATAAGCTGTTGAAGCAATTCCTCCGCTTTCTGCGGATCGTCCTTCACCTTGTCGAGCTTCTTTGCCGCCTTTTTAATCTGCGACTGTGCGTTCTTTTTAAGCTTCGCCGCCGCAGCTTCGGCAGACTCAACCAGCTTATCGCACCGCTCTATGGTTTCCTGTGCCGCTTTTTTATCGGCGGAGTCCTCAACCTGTTTTTCAAGCATTTCATATTTTGCTCTCATTTTCTTTGCGTTTTCCTCGGCTTCGGAGCATTTTATATTGAGCTCTTCAGCCTTCTTTTCTGCCTTTTTGGATCTTTCTTTCAGCTCCTTGTTTTCCTCGGTAAGAGTTTTTACGAGCCTGTCCTTGTCCGAAATTATATTTTTATATTCCTGCTGAGTTTTTTTCAGCTGTTGAATATAATTTATTACAGACTGACGGTCAAATCCGCCGAAGGGAGTTTTTTTGAAAAGAACTTCTTCTTTCATTCTGTAACCATTCCTTTCCTGATCGCGTATTTAACCGATATACATTATCTTCGTTACGCCGTCGCCGCACTTCACGGCTCCGTTTTTCAGCGAATAGCAGTACATTTCACCGCTTCCGCTCTTATAATTCTTGATATATGCAAATGCGCTGTCATTATAAACAAAATTATTGAGATTGAGGTCGCTGTCAACAACGGCATAGCCCTTGCCGTCATATATGCCTGCCGTGACAAGCTCCTCGGAATTGCTCTGCCTCGTCAGAACTATCACAAACGACTCGTTGACGGCGAAATAAGAATACATGTTCTTGCAAATCTCCGCCTTGCCGCCCTTGGGCTGGAATTTATAAAGGGTTCTTGCTCCCGATGAGTCAAGCTTTTCATAGAACAATGTATCACCCGTCACGTTGCAGTCGGAAACATTTGAGTCAATCAGTCTCCTGCTGCTGAGTTCGGCATTCTCGGCGCTGCTGTAATAAAGCTCGCCGTCCGCAAGACCGTATATCGTGCCCATATCGGCAAGAATGAACTGAGTTTTGTCCAAATCATAGCCTTTGAGCTCATATTCAACCACCGTCGAACCGTCGTACCATGAGCAAAAGCTGCTGTCGCTGACTTCGTATGAGCTTTGAACTGCGTTGCGGACATAATCCATCGTCTTTTGCACGCTTGAATTCTGCGACGTTTCGACGAGAGAATCCATGCTGATGATATTGCCGACGCCGATAACCGATTTTCTGTAAATAATCCTCGGATCGCCCGACTTGGCAAACTCGATAATATTTTCAAGAGTTATACCCGATGCCAGCCTGTGCGAAGCTCCGTTACTGTAAGCGAAGCAGGTGTATTCGTCACCGACAGCAAGCCCAAGATCAATTTTATCAAGCTCCTCACGAAGCTGATCCCTGATTTCCTTGAGCTCATAACGGTTGAGTGCGGCATTGTATTTAGCCGTGTCAAGAACTTTTCTTTTAAAAATGAAGCCCTTTTCGACCATATAATCACTTTCAACGGGCTTTTGGATTTTTTGATCGCTTTCGTAATAGTTATCCGATATAAAATCCTGCCAATTGATATTCGATTTATTTCTTGTGAAATAGTAAAGATTGCCGCCGTAAACGAAGTCGTTGAGATAGACCTCGCTGACATCTGCGCATACTTCCGTCGGCTTTTCATCACCCTTTACGGCATACACGTTAACGTCCGTGCTTTTGCCCGTCGGCTGAGTATATAAAATTTCATAGTCGCTGCGGTCACCTGCATACTTAACGTGGCTAATGCCACTCGCAACATTTTCACTGCTTTCACCGAATTTCGCCCTGTGAAGCGAATAGACATTGCCGCTTCGGCGTGTGAAATAAACTATGTTGCCGACCGAGGGCGAAAAATATTCTTCGACCGACTCGGCAACCGTCTCTGCCCTTTGCAGCTCGGCGCTGTACATATAACAGCTTGTGATATTCGATTTTGTTATTCCGTAGCAGGCAAAGAGTCCGTCCTTAGTTGTTTTCCAACCGTCGTCAATGCCCTTTTCAATAAACTTGCCCTGCTTTTTCAGGGACTTTTTACTGCCGACCTCAATCATTCTGAGGTCATATTTGCCCGTTGCGGACGCCGTATTACGGCTGAACCAGATATACATTCCGTCCGTCGAAACGGAAATTTCTCTTGCCTCGCCAATGTCGTAATTCGTTCCGTCGGCGAGCTTAATAGTAGTGCTTTTGTCCGTCGTGTTATAAATCGCAGTCACGGGAGAAAGGTTTCTGTCGGCTCTCTCAACTCCGAAATATGCCCCTGCCATAGCGCCTGCAACAATAAGTATCAGCGCAAGACATGCAACGAGCGTCTTTATTTTCGAATCCCTTTTTGAGGGAATTTTTTTCTTTTTTAATGTTGATTTTTTATCCGAATTTCTGTTTTCCGATTTCTTTGTGCCAAAGTCTACGGCGATTTCTTCAGGCTCCGAAATATCGTCAAGCGGCTGAATATCGCCCGAAAATTCCATTGCGTCATAAATTGGCAAAAGCTCAGACTCCTGAACTGCCTGAGCGTCACTGTCGTATTCATCTTTTGAAAGTCTGATGTCGTCGCTTTCTTTCATCTTTTTCTCCGAGTCCCGTTCCGCCCGAAAACGAGCGGAACAGGATAATCAAAAACAATTATTTCATCGAAACGGCTTTCTTTGCCTTTTCAACAATGTTTGAAGCGCAAAGTCCGTAAATCTTGAGCATCTCAACTGCCGGACCCGAGCCGCCGAACTTATCTTCAACGCCGACTCTTACAACCGGAACAGGCTTGCCCTCGCAGACAACCTCTGTAACCGCAGAGCCGAGACCGCCGATAATGCTGTGTTCCTCGGCCGTAACGATTGCGCCCGTCTCCTCAGCCGCCTTGAGAATGATGTCCTTATCAATCGGCTTGATGGTGTGGATATTGATAACTCTTGCCGAGATACCCTCTTCCTTGAGCATATCCTTGGCAATCATAGCCTCGTTAACCATGAGACCTGTTGCAACGATAGTAACGTCGCTACCCTCTGCAAGCTCGATGCCCTTGCCGATCTCAAACTTATAAGTATCGGGATCATTGAAGCGCGGAACTGCAAGTCTGCCGAAGCGGAGATAAACCGGTCCCTCATACTCTGCCGCTGCAAAAACAGCCGCACGGGCTTCAACATCGTCCGCCGGGTTGATGATAGTCATGCCCGGGATAGTTCTCATAAGAGCGATATCCTCACAGCACTGATGGCTTGCGCCGTCCTCACCTACGGAAATACCGGCATGAGTTGCGCCGAGCTTAACGTTAAGGTGGGGGTAACCGATCGTGTTTCTGACCTGCTCGAAAGCACGGCCTGCAAGGAACATTGCGAAGGAGCTTGCGAAAACGGTGTGACCCGTTGTTGCGAGACCTGCGGCAACGCCTACCATATTACACTCGGCAATTCCCGCATCGAAAAATCTTTCGGGGAATGCCTTTTTAAACATACCTGTTTTTGTTGCGGCGGCAAGATCGGCGTCCATAACAATAAGGCTCTCGTCCTTCTCGCCGAGCTCAACCAAAGCTTTACCGTAAGCTTCTCTTGTTGCTGTTTTGATTACGTCTGCCATCTCTTACGCCTCCAATTCTGCAAGTTGTGCTTTAAGCTCGTTCATAGCCTGCTCATACTGCTCGGCATTCGGAGCTGTTCCGTGCCATGAGCACTGATCCTCCATAAAGGAAACGCCCTTGCCCTTGACCGTCTTTGCGATAATTGCCGTGGGCTTGCCCTTGAACTCGGCGGCTGCCTTGAAAGCTGCGTCGATCTCGTCAAATGAATGACCGTAGATTTCAATTACATTCCAGCCGAATGCACGGAATTTTTCGGGAATCGGATACGGAGAGTTAACCTCTGCGATAGAGCCGTCGATCTGGAGATTGTTGTTATCAACAACGGCGCAAAGATTGTCAAGACCCTTTGCCGAGGCAAACATAGCTGCCTCCCAAACCTGTCCTTCCTCAATTTCACCGTCACCGAGAACCGTGTAAACTCTGTAGTCCTTCTTGTCAAGCTTTCCTGCAAGAGCCATGCCGACTGCCGTCGAAATACCCTGACCGAGAGAGCCTGTGCTCATATCAACGCCCGGGGTACGGTTCATGCTCGGATGACCCTGAAGCATTGCGCCCGGCTTACGAAGATTTTTAATTTCAGATACGGGGAAGAAGCCCTTGTTAGCGAGAACCGCATAGAGAGCCGGAGCCGTATGACCCTTTGAAAGAACAAATCTGTCTCTGTTCTCGTCCTTAGGATTTTTCGGATCAACATTCATGTGGTCGAAATAAAGATATGTGAGAATATCCGCTACTGAGAGCGATCCGCCCGGGTGACCCGACTTTGCATTGAACACACCTTCGATCACGCCCATACGAACCGTACAAGCCTTGATCTGTAATTGTTTTTTAGTTACTGCGTCCAAAAAAACACCTCCAATTATTCGCTTAAATTTTGTTTTTTCAAGAAATCCTTAAAATAATCCGGAACCTCTGCACTGAATTCAAGGTATCTTCCGTCTCTCGGGTGTTTGAACCCGATAAGACCTGCGTGCAGACACTGTCCGTTTAATGAGGTTACTCCGTTCTTCGGTCCGTAAATATTATCGCCTGCAACGGGATGGCCGATATACGCCATGTGAACTCTTATCTGATGAGTTCTTCCCGTCTCAAGAGTAACCTTTATATATGCAAATTTCTCATTCTGATCGATCACTTCATAATGAGAAACGGCATCCTTGGAATTTTGGTAGATAACGCACATTTTCTTTCTGTCATTGGGATTTCTGCCGATCGGCGCATTGACCGTTCCGCTCATCTCCTTGAAATGTCCGTGTACTACCGCTCTGTATTGCCTCGTAAAGCTGTGCTCCTTGATCTGAGCCGCAAGCTTTTCATGAGCAAAGTCGTTTTTCGCAACTATCAGCAGACCGCTTGTGTTCTTATCAATACGGTGCACGATTCCCGGGCGGATAACTCCGTTGATTCCCGAAAGACTGCTTCCGCAATGATAAAGCAAAGCGTTGACAAGTGTTCCGTCATAATTGCCTGCCGCAGGGTGAACGACCATTCCCCTCGGCTTGTTGACAACCAGCAGGTCGTCATCCTCATAGATTATATCAAGAGGAATATTCTCGGGCTTCGCCTCAATCGTTTTGAGCTCGGGCATTGAGAAGCTTATCTCATCGCCTATCGAAACTCTGAACGATTTTGAAACAGGCTTGCCGTTGACCTTGACCTCACCGTCATCAATAATATGCTGAATATGCGAACGGGTAAAGTCGGAGCATAGATCCGACAAGGTTTTATCAATTCTCTCCCCCGAAAAATCCGAATCAATGCGGAAGAAAAAATCACTCATGCTTCTCACCCGTCTTTTGGCGTTCCCTGAACATATCGACGATAACGTAAATCATAATTGCGATCGCGCCGACGGTTACAAGAATATCCGCAAAATTGAAAACCGCAAAATCCGTAAACTGAACCTCGATAAAATCAACGACATATCCCTTTAAAATACGGTCAATCAAATTGCCGAGTCCGCCGGAAATAACCATCACGGCGCAGGTAAGATAAAACTTTGACTTTATCTTTTTAGTTGCAATAAGGATTATACCGACGAGAATTACGATACCCGTAACAACCGAAAGCAATGTCGTGCTCTGCGAAAACGAGCCGAACGCCGCTCCCGTGTTGCGAACATAATTCCAGCCGATAAATCCGTTAATAAATTCCGCCGAGCCGATAGGCTGCAAATAACGCTCAACGAAGAACTTTATCACCTGGTCGGCTGCGGTCAGAACCGCTATTGAAATAAAACTTATCAGTACACTCATTGTTTCTTAAAGAAGCCCTTGATTTTGCCTGCCAGACCGCCGTCGTTTCCGTCGTCATCAAGATCATCGTCGTCAAGATCATCAAGATAATCGTTGTCCATATCATCGGCGGCATAGGAGTCAATATTCTCAAACTTGAGCTTAAAGCCTTCATTTGCATCCTTCTTGGGCTTTGTGAACATTATATCCTTAGCTTCGGATTTTTCCTCCGAGCCGTAATCGTCAACAATCTTTTCAAGCTCTTCATCGCTTGCTTCGTCAATATCGGGAACAACAAACTCGGCGGAGTCTGTTACCTCCTCTGTCTGCTCGTTCTCATCCTCATCCTCGTCTATGGGATCGGACTCTGCGTCTGTGTCCTCGGTCTCATATATCATCTGCTGAAGATGCTCAACGTCCATCGACTCGGCTTCTCTTGCCTCGGGAGCTTTAACCTCCTCGACGGGCTCCTCAAAAGGGACTGTTGCGTCATCTGACGGAGCTTCCTCTGTCTTTACTTCCTCTTTGGACTCCTCGGCTGCGGGTTCTGCTGCTGTTTCGGGCTCGGAAACTTCCTCCTCAACTTCTTCGGCAACAGGCTCCTCTGCCGGAGCTTCTTCTGCCTTTGCCTCCTCCTCGGCTGTCATCTTCTCGATAACTACCTCGGGGAGCTTATTGATGAGCTCAAGCTGAGCGGCATACTCGCCGAGAATCTGCTGCTTGAACTTTGTAACCTCCTGCTTCATGGTCTCAAGAGCGGCAAGCTCCTTGATCATGTCGCTTCTTGCGTTAACGGAAGCTTCCTTAGACTCCTGAATAGCCTTCTGAGCGATTTCCTCGGCCTGCTTCTGAGCCTCGGCTACTATTGCATCTGCCTGATACTTTGCGTTTGTAAGCATTTCCTTTGCGGCGGCGTCAAGTCTCTCGTTCTCGGTATCGGTTCTCTCCTTAACCTCGGCAACGAGCTTGTCTGCCTTTTCCTGAGCCTCACGGGTAATCTTCTCGGCAGCTCTCTGAGCCGTAAGAAGCGCATTGCGGATATTATCCTCGTCGTTTCTGTATTCCTCAAGTCTCTGTGCAAGCAAGTTTATCTTCTTGAACATCTCTCCGTTTTCGCGGAACATCTGCTCGTAAGACTCGGCAACCTCTCTGATGAAGCTGTCTACACTCTCTGCTTTATAAGCATTTCTTCCGGAGGCTTCAAAATGGTGATTTGTGATTTTTGCCGGTGTTAACATGGTTTATTCCTCCTGTATTTTAAACAATATCTTTTGTGTTGAATTGCCTTAATAATTTGAATGTTCAACCTCGTCGAGAAGCTCGCCCGTAAGCGGAACGTTATAAGGTGTGATTATATACGCTCTGCCCGCAACACGCTTGATATCGCCGTTGTTTGCATAGGCAACACCGCTGAGAAAGTCGATTATTCTTACGGTTGCATCGTTCGGGCAGGTCTCAAGGTTAAGAATAACAATTCTCTTTTCATTGAGCACATCTGCGACCGAGCCTACGTCCTCGTATCTGTCAAGCTTCTTGAAAACGACGTGAGCCTTTGATGAAGCTGCCGCAGCAGCCGGAACGGAAGAACGGATATCAACAACCTTATTGTCTCTGTCGTTCTTATGACTGAAAGAAAAATTGCTTCTCACATCATGAGAGTAATCGTCCTTCTCGGGCTCCTCCTCGTCGATATCAACATCGTCAAGAAATTCTTCCTCCGACATGTTGAACATGTTCTTAAATTTGTCCATCATTCCCATTATAATAAATCCTCCTGAATCAATATACTCGTTTGCCGAAAAGCGACGATCCTACTCTTACCATAGTCGAGCCTTCCAGTATCGCTTCAACATAGTCTCCGGACATACCCATTGACAGAATGTCCATACTGATATTATCTAATTTTTTTGCCTTTATGTCAAGAAACATTCGGTTCATATTCATAAAAAATTTACGAATTTCGGCACTGCTGTCGCAAATCGGCGGTATTGCCATAAGTCCCTTGACTCTGACAGAGTCGATTTCCGATATTTCGCAAAGAGTTTCGGTCAGCTCGGACGGGTCAAGACCGAACTTGCTCGCCTCCTCGCCGATGTTGATTTCAACCAAAACATCGGTCACGATTCCCTTTTTAGCCGAAATTTTGCCTATCTCCTTGGCAACCTTAACGCTGTCAACGCTGTCGATCATATCGACCTCGCCGACAATCTGCTTAACCTTGTTGGTCTGCAAATGTCCGATAAGGTGTCTTTCAACGCCGTCGAGATGCAGCTCGTCACGCTTGCCGAGATATTCCTGCACCCTGTTTTCGCCGATAAGGTCAATGCCGAGCGAAAGCGCATGATTGATATAGAGACTGTCAACCGTTTTGGTGACACCCATCAGGCGCACCGAGCCCTCGTCTCTGCCGCTTTCAAGCGTTGCCTTCTGTATGTTTTCCTTGATACGTTTGTAGTTTTCTTCAATATCCTTGAAGCGCTCATCAACTAATGCTTTTTCCATCACTGAGATTTCTTCCTTTCACGATAACTTCATCGTAGCGCTTGATCGGACGGTAATCGCCCGTCGCTTCGCTTTCTTCGCTAACGATAACATAATCGCCTGCATCATAGATTATATCAATAACTCTGGCGTTCATAATATCGCCTCGGAGAATATAAACAATGTCAACTTCCTTGCCCTTTTCGTCCTTTTCACGCCTTATAGCCGAGCTGTTGATTCTGTAGCCCGTGTATTCCTTGAAAACAAGCTCAATATCCTCGGTTCTCATGTTTGCGTAGGTCTCGTTCATCATATTGCATGAAAAAGCAACGGCAACCTTATCATTCTGAGTCGTTGATATCTTTTCGACAACGACCTCAACGTTTTTAAAGCCGTAATACGGCATATTTATCTTCATTTTTTCGCCCTCGGACATGAGAAGCGAATATTTGCTGTCCATGACCGTCACAAGGTACCACTTGTAGCTTCCGACGATTTTGCCCATCTGACCCGAAACATCGCTCGGCTTCTTTTCAAAGAGCTTTTCGGCTTCCGAAACGGTCAAATCGGAGATTTTATTGTAATCCATAGCATTCTCATAGCCGTCGAGATTGCTTATATAATAGCCCGAAAGCGGAGCAAGAACATCGGAGGTGTTAATGCTTTTCGCTTCAAGCGTCTGAATTTTTGAATTCAGCTCGTTGAACTTCGCCGTCAGGTCAATTGTTCCGTCTTTAAGTATCTGCTTGCTTGCAAGCTTGTTTTCAAGCTCCTCGATATTCTGACTGAGCTCGGAGAAATCGCCGCTGTTTGCAGTCCTGACAAGCTCGGTAAAGCTTGCGTCGATAGTTTTGTTGAGCTTCTCCATATCAAGAGCGTTGAGCTCGGTCTGTTCGGAAATTTCCTGATATCTTGCAAGGCTCTCTTTCGCTTCAAGCAAAGTCGAAACGTTTGCCGCATCCTCGTCCGAGGCGCAAACTCTCGCAACGGCGTCGCCGCTGGCAACACGCATACCGTCCTTTATAAGCGGCACGACCGTTCCCGTTGTTTTCTGATCTATATATTCCTCGTCACGCACCAAAAAAGCCTTCAAATCGAGCTTTTCCTGTTCAACGACTTCATCCGCCGTCTCAGTGTCGTAGCGATCACGATTATTTCTCACAGCATCATGAAAAAGATAAACAAAAGTCGCAAGCACAAGAACCGTGCAAATCATGTTTATCCAAGTGCGGTTTTTCATCCTGCCTTTTCTCCTTTCATAAAGCTTTCGACAAGCGTAAATGCGTCCTTTAACATATCTTCCCTTTTTTGATATTTGTCAATATAGAGCCAATTTATTCGTTCATTGCGCCTGAACCATGTCAGCTGGCGCTTTGCATATCTGCGTGTAGCTCTTTTCAGGTTTTCAACCGCCTCATCGAGTGAAATTTTGCCGTCGATATACGGCTGAAGCTCCTTATAGCCTATCGCCTGCGCCGAGGTTGAACCGTTTGCCGAAGCAAGATACTCCCTTGCTTCTTGCTCCAATCCACGGTCAAGCATGATATCGACACGGCGGTCAATTCTGTCATAAAGGAACTGTCTGTCCTCTGCGTCAAGACCGATGAAGCATACGTCATACGGCGAAGCCTGCTTTGACAGCTCGATTTGTTCGGTCATCGTTGTGCCCGTCGTTTTGTAAACCTCAAGCGCACGGACAATTCTTTTCACGTTGTTCGGGTGAAGCTTTTCGGCATACTCGGGGTCAAATGCTCTGACCTCATCAAGCAGCTTTTCCGTCCCCTCGTCCTCCGCTCTTTTCAAAAGCGAACGGCGAAGCTCCTCGTTGTAGGACTCCTCGCTGAGTTTAACATTGTTGAGAAGCGTATCAACATAAAGTCCCGTTCCGCCGCATACAACGGGGAGCAAGCCCCTTGAATGAATATCGGCAATGCACTCGGACGCCGCCTGCTGATACAGTGCGACGCTGTAATCCTCGGTGTTATCGAGAAAATCCATCATGTAATGCGGAATGTTCTTTTTTTCTTCCTCGGTCGGCTTGGCGGTTGCAATGTCCATGCCCTTATAAATCTGCATGGAGTCCGCAGAAACGACCTCGCCGCCGAAGTGACGGCATATCTCAACAGCTAAATCGGACTTTCCCGACGCCGTAGGGCCTATAACAGCCACAACAGGTATTCTGTTCATCCGATCAGCTCCTTGAATTTGATTATTATTTGTGCTTTGCAACGCAAAGCTAACGATTTTTCTCTATTTTTTCTTGAACCAAACCCCTCAGTCACAGACAAGCCGTGACAGCTCCCCTACAGGGACGCCGAGAATGGTTTCTGCTGACCTTGGGTCGATGTGGGCATCGACCCCTACGGAATGTGCCTTTATTTTAACTAATCGCATGGTGTGATGACCACATCGCACCACGAAAGTTTTATGGAATTATTTTCGAGGCAGATACCTTACTTGCCTCCCCTGCAGGGGAGGTGGCGCAACGCAGGAGCGACGGAGGGGTTAAATCAAGTTTCATCAGGATTTTAAAAAAACCCTCAGTCAGCTTTGCTGACAGCTCCTCCAGAGGGGGAGCCCACGCTCCGTGATAATTCCTGCTGACTTTTATCTGCCTTCCCCTTGGTCGGTTTCTGCTGACATTGTCGGACGTGCAATGCACGCCCCTACTAAATCAAATTCAATTTCATTAAACTTTTAATGCTTTGCAACGCAAAGCCACCGCTTCTTTTCACTTTTCTCTTTTATCTTTTCTCTCCGAATTCGGTACTGCCCCGAGCGAAAATGCGTTATGGGCAATTTTACTCAATTTAGACACGGCCGAAGCTCTTTTCAATCTCATACCTTGACATTTCTATCAAAACAGGTCTGCCGTGCGGACAATATCTGATGTCGGGATTGTTAAGAAGCTTTTCGACGAACTTATTAAGCTCATAATCCGTTGTTCTGTCGCCGGCTTTGATGGCGGCACGGCAAGCGGTTGAGTGATAGATCCAATCGAGCTTTTCTGGAATCAATTCCTTTTGGCTTGTAACAAGATAGCCTGCAAGCTCCATGATAACCTCGGCAAGGTCTGCGTCGGCAACCGCCGTCGGGCACTCATTAACAATAACCATTCCGCCGCCGAAGTCCTCAACGTGGTAGCCTGCCTTTTCGAGCAGGTCAAGATTATCGAGAACCGCCGAATACTCCTCTTTGCTGAGGGTCACGGTCACGGGAGCGAGAAGCATCTGAGTTTCGATGCCGTCACGGTTTGCCTTGAATTTTTCAAAGAGCATACGCTCGTGTGCGGCGTGCTTATCGATTATCAGGAGCTTTTTGCCCTGCTCGACAAGTATGTAGGTTTTGAACGCTTCACCAATGACTCTATAGGGTTCAACCTCGGGCTGTACCTCCTCAACAATCGGCTGAACGGGTTCGGGTTCAACCGCAGACTGTGTGATAACAGGCTCGGGCTTTGTTTTCTCAACGGGAGCAGTCTCCTGCACCGTCGGCTTGAAGCACGGAATGAGGTCGGGGGTTTCGTCCTTTTCTATTTCAAATTTTGAGTTATTATCGTTAAAAACAATGGGTTCGGATTTCGGCGTTTCAACCGTCTTTTTAAACTCGGTCGAGGTTGTGTTCGTCCAAAAATCCTGCTTCGGCTGAGCTTCTTTTTTTATCTGCTCAAGCTGCTGTTCGTATATTTTTATCTGCTTGCCCTCGGCAGGTCTCGGCATAAACTGACGGTTGACCTTCTGCTGAAAGGTTGCCTGAACTCTCGTGTCGCCCTGTTGCAAAGCCGATTTTGCGCAATAATAAACCGCATTGAAAATCATCTTTTCGTTGGCAAAGCGAACCTCGGTTTTTGACGGGTGAACATTGACGTCCACAGCACCGGGAGCAATTTGTATTTTGAGCACGCAGGCAGGAAATTTGCCTACCATAATTGAATTTTTGTAGGCTTCCTCAAGGGCAACCATGCCCGTGCGTGTTTTTATAAATCTGTCGTTCAAAAAGAAATACTGCATCATTCGGTTCGGACGGGCATTGAACGGCTTTGAAATATAGCCGCTGACTCTCACGCCCTCCAGCTCATAGTCGCATGGAATAAGCGTTGAAGCAAAGTCCTTGCCGAGTACCTTGTATATTGCGCCGTCGAGCTTTCCGTCGCCCGAAGTGAAAAGCACGTCCTTTGAATCTCTGACAAAACGAACGCTGACCTCGGGGTGAGAAAGTGCAATTCTGTCAACGACTGCGGCAACGGCGTTGCCCTCGCTGACGTCCTTTTTGAGGAATTTCATTCTCGCAGGCGTGTTATAGAAAAGGTCACGGACAATCAGTGTCGTACCTTTCGGGCAGCCTGCATCGTCAAGCAGGGTTTCCTCGCCGCCCTCAATGCAATAGCGTGTTCCGACGTCCTCGTTTTCGCCCCTAGTCATGACCTCGACACGTGAAACGGCGGCAATCGAAGCCAACGCTTCACCTCGGAAGCCAAGGGTACAAATTGCGTTCAAATCGTCGGCGGTGGAAATTTTACTTGTCGCATGGCTGATGAATGCCTTGCGAATGTTGTCACGGTCTATTCCGCAGCCGTTGTCGGTTATGCGGATATACGTTATTCCGCCTCGTTTTATTTCAAGTGTGATCTTATCCGCTCCTGCGTCGATCGCATTTTCCATTATCTCCTTGACAATGGACGCCGGGCGCTCAACGACCTCGCCTGCGGCGATAAGCTCGGCAATATGTTTGGGTAAAATATTTATTTGCGGCATTAAGATCACCTCTTTTTGAATTCTTTTATCTTTACTTTTATCAGATTCCCTACATGGAAGCACCGATTGTTTCTTCTAGCCTTGGGTCGATGTTGGCATCGACCCATATGAAAAGCGGAAATTTCTTATAATCTGTCCGCTCTGTTCTTCAGCTCATAGAGCTTTTGCAAAGCCTCGATCGGCGTAAGTGTGTTTATATCAATCGTTTTGAGCTCCTCGACGATCTCATTGCCCTCGTTTGAAGCAAATGAAATCTGCATGTCGTCATCATCGCTCTTTTCAACCGTTCTGATTACGGTAACTGCGCCTTTTTCCTCAAGCTCCTTGAGAATATCCTTAGCACGATTGACAACGGCATTCGGAACGCCCGCAAGCTTAGCAACCTCGATACCGTAGCTGCCGTCAGCTCCGCCGCGAACAATTCTTCTGAGGAACGTTATGTCGTCGCCCCTCTTTTTGACGGAGATATTGTAGTTCTTCGTTCCGCCGATTTCGTTTTCAAGCTCGGTCAATTCGTGGTAATGCGTTGCGAAAAGCGTCTTTGCGCCGAGCTTTTTCGGGTCTGCGGTGTATTCAAGCACAGCACGGGCAATGCTCATGCCGTCAAATGTCGAAGTTCCTCGACCGATTTCGTCAAAAATCAACAGGCTTTTCTTCGTTGCATTTTTCAGAATATTCGCAACCTCGCTCATCTCGACCATGAACGTTGACTGACCCGATGCAAGATCGTCGCTCGCACCGACTCGGGTGAATATGCTGTCAACCAAGCCGATCTGCGCACTTGAAGCGGGAACAAAGCTGCCGCACTGTGCCATGAGCACGATAAGCGCAACCTGACGCATATAAGTCGATTTACCTGCCATGTTCGGTCCTGTGATTATCGCACAGCGGTTGTCCTTACAGTCAAGCGCCGTATCGTTCGGCACAAACGGTGTATCCTTCATCATTTTTTCAACGACGGGATGTCTGCCGTCCTTGATAATGATTTCGTCGCCGTCCGTCATTATCGGGCACGAATAATCGTTCTGCTGAGCGACCTTTGCAAAGGAGCAAAGCGCATCAACCGTTGCGACCGCATGGGCGGTTTTCTGAATTCTGTAAAGCTCATCGGCAACCTTGCCTCTGACCTGAACGAAAATCTCGTATTCGAGCTTTACTATTCTTTCCTGTGCGCCGAGAACCTTGGCTTCAAGATCCTTCAGCTCACTCGTTATAAATCGCTCGCAGTTTGCAAGCGTCTGTTTTCTTATGTATTCCTCGGGAACAAGCTCTTTAAATGCATTCGGCACCTCGATATAGTAACCGAAAACTCTGTTGTAGCCAATTTTCAGCTTTTTAATTCCCGTCTTTTCCTGCTCGGTCTGCTGAATGGCGGCAATGTAGCCCTTGCCGTTATGCACAATGTCTCTCAGCTCGTCAAGCTCGGCGTTGAAGCCGTCCTTTATCATGTCGCCCTCACGGACTGTGAACGGCGGCTCCTCCTGAATTGCCTTGTCGATAAGCTCGGCAACGTCAGTCAGAAGGTCAATGTTTTTGCATGTCTCATTGAGAAGCGCCGACTTGCACTCGGAAATTCCTCTCTTGATATCCGGCAAAAGCTGTATCGCCGCAAGAAGCGAACGAAGCTCCTTAGCATTGGCGGTTTCGTAAACGATTCTCGCCATCAGTCTTTCCATATCGCTGACGTTTGAAATAGCCACTATCTCGTTTTCGAGAAGAACGGAATCGTCAAACAGCTCGCCGACGGCGTTGTGTCTCTTGGTAATCTTCGCAAGATTGACTAACGGCTGCTCGATCCAGTTTCTGACAAGGCGCTTGCCCATTGCGGTTTTCGTTTTGTCGAGCACCCACAGGAGAGTTCCCCTGCGTTCCCTGTTTCGCATCGTTTCGGTCAATTCGAGATTTCTTCGGGAAGAAAAATCAATTTTCATGAACTGATTTTCCGAATAAAAGTCAATCTCCCGAATATTATCAAGACCCGATTTCTGCACCTCGGTCAGGTAATCAATCGTTGCGCCGAGAGCGCAGACAGCCTCGTTACTTTCCTCAATGCCGAGCTCGGTCAAGCTCTTTTTAAAATGATTGGTTATCACCTGACGGCAGTAATCGACGTTGATTTTTTCCTCATCAATACTGTCGGCGGTACATTCGACACGGTTCTTTATGAATTCCCTGATTTTATCGTTCTTAACAACGTCGGAATTATAGCGAATTTCCGTCGGCATATATCTTCCGAGCTCATTGACGATCTCGTTGCCGACCGACTTTGAATCAAGCTGAGTAAGGCTCAGCTCGCCCGTTGAAACATCGGCAAAGCAAACGCCTGCCGCATTGCCGTTGAGCCAAATTGAGCAAAGGAAATTGTTCTTCGACTCGTCAAGCATACTGCTCTCGATTACCGTACCGGGAGTCAGCACACGGATAACGTCACGCTTAACTATGCCCTTTGCCGTCGCAGGGTCTTCGGTCTGTTCGCAGATAGCAACCTTGTAGCCTCTTGAAACGAGCCTTGCGATGTATGAATCGACGCTGTGAAAAGGCACGCCGCACATGGGCGCACGCTCCGCCTGACCGCAGTCTCTGCCCGTCAGCACAAGCTCAAGCTCCCTTGACGCAACCTTGGCATCCTCAAAGAACATCTCGTAAAAGTCACCGAGTCTGAACATAAGGATAGTATCCTGATATTCTTTTTTGATTTCAAGATATTGCTTCATCATCGGCGTCATTTCTGCCATCTGTTTTTCACCTCATAAATTAAACTTCGTTGTGTTTTATTTATCTTTCT
>CAVGRW010000019.1:0-23275 GCA_963631735.1 Bacteroidaceae bacterium | reverse complement strand
GATAGTTGTCATAGCCTGCGGCATACCAATCCTGCTGCTTTGAAAGGCTGATAGCTTCATAATATCTGCTTCTCAACGAGCCCTTGTTAACAACAGTAACATAAACCGGAACTACACACGAAGCATTTGAGTTAGATGTTCTGCCGTTGGAATTCTTCTTAATACCGAATCGGGAAGCACCCTTGACAATGACTGTAGACGATGAAGTTACTTCCTTGTTCCATGTTCCGTTATAAACCTTACGCGGATAACAAAGATTTCTGCCGACTGTTCCGCCGTAATCCTCATATGTCGTATAGCTTGTGATATACGAGCCTCTCTCGTTAAAATACATTGTGTTGCTCGCAGAACCGTAACCTGAAGGGCTTGAATAGCCTGTGCCGGTCACATCAGAAAAATAATATCCGAAACGTCTTTGAGAAACACTTGAGCTTCCTTCGTTTACAAATGAAACTATATGTCCTATACTGAAATTCGGGACATACTGTAAATTTGAAAATCTTGTAGAGTCGAGAACGAGCTGACCCGTCGGAGCAACAGCCTGTGCACCCTGATCAACATCATTTGCATCTCTGTTTTCAAAATAGCCTGTTCCCGAGGAGCCGTTTATATAAGTTCCGCTGTCCTGTGAATAACCTCCGTTGTTCTCTGTATTGGTCGGCACAAGAAGCGTACCTTTTATCGGATCAAAGTTCGTAGTGTTTATAGTTCTGTTACCGTTTGTACCGCAGCCGACGAGACCCGAGATCCATGCGATCTGCTGGAGGTCACATTCAACACCACGGCTGTTATAAACACGGACAGCAGCAGCCGCAGGCTTGTCGTACGGTGAATAAACCGTAGTATAAGCATAGGATTTATAAGTAATACCGCCGACAACATATTCGGCAGTCCATCTGAGGAAACGGTAGCTTGAAGAAGATACTGCGCTGTTCATTTTACCTGCCGTACACTGAATGTTTACGGGGAAGGATGAGTACGATTTACCCGTTGCAAAAGCCGTACTGCCTGTCATGGACGAGCCGCCGTAAGTAATTGAGCTTATATATGAGTTATATACACTGCTCCAATTTGTTTCATTATTCGATGACGAAGCAACGGTGATCTTAACGCTTGTAGGCGAACAGTTCTTACCTGCAAAGTAAATTCTTGCGCCGCCCGCCGCAGATGACAATGCCATGTTTTTTGTCGGAACTCCGTTTGTTTCTACACCGTAGAAATATTTGAATGTCTGATTATCGGAGGGATCAAGGTAAATCGTTTCGGGAGCGTAGAAATAGACCTGCGGAAGAACAGCAGAGTTTTCTCCGCCCGTAAAGTTTGCATTTACGATCGTATTGCAAGCAGAGACCTTTGAGTTGAGGTTTGAAAGAGCATTGCTGACATCCGTTGCCGAAGCATAGGGTCTGCCGAGGACAGTACCTGCCTGATCGAGAGCATTTACAAAATTGTTGTATGCGGTCGTCCATGAGGACTGAGCAGAAGATGACCAGCCGTTCTTTGAAGCTGTCGATGACTGCCAGCCGTTCTCGATAGCGGTTCTGTAAGCTTCACGAAGCGAAACCTTATTGACGGGTCTGACCTTGAGACCAAACTGATAATAGTTATTGACCGTGCTTGAATTGGAACGCTTAAAGGTAAAGTTTGCCTGCATGGTATAGGTTTTATCGGAGGTCGGCACCGAACCAGAAAGCATTTCGGAGGGCGACATACCGTAGCCTACACCGTCACCGTTACGGTAATCTACATTCGACATAATGCTGATACCGTCATCGGTTGACTTGAATGTGCTCAGACGGCCGTTATCGCCCGAGCTCGAATAATAGTGAGTAATAAAACCGCCGCGGAGGTTGGGAATCTGATTAAAGTTGTTTATACGGCTGATATCGACATAAAGGGAACCCCAAGCATTGGATACTCCGCCGTATGTTCTCGATGTACTTCCGCTTCTTTCTCTCTGACGGAAATAAACGCCGCCGTTACCTGCCTCAACAAAGCTTGTTTCGCTTGTTTTTTCGCCGTAAACGATTTCATTGTCCTGAATAAAACCGAGGTCGTTTGCATTCTTCTTAAATGCCGCCGCTGTCTTCCAGTTCGGAATCAGCGGAGAAAGACCGTATGCGCCCTTTGAGGAAGTTGTATTGTACCGGTCGTAATAGTTGCTGACGCCGCGCTCGGTGTCATTATATGCCGTAGTGTTGCCGACGTAATGAACACCCGTAATGAACGCAAATGCGGCAAGCTTCGGCTCGTTGCCGATAGATGTAACATATGTATGTGATGCCGCAACGCCCGTCAAAAGGTCGAGGTCGGGATAATATATATATGTATAGGCATAGGCATAGTAGGTTCTGCCATCCACAACATATGTTGCGGTGACCTTGACTCTGCCGTCCCTTACTGACGTTGTTCCGCCCGTTATAGTCTGTTTTATTATCTGATTTGTGGAAGTATTGTTCGCCGCCGTTACGGTCGAATTCTCCCATGAAATCGTAATTGACGAGCACGCCGAAGAACAGCTGAAGTACAATGTGCCGGTCGTCTGCGTTGCACTCCTGCGAAGGGTTCCGTTCTCGTCGCTGTCAATATAATATTGGAAGCTGTACGGCTGTGAGCCGCTTCCGATGACCGGATTGAGATAAACCGCCTCCGGAACATAAAACTTGACAGTCGGTTCAACAGTGTTGACCAACTTCCTGACATCGACCACAGCCTTCGATTCGGGTATGATAATGCTCGGATCAAAGATGAAAAATGTCGTTGCCATAAGCACAAAGACCAACAAAAGACTCAGTGCTTTTCTGCCGAATCTTTTCAACATTTTTATTACCTCCGATTAAAAATCTCTTATGACAATGTGTTTTAAAAAACACATTTAGGTAAAACTACATAAAATTCACCAACATAAGAAAAAATTTATCTATTATTAGATTGATATTATCACAAATGTTGCATTTTATCAAGCGAATTTTCATTTTTGTAATAAATTTGGAGAAAACGTCAATAAAGCTCCGAATATAAAGTCATTTTTGCTAAATGTGAACAAATAATCAATTCAGGCAGTTTAAGCAACTTTAATAAAGCGGTTTTACCTTTTTTTATTACGCAATCTTTTAGTTGTATTGATTTAAAACAAGACATAAAAAATCGGCACAAAAAAAGTACAGCCTTGATAGACTGTACTTAAAATTTAACAATATTTATCTCAATGATATTTTAAAATTCTTCAAATCAAGAAACGGCGATCTGCTCGGCTTTATGAAATTTAAAGCAACGCCGCAGAGATTTCCGCCCGAACGGCTTACAGCATCTGCCGCTTCGGCGAGATCCGCGGAATCCGTTTCGCCCGCTCTCGCAACAAGAATAACTCCGTCGGCAAGGGTGGATATTATCTGTGCGTCGGCATAGTCATTCAGCGAAGGCGTATCAATAATAATATAATCAAAACGATGTGAACATTCCTTGACAAAATCCGACATTTTATCGCTTGTCAAAAGCTCCGACGGGTTCGGCGGCAGCGTTCCCGTGAAAACGATCGACAGCGGAAGCTCTTTGACCGAAAAAATTTCAAGAGGCTTGATCTCGGCAAGAAAATCGGACAGTCCCGTAAGAGTTCTGTTCTTCCAAATACGCCTTTGTGACGAACCTCGCATGTCGGCATCGAGAAGAAGCGTTTTCTTGCCGACCATGGCAAAGCTGATGGCAATGTTGGCGGCGGTTATGCTTTTTCCCTCGCCCTGATTTGCTCCCGTTACGGCAAAAACCTTGCAATTTCGGGTTCCGTCAGCCGTCATGCAGAACATAAGATTTGTTCTAAGCTTTACATAGGCTTCCTTTATTTCCGCCGATGAGCGTGAGTTAAGGAGGAAATTTCCGTCCTGTGAGCCCTGCTTATCTTGCTTCTGCTTCATCATAGCTGACCACTCCCCCTTCTTTCAGCGTCCACGCTTTATTGCCTGTCGAATTCTTTATTTCCGGTATCGTGCCGAGAACAGGAAGCCCGACCGATTTATCAACATCATAGGAATTTTTAACGGTTGTGTCGGAAATAACTCTGAGGCAGATAATGCCGAACGCAAGCATCATTCCGACAAGAAAACCGAGCATGGTATCATAGAGCGTTTTCGGCGAAGATTTCTTACTCGGCATCTCCGGCTGATCGAGAACCTCGACGTTGCCGACCTTTGCGATGCGAATGACCTCCTTCGGCGCAATTCTTGCAAAAGATTCTGCAATTTGATACGACAAATCACGGTTATCTGTCATGACCTTGACCTCAACGACCTGAGTATCGCTAATTCCGCTGACCTGCACTTTACTTCTGAGATCGGTTCTTTTGTAGCCGCGGATATCGTCAAGATCGTTAATTACAGTGTCAATAACGGCGTTGCTTCCGAGAATCTTTGCGTAAGTTGCGGCAAGGTTCTTCGCCGCCTGCATATCGCTGCTGTTGACCGATCCGGATTCGCTTGCCGATGTGTTATAAACATAAAAGCTTGTACGAACAACATAGGTCGGGCTGACAAATACCGTAACTATCAAAAATACAAGTATTGCGGCGACCGCACCCGAAATAAGAATATAATGCAAATTTCTGATCGCAAGATTGATTATGCTGAAAGCCGCAACGTCGCTTTGTTTTTCCTGCACTGCCGTTTTTTTATTTTCACTCATATACCGCTTTATTCCTCTCAATTTTTATATTTCCGTATTTTCTTATTCTAAAATAACGTTGTCTTTTGAATACTTCCCTTATATTACAACTAATTCATATTATCACAATATTATTGAAAATGCAACAAAAATATGGAAATTTTACATTGTCCGTTTTTAACATCTGTGCATAAGATGTAGTATAGGACGTAGAATGAGCACCGTATATATTCGCAAAAATTAAGAAAATGTTCATTATTAAATGTAATAAAAATATTGAAAGTAGATGAATGATGATGTATAATATAAAAGTTAATAATGGTTTAATGTTGCCCGGAGGTATGGACTATGGAAGCTTATTTGGATAACAGCGCAACGACTCAGCCCTGCAAAGAGGCAGTCGATAAAATGAACTATGCGCTGAAAACCTGTTGGGGCAATCCCTCATCGCTCCACGCCAAAGGCATAGCCGCATCCGAGCTGCTCGAGGAATCGAGGAAGAACGTTGCCAAGGCGCTCTCCTGCGAAAAGGACGAGATATTTTTCACCTCGGGCGGAACCGAAAGCAACAACATTGCCGTTTTCGGTGCGGCAAATGCTCAGAAAAGACGAGGCAGCCGTATAATCACGACCTCGATCGAACATTCAAGCATTGAGGAAAGCGTCAAAGCTCTTGAAAATCAGGGCTATGACGTCGTTCGGCTGCGTGTAAACGAAAGAGGCGTAATCGACGAAAGACAGCTTTACGCCGCCACCAATCCCTCGGTTGTGCTCATCAGCATGATGTATGTCAACAACGAGGTCGGTTCTATTCAGCCTGTCGAATTTGCAAGACGAGCCGTCACACACTCGGGCGCAAGCGCTCTCGTTCACTGCGATGCGGTTCAGGCATTCGGCAAGGTTCAGTTAAAGCCATATAACATGGGAGTTGACCTTATGTCGATAAGCTCCCATAAGATACACGGTCCCAAGGGTGCAGGCGCTCTCTTTGTCAAGAAAGGTACAAGACTTGTTCAGCACACCTACGGAGGCTTACAGGAAAGCAAGATACGCCCCGGCACAGAGCCCGTTCCCGCAATTGCTGGCTTCGGAGCGGCTGCGGCGGCTATCCCCGACTACAAGCAGAGCCTTAAATATGCTACAGAGCTGAGAGATTATATGGTTTCAAGGCTCAGAACAATTGAGGGCGTAAGAATAAATTCGCCCGAGAATGCCCTGCCCTATATCACGAACATTTCCGTTGAGGGAATCCCGTCCGAGGTCATGCTCAACTATCTTTCCGGTATGGGAATTTATATTTCGAGCGGCTCGGCTTGCTCAAAGGGACACAAGAGCCGTGTGCTCAAGGCGATGAACCTGAGCGAGGACGTTATAAGCACGGCGCTAAGAATCAGCACCTCCGTTTTCACGACCAAGGAGGAAATCGACATGCTGATCGGCGGAATTTCGTCGGCACGCCAAACAATGAGGAGATTGAAGTAAAGCAGCCGAAACGGTTGCCGAAAACAACGAGGTATTATAAAATGAAAGAAATTATTCTGCTGAAAAACGGTGAGCTTGCCCTCAAGGGTCTCAACCGCCACACATTTGAAAATCAGCTTATCAAAAATATGAAGTTCCGACTTCACGATCTCGGAAAAATAAGATATGTTTCGTCGCAGTCTACGATAATCGTTGAGCCTATCGACGAGGACGTTGATTTGGACGAGGCATTCAGAAGGATCAAGATGATATTCGGAATTGCGGGAATTTCCCGCTGTGCCGCAGTCGAAAAGGACATGGACGTTATAATTCCCGCCGCCTGCGAATACCTGAAAGACGATCTGATCTTTGCAAAGACCTTCAAGGTCAACGCAAAGCGTTCCGATAAAAAATTTCCGCTCAACTCCCCTGCTATATGTATGACGGTTGGCGAAAAAATTCTTGACGCATTTCCGCATCTCACCGTTGACGTTCACAACCCCGATATCATAGTCAACGTTGAGATCAGAGATAACTACGCATTCATTCACGGCAATCAGGTCAAGGGCGCAGGCGGTATGCCCGTCGGCACCGCAGGACAAGCCGCAATCCTTATTTCGGGCGGAATCGACAGCCCCGTTGCGGCGTGGATGATGTCAAGACGCGGACTCAGCCTTTGCGGTGTTCATTTTGCTTCTCCCCCGTACACCTCACAGCGTGCGGAAATGAAGGTCTGCTCGCTTCTTAAACAGGTTGCAAAATACAGCGGCGAAATTCCGCTTAATATAGTTCCCTTTACACATATTCAGGAGGAAATCAAAGATAAATGCCCCGAGGATCTTTTCACCATCATCATGCGCAGATTTATGATGAGATGCAGTGAAAGAATCGCAAAGAAAAACGGCTGCGGAGCACTTATTACGGGTGAAAGCGTAGGTCAAGTCGCAAGTCAGACCATGCAGGCAATCGGCTGTACGGAAGCCGTAGTCGAGGATCTCCCCGTTTTCCGTCCGCTTATCGGAATGGATAAGGACGAGGTCATCGAGAGAGCAAGATTTATCGGCACATTTGAGACTTCGATTCTCCCCTATGAGGACTGCTGTACGGTATTCACGCCGAAGCACCCGAGAACACGTCCGCATCTCAAGCAGGTTGAGGAAGCGGAAGCCGTTCTTGACGTTGAAGCCCTCGTTGAGGAAGCGATAAACAATATTAAATTTGTAAGAATCACAGGTGAGTAAATTGGCAGTTTGCGAACTTATCAGTGTCGGCACAGAAATACTTTTGGGTGACATACTCAATACCGACGCACAATATTTAAGCATTGAGCTTGCAAAGCTCGGCATAAGCGTTATTCATCAGAGCACGGTCGGCGACAACAGAGAAAGACTGCTCGCTCAGCTTGACGAAGCGGCAAAGAGAAGCGATATCATCATTCTCTCGGGCGGTCTCGGACCCACTCCCGACGACCTGACAAAAGAGGTTTGCTGTGAATTTTTCGGCAAGGAAATGTTCCTGCACGAACCGACGGTTGAAAAGATAAGGAGCTATTTCAGCTCAAAGGGTATGGAAATGGCGCAGAATAATCTCAAGCAGGCTATGCTTCCGAAGGACTGCGTTATTTTCCCGAACGATAACGGCACGGCACCCGGCATGGCAATTGAAAAGGACGGCGTTCATATTCTTGTTCTTCCCGGTCCGCCGAGAGAGCTTAAGCCGATGTTCCGAAACTGCGCCGTACCCTATCTTATGCAGTTCTCGGACAGAATTATTGTTTCCCACAACATCCGCACCTTCGGAATCGGTGAATCGTCAATGGCAGAAAAGGTCAATGACCTCTTTGATGCCGAAAATCCGACGGTTGCGCCGTATGCCAAGGACGGCGAAGCATTGCTGAGAGTTACGGCAATGGCAAAGACGAAGGAGGACGCAGAAAAGCTCTGCGAGCCTGTTATAAATGAAATCAAAAAGAGACTTGACGGCTTTGTTTACGGCGTAGACTATACATGTATCGAAGAAGCTGTAATAGAAAAGCTGAAAGAAAATCACTTGAAGGTCGCAACGGCGGAATCCTGCACGGGCGGACTTATCGCAAAGCGTATTACGGACGTTCCCGGCGCTTCGGAAGTGTTTGAATGTGGAATTATTTCATATGCAAACGAGATAAAGCACAAGGTTCTCGGCGTCAGCGAGGACGACCTCAATAAATACGGCGCAGTCAGCGAGCCCGTGGCAAAGCAGATGGCGCAGGGCGCGCTGAAGGTCAGCGGAGCGGACATCGCAGTTTCCGTAACAGGCATTGCAGGACCCGACAGCGACTCAACTAACAAGCCCGTCGGACTCATTTATATCGGTCTTGCCGACAAGGACAACGTTTGGGTCAAAGAGCTGAGAACCTCACGCAAGGACAGAAGCTACAACAGATACGTCAGCGCTTCAAATGCGCTCAATATGATAAGACTTTATATTGACAATAAACTTTGAGGATGAGCAAAATGGCTGAAGATAATAAAAAGAAAAAGTACAACACGGGCTACGGCGGAAATATTTTTGACTCGTTCCCCGACTTTGATTCGCTCGAATCGGTGCCGAAGAAGCCTGTTGAGAAAAAACCAACCGAAGCTCAGGTAAAGCCCGAGCCGAAAAAGGTATCAAAAACCGAACCTGTTCCCGTTTCAAAAGAGGAAGCACAGCCTGCAAAGAAAAAGGCTAAAAAGAATATTTTTACGCTTCTCTGCGCCGTGCTGATCATTGCAATCGTTTCATCAACGGCTTTGGCGGCGTTCAATATCGCTAAGGGTGTTTCGACAGGCTCGGCAGCCGCAGATAACGGCGATGCAGAGAATGTTTACACCAAGATGGTCGCAAAGTACAACGACGTTGTCTACCCTGCCGGAATTCAGCAGAAGCTGACAAGACTTTATGCTCAGAACAAGGAAACTGTCGGCTGGCTCTATATCCCCGGCACGAGCATTAACACACCCGTCGTTCAGCATAAGGACAACGACTTTTACCTGACTAACAATTTCTACGGCTCATACACGAGATACGGCTGTGTTTATGCCGACTATCAGAATAAAAAGAATACGCTCAGCAAAAACACGGTAATCTACGGTCATGACATGAGCTGCGGAACTGCTTTCTATGACCTTAACAGATACGACGATATCGAATGGTACAAGAAAAATCCCGTCATTCAGTATTGCACCTTGAACGGCAACTACACGTTTTTGATTTACACCGCTTTCCTTACAACCGTAAATGCCAAGGATGACGGCGGATATATGTTCAACTTCATCGAGCCGAACATGACCGATTCCAATTTTGCAGGCTTTATTGAGCAGGTAAATCAGCGTGCCCTCTACACAACGGGCGTTGACCTCAAGGCTTCGGACAGAATAATCAATCTTTCAACATGTAATTATACCTATACAAATTATGTAGGTAAAAAGGTCGATACAAGACTTGTCGTTATCGGCAGGCTTCTGCGGTCGGGAGAGAGCGCCGAGGTCAACACCTCAAAGGCAAAGGAAAACACTGACTACAGAAGACCGCAGGTCTGGTACGATTACAAGGGAATTTCAAACCCCTACGCAGGCTCACGCTCATGGAAGCCGAGCACAAGATAAACCGAGAAAGCAGGGATCACTTGGCTGAAGAAAATAAAATCGGTGAAAACGCGGAGCTTGTTCCGTTTTTGCCGGATGAAAATGACGACATAACCGAATATATAACCGACAGCTCGTTTGAAGCCTTAAAGAAGCGTTTTGCCGCCGCCGAGGAGGATCAAAGCATCCGTGATGAGGACTTTAATCCGCTGGTTGCGGGCAAAGCTTCCAAAAAGAACGCAGAAGATGAGCTCCGCAGCGCCCCGAGCTTTAAAAAAGATATAATTGACCCCGAAACGCCGATAGCTTTGGCTCATGAGTTCGGCTCGGCGGACAGTGAATTCGACAACGATGCGATCTCGTTCGGAGCGATAGACATTGATCTTAACTCCATCGGCAGTCTCGTCGGAAATGACGATAAAAACGAAATTGACAAAAGCGAAGAATATGATCTCAACACCCGTGTAATCTACGTTGACGAAGATGCGGACGACGGAATCAAGCGCAACACCGATACAGAGGTAACAGACGTCTTTTTTCCGGACTGATGATCTGAAAGGAAAAGCAGATGAGTAAAAAAGAGATAAAAAAATCCTTGCTTTCGTTTGTGAGAAAGGCTCTCCTCGGTCTTTCCGTGCTTTGCTTCATTACGTGCTCGGCATATCTCATCAAATACTATGTCATTGAGCCGTACAAGAACAAGAACGCATTGGAAACTCCGTCGATAAATGAGAGCGACACCCAGACGACCTTGATGGCGAACAAATCAAAGCATGTGCTTGCCAAATACAAGGATCTTTTGGAAAAGAACAAGGATTTTGTCGGAATTATAAAAATTCCGCTCCTTGACAAGGACGATATGAAGGTCGTTCAGGGCAAGGATAATGAAGAATATCTTTATAAAAATTTCAACGGCGAATATTCCGTTTACGGCACGCTCTTTGTCGATTACAGAGACAAGATAGATAATTTTGACACGAACACAATAATTTACGGTCATAAAATGCGTGACGGTCAGATTTTCGGACACCTGAATTACTATAAGGATATTGAAAATTACAAGGAATACCCGACGGTTAAATTCAACACCATATACGAGGACGGAACCTGGAAGATTTTCGCCGCATTCATAGCGAACATCTACGATTCGCAGGATAACGGATACACCTTCCCCTATCTTACGGTCAATTTCCCCTCGGACGAAAAATTCAACGAATTCATTGCCGACGTCAAGTCCCGTTCCTATTACACGAACGAGGACGTTGATATAAAGCCGGGAGATAAAATTCTCACTCTTTCAACCTGCTGTTATGAATTTGAGGACTCACGCTTTGTCGTTATGGCAAGACGTGTCCGTGACGGCGAGAGCGAAACCGTTGACGTTTCAAAGGTTAAGGAAAACAACAATCAAAAATTTCCTCAGGCGTGGTACGACGCAAACGGTATGGAAAATCCCTTTGCCGACGCAAAGAAATTCACGCTTGAATAAATTATACAGAGGTGCAAAACAATGGACATAAAACTTTTTTCACTTTGCAATCAGGACTCGCAGGAGGCTGAAAAGGGAAAGGAATATATTTTTAACTGCGTCAAGGATTTCTTCCCCGAATGCAACGGATTCGCGGAATTCACGTCGCAGAAAAGAATGTTGGTAGCTATTTCTCAGAGCCTGCTCGCCGCCGATATCGTTCTTGTTGCGGTTCAGTCGGCAATGTACAACGCAACAAAAAGAATGCTTTGTGCCGCACTCGACATGAAGACCGCCGAAAACAGCGAGGTTTCGGCAGTGCTTTCGGCAAGACCCGATGCAAAGAAGATGAAACTGAACTTTTTCAATGCCTCTGTCAGCTTCCCCGAAACGGCAACGGTACTGCCGACGGCGGATTATCTCAACTGCGGCTTTGCACTCACCTCGGGCGGTCAGCACATTATTTATATGCCCGTTGAGGACGTTAAGGCTCAGCAGATAGTTCTCGGTTCGCTTTATGATTATTTTGCCGAGCTGAGTGAACCGTGCGCAGCATCGCAGGCATTGAAGAACCGCCACAGAGCGTTGATAGCCTGCGCCGTTAATAAATTGAGCGCCGACTCGGTAAGGGTCGCCCTTGCAGGAAACGACGGAGCGGAATATCTTATCTCGTTCCTTAAAAAGAACGATAAATCCGTATTCGATGTCGATATGGACTATGAGCTTCCCGACGATGTAACGGATATCAAAAAGCTTGCCGTTCAAATCGCAAGAAACGTTCGTGAAAAGAATCGCACGGAGCTCGGCGTTTACATATCCAACCCCTTTGTTTCCGAGGACGACGGAAATGTGCTTTGCGCTTATATCGCTGTCGCAAATGCCGAGGGAACAAAGACATATAAGCTCAATTCCGAGCCGAACGAGACCGCAAAGGAGCTTCTCAGAGCCTGTGCGGACAAGCTTCTGCTTATTCTTTGCGACTATGAGCGCATAACAGGCTCGGTTGAGGAATCCGAGGAGGAAAAGGCGGCGGACAAGAACCTCAAGGACATTCTCGGAATTGCCGCTTCCGCCGTTGTTCTTGCCGCTTCCATCGCAGGCTTTGTTACAGCATTGATTTTACGATGAAAGGATGATTTTATGAAAAAGCTTTTATGTATTTTGATGTCGGTAATAGTTATGGCTTCCTGCTGTCTTGTTTTTGCGGGAGCAAAGACGAGCTATGACGCAGCATGGACGTTTAACGCAAACGTAAACGGCAAATCATACGCTTCGGGCTCAACGATCGGCGTCAACCCCGGCGACAAGGTAAAGGTCACGCTTCATCTCAAGAACAATTACTACACGGGTCCGACCTGCTTCCAGGTATTCTATACGAACACCCTTTTTGACAAGGCTTCGAGCGGCGAATTCAACACAAAAGGCCGCCTTTACAGTGTCACGGGCAAGTCTCACGCAACATTTGTCGATTGGGAAAATATCTCAACGGGAAACAGAAATCTCGGCTGGCCGAACTACAGCGCCGACAAGCTTGCGGAATACAAAAAGAATCATCAGTTTCTGAGAGTTACCATGACGCCGAACGTTATGATGACAACTACGACGGTCGGGAACCTCAACGAGAATCTTATCACAATTACCTTCGATGTTTCAAAGTCGGCTAAGCCGGGCGCAGAGGGCGAAATTTCAATCCCGATCGAGACCATGCGAAACAAGAATTACAAAACAGGCTATTTCTACAGCGCAATTTGCACGACCTCGGACTTGACGGGAACAATTCTACAGTATTCAGACGATCAGCATTTTACCTGTAATACAACGCTCAAGTTCAAGGTCAATTCGACCTCGCAGAAGGGCGACGTCAACAAGGACGGAAGAATCAATTCCGCCGATGCTCTGCTCGTTCTGCAATATTCGGTCGGCAGTGCAAAGCTCAGTTCTGAGCAGATATCCCTCGCCGATGTCAACAGTGACAACCGAGTCAATTCCGCCGATGCGCTGAAAATTCTTCAGTATGCCGTCGGACAAATCAACAAATTCTAAGCATAAAGAAAAGGTCGGAGCAAATCCGACCTTATTTTTATCCGATTTTATTTGAGCTGTTTGATGAGATTGCCCGCTTCAAAGGCTTCCACTGCGTAGTCTATGCACTTCGCCTCGACCGAGCAGCGCTCACAGCCTGCGTATTTTAATGCGTCAATAAAAGCTTGATAATCGTACTCCTCAAAGCTTTTCGGGAAGCATCTTTTCAATCCGTTCGCAGAAACAGGGTTTGAAAAATGCGCATGTCTGATCGAACCCTTGAGCTGACGGATATCGTCGTTGTCATCATCGACCATGTGGTATAAATCGGCAAGACAGGCGATGTTGTCCTTACCCGAAAGAACCGCAAGCATCGTACCCTCTTTGACCGTGTTTATCATGTTCGTTTCGTTCTTTCTCAGCGGCTCGATAACAACAGTCATGCCGTATTTCTCGGCAATCGGTGAAACAACACTGCCGAGAAAATCACCGAGCTGACGGAAACCCTCGGCGTAGCTCGTTCCCTCGGGAACACTTCTCGCCGCACTTGAGCCGAAAACTATGACCTCAAGTCCAATCTGCTTGCCTCTCGCCATGCCCTTTTCGATAAAATCGGCATATTCCATTCTCTTATAATCATGGTTGATAACAGGAAGATCGCCGGGTAAAAAGCAATTCGCCGCTTCACATTTCATTTTGCTTTCCTCAAGAGCCGTCTTGAATTTCTCAAACATTTCATCATCGGCTCTCGAAAGCAGACTGAAGCCACATTCCATATAATCAAAGCCTGCGTCCTTGGCAATTTTAACATTCTGAGGGCTGTCGATACCCATACACATTCCGTAGCGCATACCTCTCACCTTTCGTCAAATTATATTAAGATTATATCACACCGACAAAAACGGGTCAATAGCAAAAGAACAACCGCCGACATTGCGCCGACGGTTGTAAATTTTTATGCGAGCGACCAATTCTGACTCTCGGTCTGAAGCTCAACCATGTGAGAGAAAATACCCTTGCTTTCAAGAAGCTCGTCGGGTCTGCCCTGCTCGGCAACAACGCCGTCCTTGAGCACAACTATCTTATCCGCTCCCGAAACGGTTCTCATTCTGTGAGCGATGATCATGACCGTTTTGTTCTTGATAAGTCTTGAGAGAGCGGTCTGAATTGCAGTTTCGTTCTCAACGTCGAGGCTTGCCGTTGCTTCATCGAGAAGAATTATCGGCGCATCCTTGAGGAATGCACGGGCGATTGAAATTCGCTGACGTTCGCCGCCGGAAAGCTCACAGCCGTTTTCACCGATGTTTGAATTCCACTTGTCGGGAAGCTTTTCGACAAATTCATCAACATTCGCAAGCTTTGCCGCTGCGATGACCTCCTCGTCCGTTGCGTCCTTCTTGCCAAGACGGATATTTTCCATAACGGTATTATCAAACAGTGTAACGTCCTGGAAAACTATCGAATAAAGCGACATAAGAGTTTCAGGGTCTATCTTTGAAACGTCCATTCCGCCGACTGTGATCTTGCCCTTGTTGATATCCCAGAAGCGTGCGGCAAGACGTGAAACGGTTGTTTTACCGCCGCCCGAGGGTCCTACAAGCGCAGTGACCTCGCCCTGCTTAGCGGTGAACGAAACATTTTCAAGCACCTTTTCGCCGTCGTTATATGAGAAGCCGACGTTTTCAAAACAAATGTCACAGCCCTTGTTCGTAAGCGTATCCGAGCCGACCTGAACATTGCAGTCGAGAATTTCATTCATGCGCTCGATGTTGCTGTTCGTAGCAATAATTGCCGCAAGGTTTTGCAGCGTGCCCTCAAGCGGATCGTAAAGTCTCGAGGCGACAAGCAGGAACATGAAGAAAATAAGTATGTCAATTTCTCCCTTAGTCAGAAGATATGCACCGACAAGCGCCGTTGTTGCAATTCCGAGACGGAGCACCAAGCCTGCCGAAACAACGAACACAGCCGTGCCGAGCTCTGATTTAATAAGTCGGCTTTCAACCTTTCTTATCTTCTTGATAAGTCCGTCAATGTACTTCTTCTCGGCATTGTTGGCACGCAGATCGTGCATAGTCTCCATGCACTCCTGAATTCCGTCCTCGCATGCAATCTTAGCCGACATTGATTTTGCCGCAAGCTTCTTCTGAACACCCGAAGCAAAGGCGATTATAGCAAAAGCAACGGGAAGAACCCATATAGCCGCCAGCGCCATACGCCAATCAAAGAAAAGCAATGAAATTGCAATTAAACTTGTTGAAATAATTGCGCCGATGAGCGGACAAACCGCATGTGACTGACTTGTTTCAAGCACGGCGCAGTCGTTCATGATTGAAGATGTCAGGTCCGCAAGATCCTTTTTGCCGAAAAACGAAAGAGGAATTTTTCTCAGCTTTTCGGCGAGTGAAATACGGCGGACACCCGTTTCAATATAAGTTGCAAGGAAGGTGCTGTTGTACTGAAATACAGTGCAAACAACGATCAGCAAGGCGCAGACAATACAGCCGATAACATAGAACGGAATTCTGTCCTTAGCGAGGTCATTATTTACCATATCGCTGATAAGATAATAAAGCAATGCAACGGGCAGCATAAATGAAATATTCTGCAAGGCGCTGAACAGACTGCCCTTTATAACATCCATTGCACCCTTTCTTGAAAGTGCAAAACGTCTTTGTAATTTTTCAATCATTTTTTACGCCTCCTTGCTGACTTTCCACTGAACGGATCGTCTGTAGTCATTCCACATTTCCGCAAACAAACCGTTTGAAATTGTAAGCTCATCGAATGTTCCGCTTTCGGCAATCTCGCCGTCACGAAGAACAAAGATTTTATCCGTATTCGTTACGGTCGAGAGACGGTGTGCGATCATGATGACCGTCCTGCCCTTGGCAAGCTCATTGAATGCCGCCTGAACCTTTGTTTCGTTATCGGGGTCGGCAAACGCCGTAGCCTCGTCAAGAATGATGATCGGAGCGTTTTTGAGCATTGCTCTGGCGACGGCTATTCGCTGAGCCTCGCCGCCCGAGAGATAAACGCCCTTGGAGCCGATAACAGTATTTACGCCCTGCGGGAATTTTTCGATGATATCCATGCACTGCGCCGCTCTGAGAGCCGATATAACCTCGGCTTCCGTTGCGTCGGGCTTGCCGAGTCTTACGTTGTCAAGTATCGACGCTTTGATGAGCTTGCTGTTCTGGAATACGAACGAAACCGTGTTCATAAGCTCCTCCTTGCCGATATCCTTGACATCGACTCCGCCGATGAGGACACTGCCGCTCTGAGGGTCAAAGAAACGTGCCGTAATGCTTGCGAGCGTTGATTTACCGCCGCCCGAGGGTCCGACAAAGGCAACGGTCTGACCAGAGCCGATTTTAAGCGAAATATCCGAAAGTGCGTTCTTCGTTCCGTCATAGCTGAACGTTACGTTTTTAAGCTCAACGGAATTATCCTTCGGGTGCTTGGGCTGACTTGCTTCGCTGAGCGAAGGCTCATTAAGAACGCTGTCGATTCTCGTTATCGCATCCTCAACGAGCATCTTGTTTTCGCTCATGTACATCATCTTTGTCATTGTCAGCGAAATAACGGGTGTGATAATAATATAGAAAAGAACGTCAAGCAGCAATGCGTTTGTAACTCCGCCCTTTGAGAACCAAAATCCTCCGAGAATGAGGAAAGCAAACACGCTGTTGATTGCAAGCGTATAAGCCGTCATCGGACCTCTCATCTGCTTTGTATAGGCGATTGTCCATTTCTCATAGTTATCAATCGTAGCCTTGAATTTTTTGAAAGAAAATACGGACTGACCGAAGGTCTTTACAACGGGAATACCGCGGACATATTCAACAGCCTCGTTAGACATATCGGAAAGTGCATTCTGGTATTCGGTCATTTTCCTTTGCATGTTCTTTCCGGTCATGCCCTGCATACATAAAAAGCCGAGAAAAACCGGAGCAAGGCTGAGCAGGCCGAGCTTCCAATCAAAGATAAACAGCAAAGCAAGCAAACCTACAACACTTGCAGTCGCTCTCGCCTGGTCGGGAAGCTGGTGAGCAAGGTATGTTTCAGCCGCACCCGAGGTCTCGGAAATTATTCTGCGGAGCTTGCCGCTGCCGAACTGCTCAATCTTGCCGAGCGGCAGGGTCGCAATATGCTCGGTCATTTCAATTCGCAGGTTCGTTGCAATTCTGAATGCCGCCAAATGGGAGCACATGAGCGCTCCGACATAAATAAGCACCGCCAAAACCGCAAAGAGAACCGCCATCCAGCCGTAGTGCGTTACATTTGTCGCCTTGCCGAAATCGGGCGCAGCCTCGATAACATCTTTGAGTATGCGCCAAATGTACCAGAACGGCAAAAGCGCAATTAAAGCGCTTGCCGCCGAAAGGATCCATGAAAGATATGTAAGGATCCTTCGTTTACCGGCATAACCGAGAAGCCGGTTAAGATTTGATTGCTTTTTCAAGTTAATTGCCTCCTTATATGACCGCCGCTCAGTTCGGCAGTCACTTTTTTAAGAGATTTACTCTCTTTATTTACTTGTAAATCGGTTAGCGGAAGCTAACTGCAGATTAAAAATTATAGAGCATCACTGCCCCATAATTTTGATCCAGCCTGCGGTGTAAAAATCGTTCAGCTCACCGAGATAATGCACGGCTTTATCAAGCGGCATATCATGAATCATTATCTCAAAATAAGCGTTCATCATTCCCGTGACGAGAATGTGCTCGAGCCTCGGGTCGATATACGGAACCTCATTGCCGAGCGATTTAAGCACCTCGTAATATTTGCGTGTTCCGTCAAGCTCCATTTCAATCATTTCTTCAACCATGAAAGCATATTTTGTACCCTCGGAGCATTGAAGAATGAGCTTAAACGCATCTCTGTGCTTGTCGAAATAATATATCATCCGATTCATGCAGTCACGTCCGGCATTGCCCATCTGCGACGGCTTTTCCTCGTTCGGAAGGCTTTCAAAATCGCTCAAAGCTTTTTTGTAAGCCGACATCGTGTAGTTGTATTCCTCATCGACAAGCGCCTTGAAGAGCTCGCTTTTACTTGCAAAATAGCCGTAAAACGCACCCGTCGTAACGCCCGCCTTCTTGACGATATTCCTTAAAGAAGCCGATTTGAAGCCCTTCTCAAGGAACTCCTCCTTAGCCGCATTGAGTATCAACTCAAGCGTCGTTTTATCCTCACAAGCCATACCGTCACCTCTTTATAACACCGTTATATAACACTGTTACATTATATAATCGCCTTTTTGATTTGTCAATACGGTTTTCAAAAATTTTTGCCTGTAAAATTTTGTCATATTATCCTTTTTGTCGGCATATTATATAACGCCGTCCTATCGGAAAAGGGCGGCGTTTATCCCAAAACATCATTAAATGCCGAAAAATTCGGTTTAAATCCGGATTTTTTCTAAAATATGCTTGTACCGAAACAGAAAGGTGGGTAAACTATGAAAAAAATAAATATCAAAGGTGTTTCCGTACAGACATGGGCAAGAACGATTGTGCTCCTGCTCGCACTTATAAGTCAGCTTTGCGTTATCCTCGGCAAGAGAAGCGAAGCGATAGATGTCGATCAATGGCAGGAATACGCAACGTATATCCTGACCGTTATCGGCTCCGTCTGGTCGTGGTGGAACAATAACAGCTTCACCGATAAGGCTCAGGAAGCAGACAAAATGCTGAAAGGAGACGAAAGAAATGGCAACTAAGGGCGTTGACGTGTCATATTGGCAGAAGGAAATTGATTGGAACAAGGTCAAGGCTTCGGGGATTAAATTCGCAATCATTCGCTGCGGCTACGGCAACGGCGGCGTTGACTCGTATTTTGAGCGCAACGTCAGGGAATGTGAACGGGTCGGAATTCCGTGGGGCGCATACTATTTCAGCTATGCCGAATCGGTTGAGGAAGCGAAAAGAGAGCTTGATAACTGCCTTAAGCTGCTCAAAGGCAAAAAGCCCTCCTACCCTGTCTACTATGACCTTGAGGATGAAGCCACAACGGGCAGCCGGTCAAATTCGACAATTCTCAAAATGGCAAAAATCTTTGTTGACGGAATTGAGCAGGCAGGCTATTGGGCAGGAATTTATGCCAACACGAATTGGTTCAACACCCGTCTGACCGATTCGTGGTATGACAAAAAAGCCAAGTGGGTCGCTCAGTATAACGACAAGAACACCTACAAGAAGTCATACGGAATATGGCAGTACACCTCATCGGGCAAGGTGAACGGAATCGACGGCAGTACCGACCTCAACTACGGATACGTTGATTATCCGACACTGATAAACGGCAAAAAGAACGACGAAGAAATTAAATCACAGAATATCGGAGGAAACGACATGACAAGAGGATATTTCCAAAAGGGCGACGCCAACGAGGGCGTTTACGCCTACAAGCAGCTTTTGATCTCGCTGAAAAAGGCGAAAGTGATAACGCAGGGCGTTGACGACAACAATATTTTCGGTGACGGCACGGTTGAAGCTACCAAGCAGGTGCAGAGAGCGGCGAAGATCGAGGTTGACGGACTCGCAGGCTCACGAACAATAAGAGCATGCTACGTCTTGCTTGTAAGTAAAATAAGCTAAAAAATAAAGGACAGAAGCCTTTTGAATCAGGTTTCTGCCCTTTTTATTATTTTAAATACGCTGCAGTGTTATTCATCTTATTTATTATCGGAAAGAAAATCCTTGATGAACTCATCTCTGTCCGGAACGGAAAGAGTTCTGAACTTGCAGATAATCTTTTTTTCAACAGGTCTGAGGTCGGTTATTCTCGCAAGAGTGGAATCGGCGGAATCCACGTCCTCCTCCTGCGAATCATTGAGCTTGATCGAAGTATTATCGTCAAAGATAAGATACTCCAAGCCTACATTGTAAAGGCTTGCAAGCTTTCTCATGACCTGAAGCGGCGGATTTGCAATTCCGTTCTCGTATTTTGAAAAAGACGTTCTGCTCATTCCGAGAATGTTCGCAACATCGTCCTGTGTCATTTTAAATTCTTTTCTAAGCTGGAGAAGCTTTTTTCCAAGCTCCGGATTCGGCGGATTTGTCATTACAATATTCACCCCAATTTCATTCTGGAAATATAATAACATATATAATTTAAAAAGTACAGAAAAAAATTATTATTTTTTAAAAAATCCTCGAAAAATGTCGATTTGTGTATTATTTTGTCATTTCGGTTGCCAAAACATACGGTCTGTGCTATAATTTTACGGTCATATTTTTTCCCGAAAGAGGCTAACTATGTTTGATAAAGAAATATTCAAGAATGTAAAATATTATGTCGCCGATCTCGACGGAACGGTTTATCTCGGCAACGAGCTTATCGACGGCGCAAAGGAATTCTTTGATCTCGTCATTGAGAACGGAAAGGATTTCTGTTTTTTGACCAACAATTCGTCGAATAATTCAAGGGTCTGCCTCGAAAAGCTTGTCAAAATGGGCTTCCCCGTCCCCGAGGAAAAAATAATCGTTTCGACTCATGTTGCAATAAATTATATCAAAAAGAACTATCCCGATAAATCCGTTTATCTCATCGGCAACAGCCGTCTGCTCTACGATTTTGAAAAATCGGGGATTCCGCTCACGCAGGACATGCCCGATATCGTCGTGCTCGGTCTTGACGATACGCTCAATTACGAAAAGATACGCAAGGGCTGCAATTATATTATAAAGGGTGCAAAGTTCATTGTCACCCACCCCGACATCAAGGCGCCGATGGGCGACGACTACATGCCGGACGCAGGCTCGATGATGGCACTGTTTTCCACCTGTACGGGCGTTGAACCGCTCGTTATGGGCAAGCCCGAGGTCTACACTGCGGATTATCTGACGGAGCTTTTGCATTGCAGACGTGACGAAATATGCTTTATCGGCGATTCGCTTGCCGCAGATATTGCCCTCGGCGTTCGCCACGGAATGAAAACCGCCTGTGTTTTAACAGGAGTTACAACCCCCGAAATATACGAAAAATCGGATATCAAAGCCGATGTCTGCGTTGATTCGATAAAGGAGCTCTGTGCGATTTTTCAATAAATAATTTTTCCCGTTGCAGTCACGTTGCAGTCAATGCATAGAGAAATTAAAATATCTTATTTTCAAGTAACTGCTGATTAAATCAGAGTGTAATTATCGGCGAGATAGTTTGTTGTTGAAAGCGTCAAAAAACGCAGGCAATACTTTGTGTATTAACGAGTATTTTTGGCGGTTTCAGCGGCAAAATAGCCGCTGAGAATTATGCTATGATTTAACCAACAGTTACTAAAGTTCAAAAGTCAGTTCGAAACCATCCTGACTTAAAATAAAACTAAGGAGCTAAAAAAATGAAGAAGATGAAAAAAGGTACGGCTTACACCGTACAGGCTGCGCTGATTGCGGCGATCTATGCGGCGTTGACTTACGCCGTCGCACCGCTTTCCTTCGGCGCAACGCAGTTCAGAATTTCCGAGGCGCTGACAGTCCTGCCGGTGTTCACCCCGGCGGCGGTTCCCGGTCTTGCGATCGGGTGCGTCATTGCCAATATCGGCAGTCCCTACGGACCTATCGACATTCTCCTCGGAACGATTGCGACCGTGCTTGCCGCGCTGGCGACAAGACTCACAAGAAACATTAAATTCAAGAACATTCCCCTGCTCTCGCTGATTTTCCCGACGATTTTCAACGGAATAATCATCGGAGCGGAAATAATGATGTTCACACCCGGTCAGGCAGGAATCGTCGGATTTTTCACCTCGGCATCGGGAGTCGCACTCGGCGAGGTCGTTGTATGCTACACTCTCGGAATTCTGCTTTATATCGGACTCGATAAAACCAAAGTATTCAAAAAGCTTGGTGATTAAATGAAAATCGGATTTTTGATAAAAGATCTATCCTCGGGCGGAGCGGAAAGGGCAACGGTTTCGCTTGCGAATTACTTTGCGCTTCATTTGCAGGACGTTGAGATAATAACTTTCAACGGCAGTGACAGCTTTTATCCGCTTGAAGAGCTTGTAACCGTTCACACAGCCGAGCTCGGAGAGCTTGAACAATCGGCTTCGCTCAAAAGGCTTTTCGGCTCGATAAAAAGAATTTTTTTGATCAGGAAGCTCGTCAAATCGTTGCAGCTCGATGTTCTGATCGGCATGAGCTTTGCCATGACGTGGTACACGGTGCTTGCGACTATGTTCACAAAAACAAAATCCGTCGGCACCGAGCGAAGCAATCCGTTTAAATACAAAGCTACGAAGCTCAACACCTTTTTGAGAAAATTCTTTTATAATTTCACGGACGGCTATGTTTTTCAGACACGCAGAGCCGCAGAATTTTTCGGCAATAAGAAAAGCGAGCGGGATATAATCATTCCCAATGCAATTTTCAACGAGACGGTTTATTCCCTATCCCCTCCCGCCGAGCGCAAGAAAATAATTTGTGCAACAGGCAGGCTGATAAAGCTCAAACGCTTTGATCTGCTCATTGACGCCTTTGCGAAAATCGCAGACAGAATTCCCGATTACATGCTTTTCATTTTCGGCGAGGGCGAGGAAAAAGAGGATCTCGAAAATCAGATCGAATACCTCGGCTTGAAAGACCGAATCATTCTCGCAGGAACAGACCCGCAGGCTGTTAAATTTGTAAATTACGCCTCGGTTTTCGTTCTCTCGTCGGATTTTGAGGGTATGCCGAATGCACTTCTCGAAGCGCTCGCAATGGGCGTTCCGTGCGTTTCGACACGCTGCGAAATGGGTCCCGACGAGCTTATCGAGGACAGGGTGAGCGGCATACTTACGGACGTCGGAAGCAGTGAACAGCTCAGCGAGGCAATGCTTGAAATTATCGAAAATCCCGATTTTGCAAGGAAGCTCTCCGAAAACGGAAGAAAGCTTCTTGAAACACATTCGATCGAAAACATCAGCCGTCAATGGCTTGATTATCTTAACAGAATTTAACAAAATCCTCAAAGCTCATTTGATGGTCTGAGCTTTGAGGATTATTTTATTTAATTATTTCTCTGACGTGATTTTCCGTGTTCAGCAATTCGTCGATTATCATTCTCTGATATTTTGTGAATT
>CAVGRW010000018.1:0-23446 GCA_963631735.1 Bacteroidaceae bacterium | reverse complement strand
ACAACGCCGCAGGTGAGCTTGTTACAACCTACGATTACGACGCTTGGGGCAGAGTGACCGAAAACGCCACATCAGCCGATACGCAGAACATAACCGAGACCAATCCCATTCGTTATCGTGGTTATTACTATGATACAGAAACAAGATTGTATTATGTAAATTCTCGTTATTATGATCCGGCTGTAAAGCGAATGCTCAATGCTGATGACGATTTCCTTTCTCCATCAACACCGCAAGGACTTACTGATAAAAACTATTTTACATATTGCGATAATAACCCGGTTGTTCGTGCTGATAGTGATGGAGATTTTTGGAATGTAGTTATCGGTGCAGCTGTCGGTGGTGTGCTCGGTGCAACTACACAAGTTATTGAACAGGGCGGTGTTCATAATAAAAAGGAACTGGTTAAGGTTATTATTTCAGGAGTAAGCGGAGCAGTTGGAGGCGGCTTAGGAGCCTGTGGCTTACCATTGGTTTGGTCTGTTGTTTCTGATACTGGTATAGCTTTTGCTACGAGCTTAGGTCTTGAACTTGTAGATAACAATTATAAACTTGGAGATGTTGACTGGTTTGAAATTGGAGTTGATACTGTAGAGTCTGTGTCAATAGGTGTTTTATCTGGACATTTTTATAATGAATTATCTGGCTCTGCGATGAATCAGGCAGATAGGATTATCTCAAAAGGTAAAAATAAGATTGTTAAAGGAATAACATCCACAAAAGGCGCAAGTAAGGTTAAGGGAACAATTAAAACCGGGCAACGATTTGTAAGAGCCGGAATTAAAAGAAGAAATACGATTAGAGGCTTAGGCTCGGTTTTGGGTTCATTTGTTTCTGCGGCACGTTCCATTTGGAAAAAGCTTACACATAGATAAAAGGAGGTTTGTAATGAGCGAAAATAGAATATATAAATTTTTTCCGTTTGCTTCTTCACGGTTATGTTCACTCTATAAATACATAAATCGAATGTATGAAAATGATTATAAAATTGTTGATATCAATCTTGATTGTATATTGGTTTTTGAAAAATCAAAAAAAAAAGAGGGATATACCTATATTGTTCTTACAGAACAATATAGGCGAGATGGAAGAAAAAAGAAATGGAATGATATAGAATTTTTGGAGAAACTAAATCCTAAATTTCATAAAGGTAATGGCGAACAATTAAGCAAAGTTGAAGGTGCACTAGATATTTTTTATTATATTTATCTTACTAAATATATTTCAATAGAGGAATATGTGAGTCTGTGTGAATATAGAAAGAAGCACTTGCTTAGGGCTAATGTTTTTCGATTTATAATGTGTTTTGTAGTAGCGGTTCTTTTTCCTATAGCTATTGCATGTAAATATCTTAAATGAAAATATGATTTTTGCTTAAAAGATCCTCTTAATTGTTGAGGGGATAATATATTGCGGCATTATCCCCTCAAAACAATAAGCTGACGTCATACGGCGACATGCCGATAACCTACGATGCGATAGGAAATCCGCTGACATACAGGGGCTACACGCTCACATGGCAGAACGGCAGACAGCTTGCGTCAATGAAGTTCGGCGCGATAAACATCGGCTTTACCTACGATGTTGACGGCTTGCGAACCTCAAAGACCGTATTCGGTGTTGAGCATAAGTATTACTATGTCGGCAATCGCTTGCAGTACGAAAAAATCGGTTCAAGCCAAGAGCTGTGGTATTTCTATGATGCAGACGGAACGCCGTCGGGAATCAGGTATAAAGATAATAGTGGCACAGTAAACGATTACTATTTCGTCTGCAACTGGCGAGGCGATGTCGTACAAATTTACAACGCCGCAGGTGAACTTGTTACAACCTACGATTACGACGCCTGGGGCAGAGTGACCGAAAATGCCACATCAGCCGATACGCAGAACATAACCGAGACAAATCCCATTCGCTATCGTGGTTATTACTACGATACGGAAACGAGACTCTATTACCTCAAGAGCAGATACTATGACCCGGCGGTTAAAAGGTTCTTGAATGCAGACAATGAAACAGACATAGGGTCGAAATTGTTATCAACAAACTTATTCCAATACTCAGCTAATAATCCTGTAAATAATATTGATTTAAATGGACATGGAATTATAAAAACCCTATTTAAAAAGGCAGTTAGAAAAGTGGCGACTTTTGTTCATAATCAAGTTGTTAAAGTTGCGCAAAAGTCAAGGAATAGGGTCGGAACAAGATCTATTGGCGCAAGTGCTTCAGCGTATTGTGGCTTTGGAGCTGGTGTATCTGCGGGGGTAACATATGATAAAAGAGGAAATCGAGGCATATATTTTACAGGTTCAATATATGCCGGAACACCATCAGCTTCTGTAGGTATGACTTTTTCGTCTACAACAGCACCAACTATAATGAAACAAACAAAAGAATCCTATGGATTTGGTGGATCAATGGGTCCGATTGGGGCAGAGTATCAATTGTTTGTTGACGAAATTGATGTTCAAAAGCTTTATCATTCCATCACTATGTCCGGCGGTTGTGGTGCTGCTCCGGCCGAGGTCCACGCTGATTATAATTATACAATGTTATGGTCATATAATATTTATGATTTGGAGGAAAAACTGTATGCAAAAATTATGGAGTGAAAAAAGGAATCTTCTTATTTTCCTTGTTTTTTATGTAAATATTATAGCATTTTTACTTGGATTTTCCCTTTTTTCTGTTGCAACAGGGAAAGCCAATATTATAATAAACGGGATAGCTGTTGATTCAAAAGGGTTTGTGTATGTTGGATACGATAGAAAAATTAATGTTTACAATAATTCCGAGTTTGTTAAGAAAATTTCAATTCCAACAAGTAGAGGATATGGGTTTACAATTGATAACGATAATATATTGCTTTCTACAGGAGATTATACATATTTGATGAATTTGGATGGTACTGTATTAGACAAACAATTAGACTCATATGAAAATCATGTATATTCAAAAAATTCCTTTAAAAATACTGTTGGAGATTCATTCAAAGTTAAATCATTTCTATTTAAAACTCAAATTGTTAAAAATAATAATATAACAGTTTATCAAATTTCTAAAAGTGATTTTACGGCAAAATTGTTTTTTGAAATTAGTTGTTTATCTATTGTTGTAGTTGTTCCTTGTCTTATAAAGATATTTAAACATTCAAAATAAATTTAATACCGTTTCTTTCTGCTTGCAAGATGATACCTATGTTCTCCCGATACCAACTCGGATATAGTATCATAAAACCGTGCACGGTTGCCAAATTACGACTCCTTTCCAAACGTAACCCGCAACCGTGTACGGCAACCCCAATAATATCAAAATCGTAGGGGTCGATGCCCACATCGACCCAAGGGCAGAAGAAACCACCTTGGCTCCCTTGCAGGGGAGCTGTCGGCGTAGCCGACTGAGGGGTTTGTGTAAAGTTAGATAAATTTATCGTTAAGCGTGGGCTCCTCCTTTGGGCGAGCTGCCAGCGAAGCTGACTGATGGGTTTATAGAAAATCTGTAGCAACTTATCAAGCCCCCCTGAATGATTCAAGGGGAGGGGGACCGCTTGCGGTGGTGGGGATAAAGATAAATTTGGAATATACCCCCTCCGACTTTGGCGCAAACTGCCGAAGCCACTTCCCCTAAAGGGGCGGCAAGGAAGATTTGCTCAATTTCCACGGTGCGATGTGGTCATCGCACCCTACGACGAGGTTCGATAAAGGCATATTTCGTAGGGGTCGATGACCACATCGACCCAAGGCTACAAGGAACTAACCAAGGCTTAGGCTACACGCTCACATGGCAGAACGGCAGACAGCTTGCGTCAATGAAGTTCGGCGCGATAAACATCGGCTTTACCTACGATGTTGACGGCTTGCGAACCTCAAAGACCGTATTCGGTGTTGAGCATAAGTATTACTATGTCGGCAATCGCTTGCAGTACGAAAAAATCGGTTCAAGCCAAGAGCTGTGGTATTTCTATGATGCAGACGGAACGCCGTCGGGAATCAGGTATAAAGATAATAGTGGCACAGTAAACGATTACTATTTCGTCTGCAACTGGCGAGGCGATGTCGTACAAATTTACAACGCCGCAGGTGAGCTTGTTACAACCTACGATTACGACGCTTGGGGCAGAGTAACCGAAAATGCCACATCAGCCGATACACAGAACATAACTGATACCAACCCCATTCGTTATCGTGGATATTACTATGATACAGAAACAAGATTGTATTATGTAAATTCTCGTTATTATGATCCGGCGGTTAAGCGTTTTGTTAGTTCGGATGATTCGATATTTACTGCAGCAACGCCGGGAGCATTGACTGATAAAAATTCATTTGCGTATTGTGATAATAATCCTGTTTCCCGCGTGGATGATGAAGGCACAATGTGGCACATTGTGGTGGGCGCTGTTATAGGAGGTGTCCTCAATTCACTATCTGACATAAAAGGTTTGGTAAATGCGTACCGCTCCGACGGTAATGTCTATCAAGCATGGGCTCATTTTGGAATATCATTTATTACCGGTGCTGTCAGCGGAGGTTTAGCAATGACCGGTATGGGGGCATTTACCTCATCTGGAGTCAACGCAGTATTGTCGGGCGGTGGAGAACTTTTACATCAAATAACGGATTACCACTGTGAGGGTAAGGAAATAGATTATACATCAATTGCTTATGAAACTTTAGTAGGAGCGGTTACTTCTTTTGAAAAGGGAGCAGGAAGCAAGTCGGCAACGGATTTGGGTAAAGGAACGGTAAAGAAAACTTATAAAACGTTTAAAGCGGTTTGGCAAAAGAAAAATCTTAAAGCAGCTGTTAGCGCATATAAAGGAAAAGCTGTACAGCAAGCAAGATATTATCTTCGTTCGACGAGGAAAATGACCGGCAAATTGGTTTTAAACGTAGCTCAAGGTTATCTATATAATAAGGTAAGCAGTAGTTATAAAAAATTACTGTATAAAATTAGGAGGCGGTTTAACTGAGTGATGCTTTTTATACTTTATTTATGATATTTGCCGCACATTATGGCTTGAAAATCATATATGAGTTTTTTCTCTTTACTAATCAGTTTGGGACAAACAGATTTAAAAAAAGAGTATATCCTAAAACATATTCTTGGAGAAAAAGGTTCTTTATGCTTACTTATTTTGATAAAGAATTAAGAGAACAATGTGCGTATAAGGAACAGATGAAAAAAATAATAATTGCAGATTGGGTTTGCGCTATTTGTGGATTTGTTCTTTTTATTGTACAAGTTATTTTGTTAATATTAGGAAAGAAAATATTAGCCGTTGATATTATAGTAAAAGTATTTTTGGGAATAACAACAATTTTCTTCCTGTGGGTTAACTACAAGGGTATTCGATGGAATGAGTATGTGAAGGGTAAATGGCAACACGGTAAAATTGAATTTAAAATGGATTTGCCCGATGAAAAAAAGAAGAAATCAAAAAAATAATCAATATGATCCATTTTGATAATCGCCAAAAATTGTTTAAATGATATGCGGCTTTTATTGTGAAAAACACTTTTTTAAGTTTGAGGGGATAACATATTGCGGCATTATTCCCTCCGAAAAGTCAATGATACCTATGTTCTCCCGATACCAACTCGGACATAGTATCATAAATCCGTGCACGGTTGCTGAATTACGACTCATTTCCAAACGTAACCACAACCGTGTATTGCAACCCAATAATATCAAAACCGTAGTGGTCGATGCCCATCGCCCAGGGTCAGAAGCAAAATCGTGTGCGCCACTGTAAGGAAGCCGGCTGAGGGAGTAAAAGAAAACAAGTAGAATTTTGCTAAAACACCACTAAAAGAAAGAGCTGTAAAGTGAAATAAAATCACACAGCTTATATTATTAAAGCTGATACCTATGTTCTCCCGACACCAACACGGGCATAGTATCATATAGTCGCGCACGGTTACCGGCTCTTTTTTTATTGTACCACTCCTGTCTAAAAAAGAGCTTATATTGTACTGATTGTGATCCATATGACGAGAAAGATGATGTGACCGTAGTCTGTTGCTCAAAAATTAAGCGGAGGTGCGAGGAAAATAAAAATATTGATAATCCAATATTGCAGAGTGCATTGGTCATCGGTATCCTATATAGACTCATTTCCGACGTGAAATTAGTCTATTTGCAAAGTCTTTTTGATAAACTCCGTGATGTACCGCTCCATACGGTCGGCGGGAATCTGCATGTTTTCTCCGATCCATGCCGCCACAACACGAGTGCAGCCGCCCATGATGTACTCGGAAAGGAAACGAATCTTTTCTTCGGAAGCGCCCGGATCGGCATTGGTAATCAGCTGATTGATCTGAGGAAGAACGAATACCAGCAGCTTTTTCGTAAACTGTTCGGTAAACTCCCGATTTCGAGCCACCTGTACCAGCTCCTTGTTTTCGGAAAGAATACGAAACACGCTGATGAAAAAATCCGGCATCCCGGAGCCTGTAGCTTTTGTATCTTCAAAAAGAGCATGGATCTCCTCGATAAATTCATCCTCCGTTTTTTCAAACAGGTCATACACATCCCGATAGTATTTGTAAAAAGTACCGCGGTTGACATCGGCCTTAGCACAGATGTCCGTGACGGTAACGGAATCCAGCGATTTGGTTTCCAAAAGCTCAAACATTGCAGACCGAATGACTCGGAGTGAATACTTCGTGCGTCGGTCTATTTTTGAATTTTTCATGAATTCACCGCTTTCTCAAACACATTTTCACACATCTGTTCATGAATGAACAAACTGTCCGAAATTGAATATTGCGTTCTCTTTTTTTGCTTAGTATAATACACACATGAACGAAAGTCAACAGTTGTTCATTATAATTCTATGTGTTGAATATGAAAGGAGAACATGTTTTGAGATGGCTATCCGAATTTGTTGACCGACATAAGAAGTCAATCATAATTATCTTTGTGGCAGTATCGCTGGTAGGCGTACTGCTGTTTTTGCTGACACCGGTAAACTACAACATGATGGATTACCTGCCCGAGGATGCAAACTCCACCAAGGCGCTGAACCTGATGCAGGAGGAATTTGACCAGCCGCTTCCGAACCTGAATGTCATGGTTGAGAATGTCAGCCTGACTCAGGCGCTGAAAATCAAGGGTCAAATCGCAAACGCCGAATATGTGAAATCGGTGCTTTGGCTGGATGATACCGTGAACCTGCAAACGCCGCTTCAGGTGCAGGACACGGCGACGGTGGAGACCTATTATAAAGGCGGAAATGCGCTGTATATGGTTTCCGTAGAGGACGGACAGGAGCGCAACGCTATCGCTTCCATACGAAGTGCTGTCGGAGATTGCAAGGTGTCCGGCTCTGCGGCCGATCAGGCTGCATCTCAGGATATGGCGGTTTCAGAAGCTATGAAGGCCATAATCCTTATAATTCCCGTCACGATCCTTATTCTGATTCTCGTTACAGAAAGCTGGATAGAGCCGTTCTTCTATTTGATGAACATCGGCACGCCGGTGCTTATCAATTTGGGCGCAAATTTTTTCCGAGGCGAGATCAGCTTTGTTACACTGGCCGCCGCACCGGTTTTGCAGATCGCCGTATCGCTGGATTATGCGATCTTCCTGTCACACAGCTTTGAAAATTACAAAAAGACAGGGCTTGCTCCAAAGCAGGCGATGTACCATGCCATGACCGAATCGGTAAATTCCATAGGCGCAAGTATGCTGACCACGCTTTTTGGCTTCGTAGCATTGCTATTTATGAATTTCAAGATAGGCGCGGATATGGGTATCAGTCTTGTAGTCGGTATCCTCATTAGCTTTATCAGCGTAATGGTATTCTTCCCGGCATTGCTTCTATGCGGCAACAAGCTCATCGAAAAGACAAAGCATCGCCGCCTGACACCGACATTTAGAAATATCGGCAAGGGTATCTCTAAAATTCGTATTCCTGTATTCTGTCTGATTCTGCTGCTGATGCTCCCGGCGTTCTTGGGTCAAAGCCGCAACAGCTACTTCTACGGTTCAAGCGAAAAGACTGTGGAAGGAAGCGAAACCTGGGATATTGAGCAGGAATTTGGCGTTACTAACAGCGCCGTGCTGCTGGTGCCGAGAGGTGACAGTGCCCAAGAGGTCCGAATGTGCGATGCGCTGAACGACCTCGACCATATCACCTCCGTTACATCGTATGCGACAATGGTGAGCAACAAGATCCCTGCCGCTTATTTGGACAGCTCCATTGTGGAGCAGTTCTATTCGGACGATTACGCACGCATCATTCTATCCTCGGACTGCGCCTATGAGGGTGACGAAGCCTTTGCTATGGTGGAGAGTGTTCAGCAGACCGCCGAGAAATACTACCCGAATCAATGGTATCTCTGCGGACAGAGCGCAAATATGTATGATATTAAAACCTGTGTGCAGCATGACAATACTGTAGTAACTGCCGTAACGGTGGTCAGCATATATCTTATTTTGCTGTTGATGACCCGAAACTGGCTGATGCCGATTTTTCTTATTCTCTCCATCGAGTGCTCTATTTGGCTGAACATGTGCATCCCGTATTTCATGGGCAACAGTCTCAGCTATTTGGGTTACTTGATAATAAGTACGGTACAGATGGGTGCTACCATTGACTACGCTATTCTGCTGACAAACACATATCTTAAAAATCGCAAAACTTTGCAAAAGAAACCGGCTATGATCAAAACACTGGGGGATGTTTTCGGCTCGATCCTCATTTCGGCGGCAACGCTTTCGCTGTCGGGCTTCTGCCTGAATTGGTCATCATCCAATGAAGTTGTCAAGGTGCTGGGCGGTCTTATCTGCCGAGGCGCTATTCTGGCGATCCTGATGGTGGTACTGCTTCTGCCAACATTCCTGCTTATCATCGACTCGCTGATCCCTCGCACCACATTTCACTTTAGAAAAAAGAAGAAGGAGGAACTTCAAAATGTTTCGGAATAAATTTCAAAAGGGTGCCGCCGTTTTACTCAGCACGGTGTTACTCCTCGGCACAGTGAGCACCGCTTACGCACAGGGAAATGATAACGGAAGTGCTTCATCGCCGACATCGTCCGCCGCAGCTGTCGGAAATGCAGACTACACCAAGACGGAGAATGTCTACGCTCGTTTGGGTGCCGACGGCACGTTGAACGGAGCCTATATTGTCAATCATTTTCATGTAAAAAGGGCGGGAGAAATCACCGATTACGGCAGCTTCTCCGATGTAACAAATCTGTCTACCACCGACAGTCTTACTTTGAAAAACGGTGCTGTCAGCTTTTCGGCACAGATCGGAAATTTCTACTATCAGGGAAATATGACCGCAGCTCAGCTGCCTTGGAATTTCCGAATTACTTACACGCTGGACGGCAAGACCGTCACGCCGAAAGAGCTGGGCGGTAAGTCGGGTGCCTTGAATATCCGCTTTCAGGGCAAGAAAAATCCAAATGCTGCCGCTTCGTTCAGCGATAACTATGTAATGCAGGTGTCGCTGACGCTGGATAACGACACCTGTGACAACATTCAGGCTTCGGGCGCAACCATAGCGGATGCGGGAGACGGTACACAGCTTTCATTTACCGTGCTGCCGGGTGCAGATGCCGACTTCACTATCGAAGCGGATGTCAAGAATTTTTCCATGTCCGGCTTCTCGGTTGCCGCCGTTCCGTACAGCATCAGCGTGGATATGGACGGCTTTGACACCGACGACCTGACCGGTCAGTTTTCGGAATTGACCGATGCCGCAAAGCAGCTTAACGACGGAGCCAAGGAGCTGTTGAACGGAATTCGCAAGCTGAATGACGGCGGCGGCTCTGTACTGAACGGTTCTTCACAGATTCAAAACGGACTTTCGGCCTTGAACAGCAATTCAAAGTCGATCGTTGATGCTTCGACGCAGTTTAACAGTGCTTTGTCAACTATCGGCGCTCAATTGGCGCAGGCGGACCTCAGCGGTCTCTCCGAGCTTTCCAAGCTCCCCGACGGACTGAAAAAGCTTTCCGAGGCGCTGGATCAAGTGTCGGCAGGGCTTACTAAATTGAAGGAAGGCTTCGACCTCGCTTATCAGACGATGGACGGCGCTGTGCAAAAAGGAGCCGCATCTGCGCCGACGCTTGAGGAGCTGGCAGCTATGCAGGCTGCCTGCGCCGCTGACTCCACTGCATTATCGGGATATCGTAAGCTTCTGCAAACCTACAAGCAGTATCAGACATTGGTTGCCGTTTGGGGCAAAGTGAAACCCGCTTTTCAGGCGGTGAGCGGTGCGCTTGATGCGGACGGTGAAACATCTGTTCTTTCAGGCATCGAAGCGGTATCGGCAGCGTTGAATACAATGTCGAGCTCCATGTCGGATTCTTTGGGCGATGCGGATATAGAGGAAATGATAGATCAGCTTCGTTCCGGACTTGCCGAACTTTCCGCAGGATATGCTGATTTTCACAGCGGACTCTGCACCTATGCCGAGGGAATTAGCACTTTGGACGGAAACTACGGTGAGTTCCACAACGGTTTGCGGGATTACACGGGCGGCACGAGCTCTCTGACCGACGGTGCGGGGACTTTTGCAGACGGCATGAACGAATTTACCGATGGAGTCAGTCAGATTCCCGGCAAAATGCAGGATACAATTGATGAGATGACGGAAAAGTACAACAGCTCCGATTATGACGCGGTTTCATTTACCGACAGCCGAAACGAGAACATCAGCTCCGTGCAGTTCGTTATCTCCACCGACGGTGTGGAACTGCCGAAACCCGCTTCTGTTCCCGTCAAAGAGGAGCATCTGTCTTTTTGGGATCGCCTGCTGGCACTGTTCGGTTTGCGATAAGTTAGTTTCTAAAATATAAAACATATAATGGCGGTCGGCATTGAAGCGATAAAATCGAAGATGATGAAAAATCGCCGAAAATGCCGCTAAGACAATCAAACGTGTTCTTGTCCGCCTCCGGATGCTGTTCTGTCACTTCCGGAGGTGGATTTGTGTTACAGCGATTAAATTATCCGAAACCGTATAAAGCTTTACCGTAAAAAGCAAGATACCGAGAGCTTAAATGCTTTGAAGATCGTTCTCCTGCTTTGCGAAAAACTTTGCGCACTCAAGGGTGCTCGCCTTGCTTCGGTTCGAGACTGTTCCGATAGATTAAATAAATTCGCCGGGAGCATACAAGTAATTATATTTACGGACATGAATATGGCTTCGGACGGTTGGATTTTCGATAAGCGGACAAATTCTTAAAAACTGATATTGCTTGATATTTCCACATCGGAATATTTTTGCAATGAAGCAGGTGATTGAGTGAAAAAATATCGAATGTGCTATAATAAATTTATAAAAAATTCTTTTTTTGACTTGTTATTTTCGGCAAAAAATGATATTATATTCTAAACTTTTCCTTTTATACAGTTTAAAGACATTATATATCGGCGCAGATAGATACAGGTAAAAAGTTTTTTATATTGCATTTCTTCGGCACCGACATTTAAAATGTCGGCTGCTTTTTTTAGGGAAACGGGCCATTAAATAACAAGGACTGATGAAAAATGTCGTTATCGGCAGAGCGGATAGCTGAAAAATATTATCACGACATTTATAAATTCTGCTGTTCAAGGTGCAGAAATGCGGAAGCTGCACAGGATATAACGCAGGAAACCTTTTTATTTTTTATGAACAAAATTGATGAACTGTCGGAAAACAATATCCGTTCTTGGCTTTTCACCGTTGCAAACAACAAATTGCATGAATACTTCAGAACGGTCGGCGTTGAAAACAGCTTTGTTTGCGCCGACGATGTTGATATTTCTGCGATTGACAGCTTGGAGAATGACGAAAAAGATATTGACGTTGACGAGATATTTGACGACGTTCAGAAAAAAATATTGAATATTTTAAATGATAAAGAAAAAGAGCTTTTTATAAAGTTGTATATAGAAAAGAAAGACGTTAATTTGATAACCGAAGAGTTGGATATTACATATGACAATTTCCGAACACGAAAAAGTCGGCTCAAGAGAAAGGTAACGAAGTCTGTTAAGCATCTGTATTTCTTTGCGCTTGTATTTTCTTTCAAAATATTTCACTGAGCTTGACAAAAATCCGATTTTACCGGAGGTTTAAAATGGAAGAAAATATCAGTTCTTTAGAGAGAGAATTAAACAGAATAATAGATGGCGAGCTCTCAAAGGATCTGCCGCGGATTGACGACAAATTGGTTATGGCATGCTGCGACGGTCTTTTGAGAATGGAGAATATTGACCGCTATATGATTACGGAGTCGGAAATGAGAAAATCGATCGACTCGATAATCGGTAAAAAATCAAAATCCGTTATAAAGCTGACGAAGCAGATAAAGATACTTCTTATTGCGGCAATAATAGCGATCCTGCTCGTTATAGGTTCGCTCGGATATACCCAGTATAAGTATAATATTTTTAATTTCCCCGATCATTCAAGCGTTATGTTCAGTCAGTCGGCAAATAAGAGGGCAGGGGACTTCGGGTTAGGCTTTATTCCCGAGGGATTTACCTTGAATTATGAGAGCGCTAACAAATATGAGCACTCAAAGGAATATGTGAGCGAAAATGAATTCTTTACGATCACAAAACAATCAAACAGTAAAAAAATTGATATAAACACGGAATATAAGGACAGTGAAGTGACAACGATCGACGGGATAGATTATATTGAATTCGGCGAATCGGAACACGGGCATGGTGTTGTTTGGGAAAAAGAGGGATATCAGTATGTTGTTTCGGGCAATATTTCAAACCCGCTTTTGCTGAAAATTGCAGTTTCCGTTAGCAATGTTTAACAAATATATGGCACGCTGTTTGTGCAAATCGGAGAAGTAAAAATTTTTCTCCGATTTTTTGTCACAAAGGGTGAAAAAAGCTCATATATACATGATGCTCATCGGCTGTTGTTAAAGCATAAAATAAAACGAGTCCTTGCTTTGAACGGGTTTCGCCGATGCGTGATTTGTTATAAGATTCTATATTATTGAGTTTGATACCTATGTCTCACATTTCCCACGCGGACATAGTGTCATAGCCGTGCATGGTTGTTTTTGATCGACTTTATCCGACCGCGAATTATACGACCGTGTGCGGCGCTATTTTTGTCAAAAGCTATTGAATTTTAAATAAGGCTGTATTATAATATTTCTCTACTAAATGTAAGGAGAAATCATAATTGGCGAAGAATAAATTTGAAATTGATATGGTCAACGGCACGATCATGAATAAAATGGTTTCTTTTGCAATTCCGCTCATGCTGTCGGGAATTTTGCAGTTGCTGTTCAACGCCGTTGATATTATAGTCGTCGGCCGTTTCAGCGGAAGTCAGTCGCTTGCCGCTGTCGGTTCAACATCGTCGCTTATAAATATGCTGACCAATCTTTTTATCGGAATTTCGCTCGGTGCGAACGTTCTTGCCGCCCGTTTCTATGCCGCAGGCAAGCATAAAGAGATGTCGGAGACCGTGCACACTTCAATCTTGACTGCGCTCATCAGCGGAATTTTAATGATTTTTGTCGGCATTTTCTTTGCACGTCCTGCGCTTGAGCTGATGGACACCCCGTCCGACGTTATCGAGCTTGCGACGCTTTATATGCGTATTTATTTTGTCGGCATGCCGTTTTTTATGCTTTATAACTACGGTGCGGCTATACTTCGTGCGGTCGGAGATACCAAAAGACCGCTGATTTTTCTTGTTGTTTCGGGTGTTGTTAATGCCTGTCTCAATCTTTTGCTTGTTATTGAATTTAAAATGGACGTTGCCGGAGTTGCGATCGCAACGGTCATTTCGCAGATGATTTCCTGCGTGCTTGTGATTATATGCCTTTACAAGACCGACTCGGTTTATCAGCTTCGTTTTAAAAAGCTTAGAATAAAGTGGGCTTACCTCGGTCAGATTTTCAGAATAGGCATACCTGCGGGAATTCAAAGTACGCTTATCAGCTTCTCAAACGTTCTTTTGCAGTCGTCGGTCAATTCCTTCGGTTCGATCGCAATGGCAGGTTATACGGCGGCGAACAATATTCTCAGCTTCCTTTACATGGGCGCAAACTCGATCACGCAGGCTTGCATGAGCTTCACAAGTCAGAACTACGGCGCAGGAAAACCGAAGCGAATGGACAGGGTGCTTGTTGACGGATTGATACTTCAGGTTATAGTTTGCCTGTCGCTCGGCGTGCTTGCTTATGTTTTCGGAAATCAGGTTTCGAGCATCTATACCGACGATCCGAACGTAATAAAATGTTCGGTCGAGATTTTGGCGCTGACGACCGTGCCGTATTTCCTCTGTGGCTTTATGGATACATTCCCGGGAGTTCTTCGTGGAATGGGACGCTCAACCGTGCCGATGATTCTTTGCCTGCTCGGAACGGTCGGCGTGAGAATTATCTGGATATACTGCTTCTTCCCGCATAACAGAACACTCGGCTATTTGTTCATTTCCTATCCCGTTTCGTGGATAGCGACGATTCTCATGCAGCTGGTTTATTATATTTTCGTCAGAAAAGCGGTTCATCGAGAGCTTAATTCATCGGCTGAATACAATTTGCAATAAGTATTGACAAAGGCATGATACCATGCTATAATACCGACACTGCCACCGGGTAGAGACGCAAATCGGCGTCCGTTGACACATCATTAGGTCTTTGAAGATGTGTCTGCGGACGCTTTTTATTTTGGAGGAAAATATGGCAAAGAAAAGGTATTTCACAACGGGCGAGCTTCTTCTCTGGGGATTGTCGGTTTTGGCAATAGCCGTGTCGTTCTTAATTTTTGACCGTGAGAGCTGGGTGACGCTTGCGGCTTCAATTATTGGCGTGACGTCTCTGATATTTAATGCCAAGGGCAATCCGCTCGGACCGCTTCTGATAATTATTTTCAGCGTGTTCTACGGCTATATTTCGTACACGTTCAGGTACTACGGCGAGATGATAACCTATCTCGGAATGTCTGCGCCGATGGCGGTCTTTGCGCTGATATCTTGGCTGAGAAACCCGTACAAGGGCAATAAGGCGCAGGTGACGGTAAATAATCTCGGCAAGAAAGAGGCGGTGTTCATGTTTGCGCTCACTGCTGTTGTTACGTTCGTTTTTTATTTCATTCTCGATGCGTTGAACACGGCGAACATGATACCGAGCACGATTTCCGTGACAACAAGCTTTTTGGCGGTTTATCTAACGTTCCGCCGAAGTGAATACTATGCGCTCGCTTATGCGGCGAACGACATTGTGCTGATTGTCCTTTGGACAATGGCGACGATGCAGGATATATCTTATATATCTGTCATAATTTGTTTTGCTGTTTTCCTTGTTAATGACCTCTACGGCTTTGTGAGCTGGAAGAAAATGAAGAGGGCACAGAGAGCGTGAATTCAAGAGAAAAGATAAAAATGAAGAGAGAAAAGAAGCAGTTGCTTTGCGTTGCAAAGCATTGAAAAGTCAGCAGGAACAGACCAAGGCTTCCCCTTGAGGGAAGCTCCGTCGTAAGACGGTGATGAGGTGGAAAAGTTCGAGTCTGATATTATTAAAATAAAGAGATGAAATTGCGCCACCTCATCCGTCACGACACAAGGTCGTGCCACCTTCCCCTCAAGGGGAAGGCTGTTAAAATTTCAGCAGGAACTTATTCTCGGCGCCCCTGTAGGGGAGCTGTCGGCGTAGCCGACTGAGGGGTTTGTTCCGAGAGAAAAGATAAAAGTGAATAGTGAAAAGAAGCGGTGGCTTTGCGTTGCAAAGCATTGAAAAGTTTAACGTAATTAACTTTGATTTAGTAGGGGCGTGCATTGCACGTCCGACAAAGTCTGATGAAAATATAAGCGGACGACCGATGGTCGCCCCTACGAAAAAACAGGAAGCCTTATCAAACTTTAACCCCTCCGTCGCTCATGCGACACCTCCCCTTGAATCAACCAAGGGGAGGCTTGACCGTAATGTGAATTTTAAGTACGTAAAAGTAGTGTAACGCAGAGGTATGGTTAGAGCACAATTCGTAGGGGTCGATGCCCACATCGACCCAAGGTCAGCGGAAGTTTACCAAGGCTTCCCCTCAAGGGGAAGGCAGATAAAATTTTAGCAGAAACTATTCTCGGCGCCACTGTAGGGGAGCTGTCGGCGCAGCCGACTGAGGGGCTTTGTTTAAGAGAAAAGAGAATAATGAAGAGTGAAAAGAAGCGGTGGCTTTGCGTTGCAAAGCATTGAAAAGTTTAATGAAATTTAATTTGATTTAGTAGGGGCGTGCACGTCCGACAAAGACTGATAAAAATATAAGCGGACGACCAATGGCCGCCCCCTACGAAAAGACAGGAAGTTTTATCAAACTTTAACCCCTCCGTTTCACTTCGCTCAACACCTCCCCTACAGGGGAGGCGAGCATTTTTTCTGCCCCAAAACAACACTTTATCGGACTCTTTGCTGAATACCCACATCACACCGCAAAAAAATCCGACCCTTGAAAATCAAAGGTCGGATTTTTTTATTGAATTAAAATCAATACTTGTATGTATTCTGCTGAGTCCATGCGCCGTGAACAGTTGCCGACGGTTTAAGACCGATTACATTTGCTGTTCCTGTGCCGTTAAGCGGCTGGTTGATCGAGCTGTTAACAAGCATTCCGTTTGCGCCTACCGTTGCTTTAAGCGTAACTCCGGGATAGTTGATATCCGCCTGAGTAACCTTGATCGGTCCGAGGTCAACGCTTGCAAGATCAAGCGGAGCTGCACACTGATCGGCGTACTTCGGCTTCGGATTTTCAAGAGTAGTCTTTTCGGCGATAGTAACGATTGTTACAACGTAGTTTGAACCGCTCTTTGTGATGCTTGCCGACTTAACGCCTGCCGGCTGAAGTCTTGTTCTCGGAAGATAATCCTCTGCCTTTGTTTTGTCTGAGGAAACACCGTTGACAAATGACATGCTGTAGGTTGACGGCTTTGCATACTTTGAAAGAACATTATCGTTGATGATATTCTTAAGAGTGTTGCTGTTCGGCTTCATTGTATCAACAACGATTGAAATAGCCTCATTCTTTGTGACAGTGAGCTTTTTAGCCTTTGCGGTTGCCTTGATAGCGTTGTTGTAATAAGCAACTACCTGCTCCTTGGAATACTTCGTCGGGTCAGATGCCGATGCCGAGCTGCCGCCTGTTGATGTTGAACCGCCTGTTGATGTGCCTGTCGAAGAACCCGAATCGGGTGTTGTTGCGTCAGGTGTTGCCGATGGGTCTGCTGCACTTGCATCAGGCGTGGTTGCGTCTGGAGTAGCCGACGGGTCTACCGTTGCGCCGTCCGAGGTACTGCCGCCCGTTGTTGAGCTTCCGCCCGAGGTGCTCGCTGCTGCTGCCGGTGTGTGCTTTGCCGATTCAATCATAGCGTCACCGTATTTGCCGATGGCAAGCACGGAAGAAACACAGACTGCGATAACGCAGAGAACGGCTGTTACCGATTTGATGATGGTTTCTTTCATGTTTTTGTAACCCCCATTTTTTATTTTTAGCGTTAGCTAAAAAGCTGTTTACATATTCATAACTATGACTGCACAGATAATGCACAGAACAAACATTATGAAATTCAGATTTCCGGAAATATAGTTTTCCTTCTTTTTGTGAATTCCGTCAAGCAACACCACGGAGGCAATCGCAAGAATAAAGATTCCGAAAAAGATTGAAGTGAACTTTCCGAAAAACATTGAGATAAGAAAAGCGAGAAAGGAAATCATTGAAAAAATTGTGACTATCAGCCACGGAACAGTTATTTTTTCAGTGAAAAATCCCGAGTCCGATTTCTTCTTCTTATTATCACTCAACATTTATCACTCCTGTCTATAAAATGATATCAAAAATTCCGCTTTTCGTCAAGGTTCTTTTACAATTGACAACGTGTACATATTGCACAAAATTTAGCTAAAAATTATGTTTAACTTTAAGAATTAAATCTGTGACTTTTTAATAAAACTGTGTTATAATACTAAAGGACTGAAAAAATTTTATTTACTTTTAATAAAATATCAGCCGAAGGGCGGAGGTAAAGCGGTTGTTTGAGCAGATAATAAATTTTGAAAGAATGGAACAGGCTGTCAGTCTTTTCGGCAGCTTCGACGAAAATATAAAGTACATAGAAAAGAAATATTCCGTCTCGGTCGTGTGCCGAGGAGCGGAAATGAAGATAAGCGGCGAGGCGGAGAACGTTTCGCTTGCCGTCAGAGCCGTGAACGGTTTGCTCGATTTGATAAACAAGGGCGAACAGCTCAACGAACAGAACGTCAGATACGTTACCTCTCTCGTTGACGAGGGCGGCGAGGATCAGCTGAAAAGCATGAACGGCGACTGTATCTGCATGACTACCAAGGGCAGACCCGTTAAGCCGAAAACACTCGGTCAGGAGAAATACGTTCAAGCGATTCGTGACAACACTATCGTCATCGGCGTAGGCCCTGCGGGTACGGGTAAAACCTATCTTGCTGTTGCGATGGCGGTCAGCGCATTCAGAGCCAAGGAGGTCAACAGAATTATTCTGACACGTCCTGCGGTCGAAGCGGGCGAAAAATTAGGCTTCCTGCCGGGCGATTTACAGCAGAAGGTTGACCCTTATTTAAGACCGCTTTACGATGCACTCTTTGATATGCTCGGTGCGGAGAATTTTCAGAGATATCAGGAGAGGGGCAATATCGAGGTCGCTCCGCTTGCATACATGAGAGGGCGAACCCTTGACGACAGCTTTATCATTCTTGATGAGGCGCAGAACACGACGACGGAGCAGATGAAAATGTTCCTGACTCGTCTCGGCTTCAATTCAAAAATGGTCGTTACGGGTGACATAACTCAGATAGACCTGCCCGACGGAAAGCGTTCGGGTCTGGTCGAGATAACCAAGATACTCAAAAATGTTGAGGATATAAAAACAGTAAGATTTTCAGAGAAGGATGTTGTACGTCATAAGCTGGTGCAGGACATCATCAAGGCGTACGAAAAATATGAGGAGGCAAAGAAAAGACGATGAGCGATAAGATTAAAGTAATTATCACAAACGATCAGAAGGAAGTTAAGATACCCACAGGTGTAAGAATGTTGATTCGCCGCTGCTGCAATGCGGTGCTTGTCAACGAAAATTTTGAAGGCTCGGCGGAGATAAGCGTTCGCTTTGTCGATGACGAGATCATTCATGAGCTTAACCGTGAGTACAGACACGTTGACAGAAGCACGGACGTGCTCTCTTTCCCGCTCGGCGAGAACGGCGTTTACGACATCAACCATGACACGGGCGCAAAAATTCTCGGTGATATCGTGATATCCATGCAGCATGCCGTTATGCAGGCTGACCTCTACGGTCATTCGCTTCAGCGTGAGATCGCATTCCTTACGGTACATTCAATGCTCCATCTTTTGGGCTACGACCATGAGGCGGAGGGACTTGAAAGAGTACGTATGCGTGAAAAGGAAGAGGCTGTTCTCACTCAGCTCGGACTCAAGAGAAACGACAGCTACTATTCGGAGGACAACTGATGACAAAAACCGCATTTATTGCCATTGTCGGCTGCCCGAACGTCGGCAAATCGTCGATTCTTAACCGTCTGCTCGGTCAGAAGATAGCTATTGTTTCGGACAAGCCGCAGACCACGAGAACCAAGATTATGGGCGTTCTGACAGAGGGCGATACTCAGCTCGTTTTCACAGACACTCCCGGCTTCCACAGACCAAGGACGAAGCTCGGCGAAAAGATGGTTCAGGCTGTTTCGGACAGTGTTTCGGGCGTTGACGCTTGCCTTTTCGTCGTTGAACCCGAGGGTGAGCTGAGACCTGCCGAGCTTGAGCTTATCGAAAAATTCAAGAAGCTGAAAATGCCCGTCATCCTTGCGATAAACAAGGTCGATACGCTTCCCGACAAGGAAGTTTTGATGGCACGAATTCTCGAAATTTCAAAGACATACGATTTTGAAGCGGTCGTTCCCGTTTCGGCACTCAGGGGAATAAACATGGACGAGCTTCTCGGAGAAATGAAAAAGCTTGCCGAGGAAAGCGTGTTCTTCTTCCCCGAGGATACGCTGACGGATCAGCCCGAGCGTGTTATTGCGGCGGAGATAATCCGTGAAAAGCTTTTGAGAAATCTTGACAGGGAAATTCCGCACGGCGTTGCGGTCAGCATTGAAAAAATGCGTGAGCGTGAGGACTCCGACATCATGGATATCGAGGCTGTTATCTATTGCGAAAAGGACAGCCACAAGGGAATTATAATCGGCAAAAACGGCGCTATGCTCAAGCGAATTTCCACAAGAGCGAGGGAGGACATGGAAAAATTCTTCCAGTGTCATATCAATCTGCGCTGTTGGGTCAAGGTCAAAGAGGGCTGGCGCAACAGAGAGGGTCTTATCCACAATTTCGGACTCGACTGATAAAAACGGGCATCAAAATGACGGTGGATATTTTTACCGCCGTGAAAAATAAATAAACATCTGATCCCTGCAAATAATTTTATTTGGAGGGATTTTATATGAATAACAGTTTTAAGGATCTTGCCGCATGGGATAAATTCGCATCGAGCGGAAAGATTTGCGACTATCTTCAATACAAGCATATTTCAACACAGGAGAACAAGAATGAAGTTTCGGACGGACGGACTGATAATCAGGGAGCAGCAGACGGGCGAGGATGACCGCCTTGTAACTCTGCTCACCCGTGACCACGGCGTTATCAGAGCCTTTGTAAGAGGAGCCAAGAGGATAAAAAGCAGGTCGCAGAGCGCAACTCAGCTTTTTGCCTACGGAAGCTATGTTATTTACAGGGGCAGGGACGCCTACTCGGTCGATGAGGCTCAGCCCAAGGAGATATTTTTTGATTTAAGGAACGACATTGAGGCTCTTGCGCTGGCTCAGTATTTCTGCGAGCTTGCAGGCGAGCTTGCTCCCGTTGAGGACGACGCCGACGAATATCTGCGGCTCATTCTCAACGCTCTACATATGCTGATGAACAAAAAAAGACCGCAGGCTCAGCTCAAAGCCGTTGTTGAGCTGAGGTTACTCTGTCTTTCGGGTTACATGCCCGACCTCGTTGTTTGCGGCGACTGCGGCGAGGAATACGACGGCGACTTTCTTTTCAGTCCCGTTGAGGGTCTCATCTTCTGCGAAAAATGCAGACATAAGCACTCGGGAATAATGCTCCCGTCGGGAGTGCTCCGTGCGATGAGGCACATCTGCTACAGCGAGGACGAAAAGCTGTTTTCGTTCACTCTCGGAGAGGAGAGCATGAAGATGCTCGGCGAGGTGACGGAAAGATTTCTGCTGACGCAGACATCGAAAAAATTTAAAACACTGGATTTTTACAAAGCAATGGCAATATAGCAAAATTAAGGTGTTGCCATATGAAAGGATGAGCAAAATGAACCGACAGTATCCGGCACTTGAGCTGGATAAGGTGCTTGAGCTGCTGGCTCAGCATACCTCATGCGAGGATGCTCGGCTTGCTGCTCTGAGCCTTGAACCGCAGACCGACCTTGCGTCGGCGCAGGCGCTTATGAATCAGACGAGGGACGCACACATGCTCCTTGCACGCTTCGGCGGTCCTGCATTCGGCGGTCTTATAAATGTTAATAACGCACTCTACCGTGCCGACGCAGGCAGTACGCTCAGTCTTAAAGAGCTTCTCAATGTTGCGTCCGTACTCCATGTCATCAGAACGATTTCGCAGTGGAGAAGCACAAATGAGGGCGTTGCGACCGTGCTTGACGTGTATTTCAATGCACTCATGCCGAACAGATTCCTTGAGGATTCGATAACAACGGCTATTATCTCCGAGGAGGAGATCGCCGACAACGCTTCGCCGACCCTTGCCGATATCAGAAGAAAAATTCGCGCGCAGGAGTCCAAGGTCAGAGATCAGCTCGGCAAATATACGCACAATTCAAATTTATCAAAGTATCTTCAGGATAATATCATAACCATGAGAAACGGCCGCTATGTTATCCCCGTCAGGAACGAGTACAGGGGAGAGGTGCCGGGTCTTGTGCATGACACCTCGTCGAGCGGCGCAACGGTTTTCATCGAGCCGATGCCGATAGTTGAGGCGAATAACCAAATTAAGCTCCTCAAAAATAAGGAGGAGGACGAGATCGACCGCATCCTTGCCGAGCTTTCGGCGAATGTCGGCAGCTTCGCAAATTCGATAAAGAGCAGCTACGAATGTGCGGTCGAACTGAACCTCATTTTTGCAAAGGCTCAGCTTGCTTATGCGATGAGGGCGAGCGTTCCTCAGCTCAATAACGAGGGCATAATCGAATTGAGACGTGCGAGACATCCGCTGATTGACAAAAACAAGGTCGTGCCCGTTGACATCAGCCTCGGTACGGAATTCGACACAATAGTTATCACGGGTCCGAACACAGGCGGTAAAACCGTTTCGATAAAGACGATCGGTCTTATGTCGCTGATGGCGATGTGCGGACTTATGCTTCCCGTTGACGACAGAAGCAGAATTTCCGTTTTTGACCATGTGCTTGCCGATATCGGCGACGAGCAGAGCATCGAGCAGTCACTTTCGACGTTCTCGTCGCACATGACGAAGATAGTTAAAATTCTCGAGCTTGCCGACGATAAAAGCCTTGTGCTCATTGATGAGCTCGGCGCAGGTACCGACCCGATCGAGGGTGCGGCGCTTGCGGTTTCGATTCTTGAACAGCTTCGCAATCAGGGCGCAAAAATTGCGGCGACGACTCACTATGCCGAGCTGAAATCATATGCATTGCAGACACCCGGTGTTATTAACGGCAGCTGTGAATTTGACGTTCAGTCGCTCAAGCCGACATACAGGCTTCTTATAGGAATTCCGGGCAGGTCAAATGCCTTTGCGATTTCCAAAAGGCTCGGAATCAGCGATGAAATAATCGAGCATGCTCAGGAGCTTGTTTCCAACGAAAATGTTCGCTTTGAGGACGTTGTTGACAGGCTTGAGCAGAGCCGTGCGAAGATGGAAAAAGAGCGTGAGGAAGCAAGAAAAATCCGTGAGGAAGCCGACCGTGAGCTTGAAAAGGCTCAGAAGCTGAAGGCGGACATCGAAACGCTCAGGCAAAAGGAGCTTGAGGACGCCAAGGGTCAGGCGGTCAGAATCACCGAGCAGGCGAAGCGTGAAGCATATCAGCTGCTCAACGACCTTGAAATGCTCAAAAAACAGCAGGCAAAGGAGAAGAACGCCGCCGAGATGGCTCGCCGTGCAAGGGCGGTCATCAAAAAGGATCTCAATGCGATCGACACGGCGTCTGACCCGATAGTTTCTCTCAGCAACGACGAGGACTATGTTCTGCCGAGACCGCTTAAAATCGGCGATACCGTAATAATAGCTGACATCGGAAACGAAGCGACTGTTGTTACGCTAAAGGATAAAAAAGGCCTTGTTACCGTTCAGATGGGAACGATGAAAACAAGGGTCAAAGAAGAAAATCTGCGGCTTATCGAGAAGAAAAAGAGCGTTGAAAAGAAGCGCACCG
>CAVGRW010000017.1:0-23673 GCA_963631735.1 Bacteroidaceae bacterium | reverse complement strand
CGGCTCTGAACGTCCACCGGACGTTCATTCACTACCGTCGCGCCGCTTCGCTACCCTCAAGGGGAAGCCTTGATTAGTTCCTTCTATCCAAGGTGCGATGTAGGCATCGACCCCTACGAATTGTACTCTACCCATGCCTCTGCATAGCATTACTTTCCTGCACTTATCGGAAGGTGCGATGCCCACATCGCACCTTGGAAAGTCTAATGAAATTATTTTCGTGGCAGACATCTTGCTTGCCTGCCCTAAAGGGTAGCCGAGAAATTTTTCTGCTCACATCATCACGTTTTCGGCAATTTTTGGCGTTTTTGTCGAGCGAATTGTGATTGACAGCGCCTTGCGGCACAAGCGGTTGTATTTGCGAAAAGAACGTGTAAAATATAATTTTTCTGTTTAAATTTCCGTCGCAAAAGTGTATAATGTTATGGTGAATGTAATTATTAAGATAAGAGGAAGTTTATAATGTCGTATATTTTCAATTCCGCTGTTCTCGGCTCGATGTTTGCCGTGCCGGCTCAGGTCGTGGATAACTACATAAAATTTGCGAGCGCTTCTCAGCTCAAAACTCTGCTTTGGATATGCCGACACATTTCAGAGCCGATCGACTCTGCCAAGATTTCGCAGGAAATAGGCTACAGCGTCGGCGATGTTGAGGATGCGCTGACAGTCATTGCAAGCTGGGGCGTTCTTATCGGAACGGACGTTACCGTTACCCCCGCTCCAGTTGCCGCCGAAGAACCGAAGGCGGCAGAGCCGACGAAGCAGCTTGAAGAAATAACCGCAACCAAACCCTCAAGCGAGCAGATAATGACACGCTGCAAGGAAGATCCCGAAATTCTTGCAATGTTCTCGGATATCGAAAAGATGCTCGGCAAAACTCTCGGCTACGACAGCAGGAGCATTCTTTTGATGATGCATGACCACTACGGTCTGCCGATTGAGGTCATTTACATGCTTGTAGATTATTGCAAATCCGTCGGTAAAAGCGGATTTTCATATATCTCAAAGGTCGGCAAAACTTGGGGCGAAAAGGAAATCGACACGATTGAAAAAGCGGACGAGCAGATAAAAATTCTCAACTCCTGCAACAAGCTTTGGAAAGAATTCGCCGAGATGGCGGGAATTCAAAATCCCAGACCTTCCTCGTCGCAGTCGGCTTATCTCAGAACATGGTCGGTCGAGCTGAAATTCAACGTTGAAATGATTTATCTCGCCTATGAGGAAATGCTCAACCATTCGAGCAAAATAAGCTTCCCATACATGAATAAAATCCTGATGAATTGGCACTCAAAAGGAATCAAAACTCCCGATGATATTGAGAAAGAAAAGGAAGAATACCGCAGAAAGAAAGCCCCTGTCACAAAATCGACTGCATCGACTGCATCATATGATATAAATGAATTTATCAAACGAGGCGAAGCATTGCCGGTATATAAGAAAGGAAGCTGAATATGGCATACAGCAAGGAAACATATATAAAAGCCGAGCAGGAGCTGGCTCAAAGAAGAAGTCGTGCACTTGCCGAGCGTGAGGAACACCACCGAATTGCCGTTGAAGCCGTTCCCGAAATTCTTGAAGTTGAGGAAAAAATGTCCTCGGCAGGCTTGGCGACCATTAAAGCTCTCGGAATGGGTGCGGCGGACGCAAAGGAATACATAAAAAAGCTTTCGGAAATCAACCTTTCCGCTCAGGCACAACGTAAGCTGCTCCTTAGGAACGGCGGCTTTCCCGTTGATTGGCTTGACGTTCGCTATACATGCAAAAAGTGCGAGGACAAGGGCTTTGTCAACGGGCTCATGTGCGATTGCTTCAAGGAGCTTTTGAAGTCGATCGAATACGAAAAGCTTTGCTCAAAGTTGCCCGTTAACGACTGCCGATTTGAAAACTTCAAGCTCGATTATTACCCCGACGGTGTCGGCACAAGTCCACGCAAGAGAATGGAAAGTGTGTTGAATTACTGCAAAACCTACGCCGCCGATTTCAGCCGAAAATCATCGAGTCTCCTGCTTTACGGTCATACGGGACTCGGCAAGACCCATCTTTCACTTGCCATTGCCGGCAAGGTCGTTGAGGTAGGCTACGGAGTTATTTATTCTTCGGCGCAGAACCTTTTCAACAAGCTTGAAAAAGAAAAATTCGGTCGCTCCGACGGCAATACCGAAGAAAATATACTTAATTGCGACCTTTTGATAATCGACGACTTAGGAGCGGAATTCACAACTCAGTTCACAATTTCTGCGCTTTACAACATAGTCAATTCGAGGGAGCTTGAGGGTAAGCCTACAATTATAAGCACAAACCTACTTCCCAATGAGCTTGAAGCTACATACAGTCAAAGAATCACTTCGCGAATTCTCAGCAATTACGTCATGCTCTACTTTGACGGCACGGACATAAGACAAATTAAAACGAGGTAATTTATGGATATAATTCTTGCACTTACAACCGAATTCAACTTAAAAAAATGGCAGATCGAAAACGTTGTCTCGCTCATTGACGACGGCAACACGATTCCCTTCATCGCACGATACAGAAAAGAGGCCCACGGCACACTCGACGATCAGACCCTGCGTGCGATCTCCGAAAGGCTTGAATATCTTCGCAACCTGGACAAGCGCCGTGAGGAGATACGCTCATCAATCGAGGGTCAGGAAAAGCTGACCGATGAAATCTCCGCCGCACTCGACAAGGCGGCTACGCTTGCCGAATTGGAGGATATATACCGTCCTTACAAGCCAAAGAGAAAAACGAGAGCCTCCGTCGCAAGAGAAAAAGGACTTGAACCGCTCGCTCAGGCGATATATCTTCAGACGGCAAACAGCCCGTCCGCCATTGAGCTTGCCAAGGACTACATAAACGAAGAAAAAGAGGTCAACACCGCCGAGGACGCCCTCCAAGGTGCAATGGATATTATCGCCGAGGACATTTCCGATATGGCAGATATCCGCCGCAGACTGAAAAATCTGCTCAACGTTGTCGGCATCGTCAATGTAAAGGCAAGCGACGCCGAGGCAAAGAGCGTTTATGAGCAATACTACGACTATTCAGAGCCCGTCAGCAAAATCGCCGACCACAGAATTCTCGCTATCAACCGCGGCGAAAACGAGGGCTTTCTCAAGGTCAGTCTTGAGCTTGACCGAGTTAAGGCGCTGAATGTCATCGCTTCCGAAACGCTCAATGACAAAGGCTCGCCCTGCACCGACACGGTTCGTGACGCAGGCGTTGACGCATACGACAGACTGATTTTTCCGTCGGTCGAGCGTGAAATTCGTTCCGCTTTGACCGAGAGAGCCGACGCTTCGGCAATCAGAAATTTCTCGCTCAACTTAAAGGAGCTTTTGCTCCAGCCGCCCGTCAAGGGCAAGGTTGCGCTGGGACTTGACCCCGGCTACAGAACAGGCTGCAAGGTCGCAGTCGTTGACGCAACGGGGCGTGTGCTTGATACGGGCGTTGCTTACATCACTCATTCCGCCGCTCAGCAGGCGCAGGCAAAGACACTCATCAAGAATTTCATAAAAAAATACGGCGTGCAAATTATTGCAATCGGAAACGGCACGGCATCGAAGGAGACGGAAATCTTCACCGCCGAGCTTCTCAAGGAGCTTGACACCGACACCGCTTACATGGTAGTCAGCGAAGCGGGCGCTTCGGTCTATTCCGCTTCAAAGCTTGCCGCCGAGGAATTTCCGCAGTACGACGTTTCGCTCAGAAGTGCGGTTTCCATTGCCCGTCGTTTGCAGGATCCCCTCGCCGAACTCGTTAAGATAGACCCGAAAGCAATCGGCGTAGGTCAGTATCAGCACGACATGCCGAAGAAGGAGCTTGACAGCGCACTCAACGGCGTTGTGGAGGACGCAGTTAACAGCGTCGGCGTTGACCTCAACACCGCTTCGCCGTCGCTTTTGACAAGGGTTTCGGGAATCAACTCGACCGTTGCGAAAAACATCGTCGCTTACCGTGAGGGAAACGGCGAATTTACATCTCGGTCCCAGCTTAAAAAAGTGCCCAAGCTCGGCGCAAAGGCATTTGAGCAGTGTGCGGGCTTCATGCGTGTGCCCGAGAGCAAAAACCTGCTTGACAACACGGGCGTTCACCCCGAAAGCTACACCGCAGCAAAGGCTTTGCTTGAAATCTGCGGCTACACGGTCAACGACGCCGCCAAAAATAAAATCGGCGATCTCAACGAAAAAATTGCCGCTCTCGGCGAAGAAAAGGTTGCCGAAAAAATCGGCGTAGGCGTTCCGACAATGCAGGATATCGTTAAGGAGCTTATGCGTCCCGGTCGTGACCCCCGTGACGAGCTTCCGCCGCCGATGCTTCGTACCGACGTTATGGACATGAAGGATCTCAAGCCCGGTATGGAGCTTAAAGGAACGGTCAGAAACGTTATCGACTTCGGTGCATTCGTTGATATCGGCGTTCATCAGGACGGGCTTGTTCACGTTTCACAGATCACAAACCGCTATATAAAGCATCCCTCCGACGTGCTCAAGGTCGGACAGATCGTCACGGTTTGGGTGCTTGACGTTAATATTGAAAAGAAAAGAATTTCACTCACAATGAAAAAGCCCAAGGAAGTTGAATAATGAATAAACTTGACAGCAAGAACTCAAAAAAGCTTATATATCTCTGCTCGCTGGCATACCTCGTCAGTTATCTCACAAGAATAAATTTCGCCGCCGTTATTGCGGCGATAATCTCTGACGGCTGCATTGAAAAAACTGCGGCAGGCGCAGTCACCACAGTAGGATTCATCACCTACGGCGCCGGTCAGCTCGTCAGCGGCAAGCTCGGCGATCGTTTTGACCCCAAAAGGCTGATGACTCTCGGCTTCTGCGTAACTGCGGCAATGAATCTGCTCATTCCGTTTGTCAAAGGCGCCGTTCCGATGTGCCTTGTTTGGGGCGTGAACGGACTGGCGCAGTCGCTCATGTGGCCGCCGATGCTCAAGATTATGAAAACGGCAATGACCGAGGATGATTTTAACAAGGGCTGTGTTCAGACTAACCTCGGCAGTACCGTCGCAACAATTCTGATATATCTTCTCTCCCCTGTTGTTATCTCCGTTTGGAGCTGGAAGGGCGTATTCTTCATAACTGCGCTTTGCGGCGTTATAATGGCAATCACATGGTTCACCGTGCTGACAAAAATCGAACGCTCGGCGGACATAAAATATGTTCTCAAAAAAGGCTCTGACAATAAAAAGAAGAAGCACAGCCCCGCTATGCCGATAGTCCTGCTCATCTTCACCCTTGCGGCGATATTCTTCCAGGGAATTCTCCGTGACGGAGTGACGACATGGCTCCCGACCTACATCTATGAGTCGTTTGGGCTGAGCAGTGAGAAATCAATCCTCACAAGTGCGGTTATCCCGATTTTCTCATACATCAGCCTGCAAATCTGCTCGAGACTTTATAACAAAACAGGCAGGAAGCCGTTCAAATGCGGACTGATAATTTTCGCCGTCGGCGCCGCCGCAACAATAATTCTTGTCGCGTTCGGCAGTCATTCTGTAATTCTGACTGCGGTTATGTGCGCTCTCATCGTCGGCTGTATGCACGGTGTTAACCTTGTTCTCATCAGCTTCATTCCCGGAATTTACGGCAACAACGAGAACGTCTCTGAGCTTTCGGGCACGCTCAATTTCATGACATATGTAGGCTCGGCGGCTTCAGCTTACGGCTTCGCCCTGCTTTCGGATAATTTCGGCTGGAACGGCACAATAATCAGCTGGGTCATAATTGCCCTGCTCGGTACGGCGGCAGTCGGCGTATGCAAAATAATTGATAAGGAACCTCAAAAATGAACGATAAAAAGTCAAAAAAGGAACAGAAAATAAGCTTTTGCCCCGTCGCTGGAAAATGCGGCGGCTGTCAGCTGCAAAACATGACGTATGAACGTCAGCTCGGCTTCAAGGAAGCGAAGGTGGTCAAGCTCCTCGGCAAATACTGCCATGTTGAAAAAATAATCGGCATGGAGCACCCTTACCATTACCGCAACAAGGTTCAGGCGGCTTTCGGCTCAACGAGGGGCGGCAAAATAATTTCAGGCGTCTATCAGTCAAAGTCGCACAGAATAGTCTGCATTGACCGCTGCCGAATCGAGGACAGAAAAGCCGATGAAATCATTGTGACTATCCGTTCAATGATGCCGAAATATCGAATGACGGCTTACAATGAGGACAGGGGCACGGGATTTTTGCGTCACGTCCTCGTTAAAAGAGGCTTCAAAAGCGGCGAAATTATGGTTGTTCTTGTCACAGGAACAGTCGTTTTCCCCGGCAAAAACGCTTTCATAAAGGAACTGCTTGAAATTCACCCGGAGATCACGACTATCGTTCAGAACATCAACAATTCCGACACGAGTATGGTTCTCGGCGAGACGGAAAAGGTGCTTTACGGCAAGGGTCATATCAAGGACTCGCTTTGCGGCTGTGTTTTCGGAATTTCGCCGAAATCGTTCTATCAAATAAACCCGATTCAGACCGAAAAGCTCTACAATAAAGCGATGGAGTTCGCAAGTCTCACGGGTAAAGAGACCGTCATCGACGCTTACTGCGGCATCGGCACGATAGGCATCGTTGCCGCTAAAAATGCAAAGCAGGTCATCGGCGTTGAGGTCAACCGTGACGCCGTTCACGATGCGATCACAAACGCAAAGCTCAACGATACAAAGAATATTCGTTTCTATTGCGCCGACGCAGGCGAATTCATGGTTGACATGGCTTCGGACGGCGAAAAAGCGGACGTTGTTTTCATGGATCCGCCGAGAGCGGGAAGCGACAAGGCATTTCTTTCATCTGTCGTCACCCTCAGCCCGAAGAAGATCGTCTACATCTCCTGCAACCCCGAAACGCAGGCAAGAGACCTATCATTCCTCGTCCGCAACGGCTATAAGGTCAAAAAAATCCAGCCCGTGGACATGTTCCCTCACACGGCACATGTAGAATGTATTGCGCTGTTGACGAGGGTAAAATGATATGGCTGTTTATGTAAATGCAAAGAACATGTCGAAGAAAACGCAGGCATGGATATGTATTATTATCGGTCTGATTGTCGGAACAGTGTTTACATTCGGTATGCAATATTGGACCTCACCGATCACAAAAGACGAAGCAACATATACCGAGGCGATTTTTTCATCTTATAAAGAAAGATACAAATACGGCAAGGTCAATGAGATTATTCTGCATTTTGAAAATCATGACGATTTGACTGTTGATAACACATGTTGCAGTCAGGAAGCAGTTGATAAAATTCATTCCCTTAAAGAGGGCGCAATTCTGAAAATATACTACCATCCCAACAGTAACATAATTATGGAAATGACTTGCAATAGCAACATAATTTTTCAATTTGATGACTCTGCTTCAATGTTTTCACGAAACAGACAAGGCTTCACGGCACTCGGAATTATCATGTATCTCGGGGCAGTTTACGGCGTCATAATGCTGATACGGGAACGAAATCACTGATCTTCATTAAACCACGGAGGTTGATCTATGACCTTAAAGGAAGCTATAAAATACAGAAAAATATGGATGGGCTTTGCCATATTGTGGATAGTCTTTTTTCACTTCGGCTACAAATTGCCCGATCCGTTTTCCGTCATACAATCGAGCGGCTACAGCGGCGTTGACATTTTCTTTTTCGCTTCCGGCATCGGCTGTTACCTTTCATATTCCCGTGACAGAAATGCCGCCGCCTTTCTCAAACGACGGTTTGTCAAAATCATGCCCACATATTTGGTTTTCATCGCGATATGGTGTCTTTATAAAGTCGTGACCGCAGACATGGATTTTCCTACAGTGCTCGGAAATATTTTCTGCGTTCAGGATCTCACCGGCAAGCCCGGCGGCTTCAATTGGTATTTCGGCGCAATGTGGATTTTTTATCTTCTTACGCCGTATTTTGCCGCCGTTGCCGATAAAATCAAAAAGCCCGTCGGCTGTGTTCTTTTCTGCCTGCTGCTGGTGCTGTTCTCGTTCCCGTTTTGGAACGTTACCTCCCTTATAATAATCGTAACCAGGCTCCCTGTTTACTTTTTGGGAATGTTTTTCGCAAAATGCTCACAGGAAAGCGATAAAATAATAACAGCAAAATTCATGGTAATTGCCACACTCCTTTCGTTATTGAGCATGGCGGCATTTTTCGTATGCTTTTTTACGCTTCATGACGAGCTTTGGAACTACGGACTTTGGTGGTATCCGTTTATAATTACCGCACCGACAATTTGCATTTACCTTTCATTTATCGGACGATTTTTTGAAAAGAACCCGTTCGGTCAAAAAATAAATGCGGCATTTTCGTTTGTCGGCGGCTACACATTCGAGCTTTTTCTCGTGCACAAATCCATTTTCAACGAGACAGCCGACATGATCATGGCAAGGCAGCCCAATCACGTCATTGCAATTTGGTTCGCCTCCCTTATCCCCGTCGTTATCGGCACGGTGATTCTTTATTGGCTTACAAAACGCGTTAAGAAGCTCATATTCAAAACAATAAAATAACAAAAAACGGCAGTAACGTTAAAGCTACTGCCGTTTTTTATATCTTAATAAATCTGTAATTTTGACAGGAAGTCCTGCATGCCGTCCTTCATTTTATCTCTCATGGCATCAAAATCGACCGTTGCAAGCACCGAACGAACCGAACCGATATCCGTGGTCTCGCCCTCCGTTACGGTAAAGCTGCACTTCTTGCCCTCAAGCCTGAGCGTGTACTCACCTGCCGGGAGCTTTGCGCCGAAATTGCCCGAAGCGTCGGTCATCATTCTGTAAACCGTGCCGTCCTGCTTACTCGTTACCGTGAAATCAATCACCTTGCTCGGCGTGATTTTTGCCCATTGGAGATGACCTGTTACCGTGCCGTAGCTTTCGCACTCCTTAATTGCCGCTTCAACGGCGAGCTGTGCGTTTACCATTCGCATGGTGCCTGTCGGGAGGTGAAGCTTGGACGAGCTGTCGGCAACCTCATACTTTGTGTTCTCCTCGTCGCAGACGAAATGCTTGACCTGAGCGCCCGTAAATGAGGGATTGACGCTCCAGACGAGCGAAGCAATTCCCGTTACTATCGGCGCCGCCATTGACGTGCCGTTGAGGTATGCGTAAGAGCGATAGTTATAATCACTGTCCTCGCCGTTATAGTACGAGCTGTAAATGCTGTAACCGGGGGCACAAATTGAAACCTGACTGCCGCCGTTTGAAAAGCTTGCCTGTTCATATTTGTTGTAGCCGTTAAACATAGCCGCCGCAACAACGATTATTCTGTCAACGATTTCCTGCGGCGTAACGCCCTTGACGGTCTTTATTGCATTGTCAACCGTTATCGGGCAGAATGTGCCGTTATTGCTTGCGTCAACGGCATAGGCGAATTTGTCATCCTTGTAAACGCCGTTGCCTGCCGACTGACAGCAGATAAAATCATAGCCTCGCTGAAGCATTTTTGCAATGTAATATGAATTGAACCTGCCCTGGGTGTTCTTGACAATTTCAAGCCTGTCAATTCCGTTATCTATCGTGCCCGAGCTTCCGAGAGAGAAATTGACCACCTTTGCGCCTGCTCTGACAGCATTGACAAAGCCCGTCATTATTCTTGCGTTATTGTTCCATTTCTGTCCCTGCTCCTCGTTGGCAAACCAGTCAACACAGATAAGCTTGCCGTCACGGACAATTCCCGTCAGACCCTTTTCGTTATCCTGCGTTGCTCCGATAATTCCTGCAACATGATTGCCGTGATAAGTCGGTGCATTGTTTTTTTCAAAGAACTTGTTCGGAAAAACAATCTTGCCCTCAAGATCCTCATGGGTGGGGTCAAAGCCGCTGTCAACAATGCCGACGTCAATATCGCTGAAATATTCGTCATAATCCCAAGCCTTGTCGATATCCGTCGCTTTTACCCACCAATTTGAGTACTGAGAAAGCCCGTCAAGAGCGTCATCGCTCCAATCGGTGAGATTCCACGGATCGTTCGGAACATAATCGGGCGTTATTTTCTCCGCCAGCGAGCAGCTTGCGAATTCGACCTTGTCGTTCTCCATAAGCTCCTCGCATAGGTCGTTGATTTCATAGAAATCCGAACGCTCGATTTTTATTTCGTACTCGTTCATGAAATCAACCTTGCCCACTACCTCGCCGTCAAGCGATTTAACAACGTTTTTCTTGTCAAGAAGCGTTGCATCGTCGGTGAAAAAGACCGTTACGGCGTCGTTTATGTAGGTCGTCGAGTCCTCAAGAGTTGATATGCTCTCCTCCTTCGGCTCATAAAAAATATCATTCTCGTCATCAAATTGAGCAATGTTTTTTGCGTTGATTTCAACGGTTTTCGCCGAATTATTTTCTGCCGAAGCGCTCTTTGCCGTGTTCGTTTCAACGGATTTTTCGGACTTTGAAACGCTCTGTATCGTCGGCTCTGCCGATATCCGAGCTTCCTTTGCAAGCTTGACACCGACTGTCGGCGAACCTGCGGCAATGACCGCCGCCAACGCAACGGAAAGAACAGAGCTTAAAAGCTTCCGCTTTTTCATTTTACAACACCCCCTATTTTGTATATAAATGTATGTTACTATGTTGAGCAACAAAAGTCAATGCAAATTTCAATAAAAATTGAAGTTTATTTATTATTTTTATAGAAAATATATAGATTTTTATGTTAATGTATGATATTATATATGTATATTTATTATTCGGAGGGCTGAATATGACGGTAAAAGAAATCATTGATATACTCGACGGACGTATAATTTACGGCGAGGATCTGCTTGACAGAGAGGTGTTTACCGCCTGCGGCAGCGATATGATGAGCGATGTGCTGGCTTTCGTCAAGGAACAGGCTGTTCTTCTGACGGGTCTTGTAAATCCGCAGGTTGTAAGGACTGCGGAAATGATGGACATGAGCTGTATTGTTTTTGTAAGGGGTAAATCGCCCGATATGGGCATGATCGACCTTGCCGAGCAGCGTGACATCGTTCTCATCGGCACCGACCTTGAAATGTTCACCTCCTGCGGCCGTCTCTACGCTCACGGGCTCAGAGGAGGCAGCGGAAAATAATGGACGAGGTAAAATTGCATTATGACGTCAGCGCCTATGACTTCACAAGAGCAGGTGAAGCATCGGGCAAGCTGAAGCGTTCCCTTAAAGAGCTTGGCTTTTCCCCTGCCGTTACACGCAACGTTGCGATTGCAGTCTACGAGGCGGAAATAAACATGGTTATCCACGCCGACGGCGGAGTTATTGATGCAAGCGTAACCCCCGAATGTATAACCGTTGTGCTGGCAGACAAGGGACCCGGAATTCCCGATATTGAGCTTGCCATGAAGGAGGGCTATTCTACCGCCCCCGAGAATGTGCGTTCGCTCGGCTTCGGCGCAGGCATGGGTCTGCCGAACATCAAAAAATACACCGATGAAATGAACATTGATACGGTTATCGGCGAGGGTACGACAATCACTTTGAAAATATACAACAAATAATTATCTGAAAGCAAGGAGTAGATCATGAATACTGTTTTTCATTCGGTTAGCCTTGATAAGCAGAAATGTCTCGGATGTATGAACTGTATAAAAAGATGCCCCACACAGGCGATCAGAGTTCGCCACGGTAAGGCAACGATTATTTCCGAGCGCTGTATCGACTGCGGAGAATGTATTCGCATCTGTCCCCATCACGCAAAAACCGCTAAAAGCGATCCCATAGAGGATATCCAAAAATTCAAATATAAAATTGCTTTGCCGGCGCCGTCTTTATACGGTCAGTTCAACAATCTTGACGACATCAATTACATATTGACGGCATTGACGGAGCTTGGCTTTGACAAGGTTTTCGAGGTTGCGAAGGGCGCCGAAATTATCTCGGACGCAACGAGGAAGCTGCTGAAAAACGGTAATCTCAAAAAGCCTATCATTTCCTCGGCATGTCCTGCCGTCTGCCGACTGATAAGAATTTCCTACCCCGACCTCATTGACAATCTTTTGGAGCTCAACACTCCGATGGACGAGTCGGCACGTTTGGCAAGGATTGAGGCGAGAGAGGAAACAGGGTTTGACGACAGCGACATAGGCGTATTTTTCATCACCCCCTGCCCTGCCAAAATCACGGCGATAAAAAATCCGCTCTGCTCCGAAAAATCGGACGTTGACGGAGCAATCGCAATCAGCGATATTTACCCCATGCTTGTCGGCAAGATGGATCATCTCAAGGAGCTCAAAAGCATGGACGAATCGGGCAGAATCGGCGTCGGCTGGGCAACAAGCGGCGGTGAAGCTTCGGGCTCGCTGAGTCAGAAATATGTTGCCGCAGACGGAATTGAAAACGTTATAAAAATTCTTGAAGAGGTCGAGGACGAAAAGCTCAACGATATTGAATTCATCGAGCTCAACGCCTGCACAGGAGGCTGTGTCGGCGGCTGTCTTACGGTTGCAAACACATTTGTTGCCAAAACAAGGCTGTCTATCTTGAAGCAATACCGCCCCGTTTCTTGCAACCATATCGGCACGGAGGAAGTGCCGAACGAGATGATGTGGCAAGAGAATTTGCAGCCGTATTCAGTACTGAAGCTTGCCGACAACGTGACCGACGCAATGAAGCTGATGAATCAGGTCTCGGAAATGGTGAAGAATTTCCCGGGGCTCGACTGCGGCACCTGCGGTGCGCCGACCTGCCGTTCGCTCGCCGAGGATATTGTCCGAGGATATGCGAGCATCGACCACTGCGTTTTCCGTCTCAAGGCGGAAATGAGTCACACCACTCCGCTCAACGAGGACGAGATTGAGAAGTTCATTCCCGTTCCGTTCCGTGAGATTATTGACGAGGAGAAGCTGAAATGGACATAAAAACACTCAAGGAAAAACTTGATTTAACGCTCATCTGCGGCGATGATTTGGAACGACCCGTAACGGGCTGCTATTGCGGCGACCTGCTCAGCTGGGTCATGTCGAGAGCGCAGGAGGGCGACGCATGGCTTACGGTCATGGGCAACGTGAATTCGATCGGTGTTGCCGTTCTCGCAGACGTTGCATGTATAATACTGACCGAGAATGCCGCACTTGACGAGGACGCTCTCAAAAGAGCCGAGCAAAACGGCGTAATTATTCTCACAACGGCGAAAAATTCCTATCAGGTAGCCGCCGAGATTTCAAGGCTGATTTAAAATGGAGCTGTATTACGACTTTCATATTCATTCATGTCTTTCGCCCTGCGGCGATAACGACATGACACCGTATAACCTTGTCAACATGGCGAAAATTCTCGGCTTGGACGCTATTGCCCTGACCGATCACAACACCGCTCAGAATTGCCGCGCGGCAATCAATGTAGGCAAAAAAATCGGTCTGACGGTCATACCGGGCATGGAGCTTTGCACCTCGGAGGAAGTGCATGTTGTGTGCCTTTTTGACGATGTGAATAACGCGGAAGCTTTTTCCGAATATGTGCTTTCGACCGTTCCGCCCGTCAAAAACCGACCCGATATTTTCGGCGATCAGCTCATCATGGACGGCGGAGACGGCATAATCGGAAAGCAGGAGCTGCTTTTGACAACGGCAAGCGGAATAAGTATCGAAAATGCCGTGAAAACCATCGGCGGATACGGCGGCGTGTGCTACCCTGCTCATATTGACAGAAGCTCCTACAGCGTGATTTCCAACCTTGGAATGATAACACCCGAAATGAGCTTCACGGCAGTTGAAATGACGGAGCAAGCCGACACGAACGAATACAGAGAGAAATATCCTATCATAAAAGATATGCCCGTTATCGTCAGCTCCGACGCACATTATCTTGAAAATATGAGAGAAGCAAAGCACACGATAAATGTCGGCGAAAATTCGGCAAAAGTGATAGTTGATTATTTCAGAAAGCTTATATAAATACTCGGAGCAGCGGCATAAAACCGCCGTTCCGAGTATCCGAAAAATAAATAAGTATTTTTTTCAAAAAAACGTCAATATTACTTGACAAAACCGAGATTTAATGGTATCATATCAAGCGTTGCAGATATGCGGGTGTAGTTTAGTGGTAGAATTCCAGCCTTCCAAGCTGGTCGTGTGGGTTCGATTCCCATCACCCGCTCCATTTCTCCGAACATTCTGCAATGTGGAGAACTAATGCGCTTGTAGCTCAGGTGGATAGAGCAACTGCCTTCTAAGCAGTGGGTCAGGGGTTCGAGTCCCTTCAAGCGCGCCATATGGTGGGTATAGCTTAGTTGGTTAAAGCGCCAGTTTGTGGCACTGGAGACCGTCGGTTCGAATCCGACTATCCACCCCATAAAGTCTGCAGGTTCTGCAGACTTTTTTTAAACGAAAAATGCGGTTATCGCCGAGCCGATCAAAGTTTTATCGGCGGCAATCGTTAAATATTGGGGTGTCGTCAAGCGGTAAGACACAGCACTTTGACTGCTGCATTCGCTGGTTCGAATCCGGCCACCCCAGCCAAAAGAAAAAGTCGCACAGATGTGCGGCTTTTTCAGTTAAGAGAGAAAAGTAAAAACAAAGAGTTAACTCAAATTTCAAAAAGCTTCCCTTTGACATGCACAAAAGGAAGCTTTTATATTTATGAACGTTTATGAGAGCTTTCTTCGTCCCTATGATGTAATAAATTACTGCGAGTGGGCGAAAAATGTTTCCTGCACGAAAGAACCGCTACAAAAAATAAAACGGTTTATTTCGGATGCAGAAAGCGTTTTCTTCGTCCCGATGCTGTAATAAATTACTGCGAGTGGGCGAAAAAACGTTTTCTGCGCCGAAAGAAGCCGTTTTTAGTCTTTCTTGGATACTTCTTTGATATACTCTCTGAAGAAAATTACGCTTTCCTTGAGTGCCGAGATCGGGCAGCGTTCGTCGGTTGCGTGCGTTGTGAGGAAAAGGTCAACCGAAACATTGAACGGAGCATAACGAAGAATGTTGTCGCAAATTTTGCCGTAACGGTAGGAGTCCGTTCCACCCATTACAAGGTACGGAGCAACGGCAACATCGTCGGGGTGAAGTCCTTCCTCAACCTTTCTTATCGCATTGAACGCTCTTGAGTCGGTCGGGGAGAACTTGGTTGCCTCCTTGCTGTAGAGACGCTCAACCTCCAAATCCTTATAGCGAACAGCTTTGCGGATATGCTTTTCGACATCGTCAACAGTGTCGCCCGGGAGAGGTCTGAAATTTATCGTAATACTCGGTCTCTGAGGCAGAACGTTCGGCTCGGGGCTTCCCTCACACATTGAAATACTCTGAATGGTTCTGACCATGCTTGCGGACTCGGGAATAGTTTTAAGCACAAGCTTGATGATCGGCTTGAGAAGCCATACGTTACACATTACCACTCTGCCGAGATAGGTAGCCTTTCTGCCGACCGTATCAAAGAGCTCGGTAAGAAACGGGAGCATGTGCGACTTAAACTGATGTCTTTCAACATCTTTAATTGTATTGGCAAGCTTTGCCATACCGCTGTGCTTTGGTGCGGCAGAGGTGTGACCGCCCTTGTCGTGAACGGTAAGCTTCATATCCGCATAGCCTTTTTCGGCAACGCCGACTGCGGCAATATAAGTATGAATAAGGCCCTTGACATCAAGGCGGAGAAGTGCGCTTCCCTCATCGAGAACGCTGTCAAGGTGAATTCCTCTTGACTGGAGAACCTTAACGATCTCATCCGCACCGGATTCTGCGGAGCAAACGATCTCCTCATTGTGACCGAAGCAGAGATAAACATCTCTTTCGGGTTGGAATCCTTCCTCCATAAGGGATTCAACAGCTTCCATAACACAGATAAGATGGTTTTTCATATCAAGGGCGCCTCTGCCCCAGATTATCTCACCGTCGTTATAACCGCTGAAGGCTTCGTGCGTCCAGTCATCCTCCGTGCCCTCGGCAACGGGGACAACGTCCTGATGCGAAAGCAACGCCATAGGCTCAAGGTCGGGATTTTTGCCCTTCCAACGATATATAAGACTTGCCTTCGAGACATTTTCCTTAACCGTATTCTGCTTTATGAGCGGATAGGCTTCATCGAGAAAGTCATGGAATTTTTCAAACTCCGACCAATCGATATCGTCAGGATTGCTTCTTGAAATTGTTTTACACTGAATTGCTTTTGAAAGATGCTCGGCAACCTTATCTACGTCGATGTCGGCATCTTCAACTTTAACCCCTTCAAACTTTTTCGGCTTGTAAAAAATTGCTCTTATAAGAGTTACAACAATGAAAAGAGCCAACAAAGCCAATAAAATTTTCCACCACATGATTATGCAATACCTCCTAAAAATACAGTGTAGATTTTAGCATAATGACAAAAAATTGTCAATACTACATATCATTTCAAACGTCAGAACAAAAATAAGCGGCGTTACTCACTTTATCATAATTATATTTTTCAGTCAAAATTGTGTAAAACGTCAAAAAACACACTTTCGGACACTATTGAATATATTACAATTAGGTGATTATGCACATAGCACAATTTTTGTTGAGTAAAAGTGCACAAATTGAGCATAAATTATTTGTGCAAAACGCTTGACAAATAGAAACATCGGTGCTATAATGTAGTCACAAAAAGAAAAGAAAGGAATGAATGACTTATGACAAACAACATGTACTATGTCGCAGAGGAAAAAATATTAAACGAGATCGCAAATGAAAAGAAGTTTTCATTCCGTGCTATCTTAAAGCTCTTGACAGCAGGCGCTATTTCAAGAAAGTTTTAAGAGCATCGGCTTTTGCGAGCCGTTAATATTGAAATTCTCTATGCCCGACTCAACCGCCATGCGGATTGCACCCCGATAATTTATCGGTTCCGAGAGATCGGAATTGCATGACGGCAAAGGCAGAACTCATAATCACCCGAAAAGGTTTTATTCCCCCCTTCCTTTTCGGGTGATTTTTTATCTTTTTATTTTGGAACATCAGGCAAAAATTCATAAATTGTTAACAGGCGGATATATTGACAATTGTTGAACAGTCAACTATAATGTTGAATGTCGTACAAATATAAAAAGGAGTGAAGATATGGAAAAGACAGTTCACAACGAGCTTAGATCACTTTCGCACCTTATCTACAGATTCATTGAAAATCTGCCGAACAAAAGGCAAATCGAATCCATGACAGGCACAAACGGCTGCATAATCGGATATCTCAGTGAGAACAGCGATCACGATGTTTTTCAAAAGGACATTGAAAAAGCCTTCGGAATAACACGCTCGACCGCTTCAAAGGTCATAAATCTCATGGAGCAGAAGGGTCTTGTTGAAAGACAGTCTGTAAGCCGTGACGCACGTCTGAAAAAAATTGTCATGACGGATAAGTCAAAGGCGATATCGCACCTTATGGCGGATGATATTGCCCTTGTGGAAAGCGTTCTGACCGACGGCTTCAGTCCCGAAGAAAAGAAAGCTTTGTATGATTATCTCAAAAGAATGAAACAAAATCTCAAAAACTATTATTTAAAAGAAAAGGAGGAATGTTGATATGCATATGATAAAAAGACTTATGCAATGTATCCGCGAATACAAGCTGCAGTCACTGCTCAGCCCCCTGTTTATCACAGGCGAAGTTGTCATTGAGTGCTTTATACCCTTTATAACGGCTCAGCTCATTGACAGCATTGAAGCGGGCTGCGGCATGGACGTAATAACCCAATACGGTATCAAGCTTGTGGTTCTTGCGGTTTGTTCGCTTATCTGCGGTGCACTTGCAGGACATTTCTGCGCCGTAGCTTCGTGCGGCTTTGCAAAAAATCTCCGTCACGATCTTTTCTATGCGGTTCAGAATTATTCATTTTCAAACATCGACAAATTCTCGGCTTCAAGCCTTGTTACAAGACTTACAACCGACGTAACAAATGTTCAGAACTCATACATGATGATAATAAGAACGGCAATCAGAAGCCCTTTGATGCTTGTTTTCTCAATTGTCATGACAATAAGGCTCAGCCCGAAGCTGACCACGGCATTTGTTGCGCTTATTCCGTTCCTTGCGGTCGGACTTGTGCTGATGATAAAGATGGTTATGCCGCTTTTTAAACAGATTTTCAAACGTTACGACGCGATGAACAATTCCGTTCAGGAGAACGTTGCAGGTATCAGAGCGGTCAAGTCCTTTGTTCGCGAGGATTTTGAAAGTCAAAAATTCTCCGTCGCTTCCGACAATGTATGTAACGACTTCACAAAAGCCGAGAAGCTTATGGCTCTCACCAATCCACTTGTCAGCGCCGCAATTTACGTTATCATGCTCATAGTATTCTATTTCGGTGCAAAGATAATTGTTACATCGGGCGGCTCGGAGCTTCAGGTCGGCGGTCTTTCGTCAATGCTGACCTACGGCATGCAGATTCTCATGAGCCTTCTCATGGTTTCGATGACACTTGTTATGATTTCCATGTCCTTCGCTTCGGCAGGACGTATTGTTGAGGTTCTTGAAGAAGGCAGCACGATCAAGAACCCGACAAATGCCGTTCGTAAGGTTGAGGACGGCTCGATCGACTTTGAAAATGTTGATTTTGCCTATTCAAAAACGCAGGAGGTCAATACTCTGCGTAATATAAACTTCCACATCAATTCCGGTGAAACAATAGGCATAATCGGCGGAACGGGAAGCAGTAAATCAACGCTTATCCAGCTTATTCCGAGACTTTATGACGTTACAAAAGGAAGCGTCAAGGTCGGCGGAGTCGATGTCAGAAAATACGACATCAAGACCCTGCGTGATGCGGTTTCCGTCGTGCTTCAGAAGAATGTTCTTTTCTCGGGAACGATTAAGGAAAATCTTCGCTGGGGCGATAAAAATGCAACCGACGAGGATATAATCAGAGTTTGCAGGCTCGCCCGTGCCGATGAATTCATTGAGCAGATGCCCGAGAAATACGACACATATATCGAGCGAGGCGGCGCAAACGTTTCCGGCGGACAGAAGCAGAGACTTTGCATCGCAAGAGCTCTGCTTAAAAAGCCGAAAATCCTTATTCTCGACGACTCCACAAGCGCAGTTGATACAAAAACCGACGCAATGATAAGAAAGGCTTTCCGCGAGGAAATCCCCGACACGACCAAGCTCATCATCGCTCAGCGCATCTCGTCCGTTCAGGACGCCGACAGAATAATCGTCCTCAACAACGGTGAAATTAACGGAATAGGCACTCACGACGAGCTGATGGAAAGCAACGAAATTTACCGTGAGGTATTTGAATCTCAGACAAAGGCAGGTGATTTTGATGAGTAATCCGATGCCGAAAGGAAGACGAGCTCCGATGGCAGGAATGAAATCGGGAGCTAAAAAGGGAACATTTAAAAGAATTTTTAAAATGCTTTTCAGCGATTATAAGGCTCCGCTTATCACAGTCGTTATTTGCATTATTCTCTCAACGCTTGCTTCAACGACCTCAAACCTGTTCCTTAACAACTTTATCGTCGAGATAGAGAAAGGATTAAAGATAGGCTGGGATGCGGCACTGCCGAATATCATCAAGATCATTGCAACTATGGGCTGTATTTATCTTGTAGGTGTTATCGCCTCCTTCTTCCACGCAAGAATAATGGCGATAGTAACGCAGGGTTTTCTCAACAAGACCCGTAAGAAAATGTTCGGCAAGATGGAAAAACTGCCGATAAAATATTTTGATACTCACCCCCACGGTGACATAATGTCCTACTATACAAACGATATCGACACGCTTCGCCAGCTTGTTTCGCAGGCAATGCCGGCACTGATCCAGTCGGCGCTGACGCTCATCATTCTTGTAGCTTACATGCTCTACCTTAGCGTTTGGATGACGCTCATCGTTTTCGGCGCGGTAGGTCTTATGATGATAGTAGTCAAAACGGTCGGCGGCAATTCGGCGAAATTCTTCGTCCGCCAGCAGAAGGCTCTCGGCAAAACAGAGGGCTTCATCGAGGAAATGATGAGCGGGCAAAAGGTTGTCAAGGTCTTTAACCATGAGCAGGAAAGCTGCAAGGATTTTGACAGGATCAACGGTGAGCTTTTCAAGGAAGCATCAAAAGCAAACAGCTTTGCAAATATCCTTATGCCTATCATGGGCAATATCGGCAACATTCTCTATGTTTGCATCGCTTTCATCGGCGGACTCCTTATTCTCTCGCCCAACGTTCACAATCTCTCATTCTCGGGTCAGGCACTCGGCATTGCCGTTGTTGTTCCTTTCCTGAATATGACAAGGCAGTTCACTAACAACATCAGCCAGATCTCTCAGCACATCAACAGCATCGTTATGGCTCTTGCAGGTGCGGACAGAATTTTTGACCTTATGGACGAAAAGCCCGAGGTTGACGACGGCTATGTTACTCTTGTTAACGCAAAAGAGGTTGACGGCAAGCTCGTTGAATGTAAGGAGCGCACGGGAACATGGGCATGGAAACACCCCCACGAGGACGGAAGCGTTACCTATACCAAGCTCATGGGCGACGTTCGCATGGAGCACATGGATTTCGGCTATGACCCGAACAAGATAGTTCTTCATGATATTTCGCTCTTTGCCGAACCCGGTCAAAAAGTCGCATTTGTCGGCGCAACGGGTGCAGGTAAGACGACTATCACAAATCTTATCAACCGTTTCTATGACGTTGCCGACGGCAAGATTCGTTACGACGGAATTAACATCAATAAAATTAAAAAGGATGATCTTCGTCATTCACTCGGAATTGTTCTTCAGGAAACGAACCTGTTCACGGGTACAGTCATGGAGAATATCCGTTACGGCAAGCTCGACGCAAGCGATGACGAATGTATTGCAGCGGCAAAGCTCGCAAATGCCGATGAATTTATTCGTATGCTTCCCGACGGCTACAACACAATGCTGACAGCCAACGGCGGCAATCTCTCTCAGGGCCAGCGTCAGCTGCTTGCAATCGCAAGAGCCGCTGTTGCAGACCCTCCCGTTATGATTCTCGATGAAGCGACATCTTCGATTGATACAAGAACCGAAGCAATCGTTCAAAAGGGCATGGACGCTTTGATGAAAGGCAGAACAGTATTCGTTATTGCTCACAGGCTCTCGACAATTCAGAATTCGGATGTTATAATGGTACTTGAACACGGACGTATAATCGAGCGCGGCAATCACGATGATCTTATCGCCGCTCAGGGCAGATATTATCAGCTCTACACAGGCTCGTTTGATGAAAAAGAGGCATAAATTATGATTTTTACGGTATTAAAAAAAGTTTTTTCCGTTTTTCTTGCCATTGTTGTGTTCTTCTTCAATATTTCGGCGGCGCACAAAGAAACTGCTCCTGCCGATGAGGATGCAATAAGGGTAAAATACGGCGAAGGAATTTGCGAAAGCTACGATATGTTCCTGCCCGAACAAAACGGCGGCAAAGTTGACGTTGTTTTCATGATTCACGGCGGAGCATGGCTCATGGGCGATCAAACAATGTTTGAACAAAATGCCAAAGACGCTTCCGCTCAGGGCTTTGTCGGCGTAACCGTTGATTATGATAAAATTTTCAACGGCGCAACGAGTGCAGACATGGTTGATGAAATGTATAACGCCGTCGCTTCGGTAAAGGCTAAGCTTAAAGAACTGGGCTACACGGCAGATAAAATGGTTGTTGCAGGTCATTCGGCGGGTGCACACATTGCCCTGCTTTACAGCTACACACATTACAAGGACAGTCCCATTGAAATCGGCTTTGTTTGCAGCAATTCCGCTCCGTCCGATTTCTTTGATGAAAACGCCGACAAGTCAACGACCATGACCAAGTTCCGCTACCTTGCGGTTTCCGGTCTCATCGGCGAGCTTGTTCTTCCGAATCACACTGATGAAGCGGCAGAAAAGATAAAAGCAAACAATCCGATTGACCTTGTTACATCCGATGTTCCGCCGACAATTGTGGTTCACGGCGCAAAGGACACCATGGTTTCGTACAGTAACTCTGTTCAGCTAAGTGAAAAACTTCAGGCATGCGGTGTTGATTCTGTTTTCATCACCTACCCGGATGCAGATCATTTTCTTGAGGAAAATCCGGAATGCCGTGAGCTGAGAACAGAAGCTTTCATGCGCTTTGCAGAAAAATATTTATAATTCGGTGTTATTATGGTTTTGGTATATGCGGCGCTCAGCGCACTTGTGGATTTTCTCATAACGTACTTCAAGGGCTTTGTCAAAAGCTTCGGAGATATTTGGAAGCCGCTTTTGCTGTTTCCTTTAATTTACGTTTGCTTTTTATTGCTCCATCTCGGCATTTTCTGTCTTTATTCGTTCACGACAGACAAGGTCTATACGAGCAATATTCACAATTCATACCGAAGCTTCATGCTCTCAAGCATCAATCTCTTTCTAAAAACCGCAAAGGTTCATGTCCATGTTGAGGGTAAGGAGCTTGTGCCGGACGACGGACGGTTCCTGCTTGTCTGCAATCATCTTTCAACCTTCGACCCGATGATAACGATAACCGCTTTGGCGGATAAAAATCTTGCCTTTGTCGCAAAGAAAGAGATTTTCGGCATATTCGCCGCAGGAAAATATCTCGCAAAATCGGGCTGTGTCGGGCTTGACAGAGAGAACAACCGTGAAGCGGTCAAGGCGATAAACAGGGCGGCGGAAAACATCAAAAACGGCGTGTGTGCGATGGGAATTTACCCCGAGGGCTACGTTAACAAGAAGCCCGGAACACTGCTCCCGTTCAGAAACGGTGCATTTAAGATTGCGAAGAAAGCAAAGGTGCCGATCGTTGTCTCGGTTGTGAAAAACACAAGAGAAGCGAACAAGAATATGTTCAAGCGTCATTCAAACGTTTATCTGAAAATTCTCGGCGTGATTCCCTATGAAAAAATTGCCGACCTCAAGACAAACGAGATCGGCGAGATGGTTTATAAAATGATGGTCAATGAAATCTGAGGAGCGACAGCTATGTTTAAAGAAAATGCAAAAGAACAAATCAAAGAGGCTTATCCCTACAGACTTGAGCTTCATGCTCACACCTCCCCTGCCAGCCGCTGCTCGCAGGTCAAGCCCGAGGACGTTGTGACGATTTTTCACAACGCAGGCTATGACGGAATTGCCATAACAAATCATTTCTTCCCGAAGCCCGAGATGCCTGATTTCCTTGAAATTTACCGTGCAGATTATCTCAAAGCGCTTGAAACGGGCAACAAGCTCGGCATAAAGGTTTACCTCGGCGCAGAGCTGAGATTTCCGAATCAAAACGATAACGACTATCTGCTTTTCGGCTTTGAGCTTTCGCAGCTTGAGGAAATGTATTCCTACATGACGGGAACACTTGAAAATTTTGCCGAAAAATTCAAAACAGACGATATGTTCCTTTTGCAGGCTCACCCGTTCAGGGACGGAATGACGCTCGGGTTTGAAAAATATCTTGACGGTGTCGAGGTTTTCAACATGCACCCTCATCACAATTCAAGGGTTGCCCTTGCCGAAAGATACGCAAGGGATAACGGCAAAATCGCAACGGCAGGAACAGATTATCATCACATCGGTCACGATAATCTCTGCGCCACAAGAGCGACACACCTCCCCGAAAACGAGCATAAGCTCGTCTCCCTCCTCAAAAGCACCGACTTCATCTTCCAAGTCGGCGAGCATTTCATTGTTTAAACAGACTCAACCTGATAAAAAATCCAAACCGCTTTCACACAGAAAGCGGTCTTTTTTGTGCCACAGTCGGTGGCTTGGCATATTCTGTTAATAGGCAAAAGCCGAAAATAACCCAATCGAAACGCT
>CAVGRW010000016.1:0-25316 GCA_963631735.1 Bacteroidaceae bacterium | reverse complement strand
CAGGATAGAGCGTTCGCCTCCTAAGCGAAAGGCCGTGGGTTCGAATCCCGCCGGGGACGCCAAAAAGAAGCCGCACGTTTGTGTGGCTTCTTTTTTGTACTTTTTGTGGGTTACTGTGTTTTCAAAAAAAATAGGTGGCTTTGCAGTGCAAAACATTGAAAAGTATTATGTATTGACTTTGATTTAGTAGGGGCTGTCACGGCTTGCCCGTGACTGAGGGAGTAAGTTTTGATTAAACTCTAACCCCTCCGTCACTCCTCCGTTGTGCCACCTCCCCTGCAGGGGAGGCGAGAAAGCGTTTGCTTCGCACTCTACGATTAGCTATAAAATCAGCACAATTCGTAGGGGTCGATGCCTACATCGACCCAAGGTCAGAAGAAGTTAATCAAGGCTTCCCCTTGAGGGGAAGCTCCGCCGTAAGGCGGTGATGAGGTGGAAAAATTCAAGTCTGATTTCATTAAATAAAATACGATAAACCTTCACCACCTCATCCGAGCGGCGCAATCCGCCGCCCACCTTCCCCTCGAGGGGAAGGCTGTTAAAATTGCAGCAGAAAACACAATTGAGAATGGGCTCCTCCTTCGGGGTAGCGAAGTGTCGGCGCGGTAGTGAATGAACGTCCGGTGGATGTTCAGAGTCGGAGCGTGACCGAGCCGCAGTGAGACGCTGTCAGCGCAGATGGCTGAGGGCGTGAGGTCTTATCCGACTTTAATCTTTATCCCCTCCGTTGCTCAGGCGACACCTCCCATTGCAACAAGGGGAGGCTTGAAACGTAACGTAAATTTTTTGATTATGCTTTAAAGTCAGCAGGATTTATCTTTGGGTGTGGACTCTTCTTCCGGGAGTGGTCGAGCATGGCGAGACAAAAGAGATAAAAATATACCATAGAAAAAAACAGATTTTATCGGTGTAATTTGCATAAACCGCTCCCCTCAATTACACAAAAAACAGAGCATATCAAACCTTTCGCGGATTGAATATGCTCTGTTTTTAATTAAATTCACTCAACCGTGATGGTTGCTTTGAGGGTGGTGCCGCCCTTTGCGTACGGGCTGTAGGGTTTGATGCGAACGGTGTATGTTCCTGCCTCAAGGTCACCGATATCAACATTCATTCCGTCGGAAACCGTGCGGACGTAGTTTGAAACGACCGTCTCAGACCAAACGTCTTTAAAGCAGCCCTTTGTGACGGAAATTTTGTAGTTCTCCGCTCCCCAATAGGCTGTTGCGTCGGGGAAGCTCAGTATAACATTACCGTCATTGTTTCTCTCAGCCGTGATCGTTGCTCCCTCGGGGAACTGCGGAGCGGTGTCAAGTGACTTGAGATTGCCCCATGTGTATTTATGATCTGTCGGCTTTGTGCTGTTTACAAAGTAATATTCGTTCTTCTCAAAGAATTGATGATTTGCAAGATCCCAAAGCTGGAGTCTTGTGTTGCCGTCTGCGTCAACCTCTACGATCCAGCATGCGCCGCTGTCACCGGGAGCGTCCTCGTCATGACCGAAGTAGTTCAGGTTGCTCATGAGAGCGCAGGTCGAACCGGTTCCGATTGCCGTGAATGAGCCCTGCCATACACAACGGGGATCGGTCGAGGCGTAATGCGAATGACCTGAGAAGTCGATGACCTGCGGATATTTTGTGAGGACCGCTCTGATATCAACGTCGCTCCAGTTGATGCTGCCGTAAACGGTTGCTGTCGGGTGAGGATGCTGATAAACAAAAATCGGCTTATCCGGTGTATCCTTTGAAGCTTCTTTAAGCTGAGCATCAAGCCATTCGGTCTTACCCTTGAAGGTCTTGCCGTTATCATCATAGGAAACTCCGATGAAATGATAGCCGTTGATCACAACGTGAGTATCAACGTTCTCATTGATGAGAGCCTTGTATCTCTCGTAAGCGATGGTTGCATCGTAGTCACGGTAATTGATAAATTCGTGATTGCCGAGACAGGTGAGAAGCTGAGTTTCGGGCTTGATATTTTTATTTACAAGCTCGTTGAAGCGTATGTATTCCTCGTCACGGCCTCTGTTTGCAAAGTCGCCCGCAACAATTACGGCGTCAAGCTTTTTATAGCTGCTCTTTGCGGCATACTTGTACGTGTCGGTGAAAACCGCCTGGAATTTTGTTTCTCTGTTCTGGTCGTTTGTGCAGTCAAGGTGAACATCACTGCAAACAACGAAACGAAGGATCGGTGTGAAATCCTCGGGTGTTTTTGGCAGCTCCTGATTAACTCCGCCGAGAAGCGACGAGAGACTGAAAAGAGCTGTGAAAACGATGGTCAGAAATCCGCTGAGAAGCTGACCGATACAGTTCATGAATGAAAACATTTTTTACACTCCTTAATCAATTTTAAAGCATTTATTATAACCCTCGACCCATGACTGCACACGCTTGCGGTCATATCGAACGGGCATAGCCTTGGTTATTGCCATAACGGCGGCGATTCTCGTATTCATGCCGAGAACCTTTTTTGAAAGGACAAAATCGCTCATAACACCCTTTACCTTGAGCTTTAACGAATTAAGATTCATCAGCTTTTCGATAAAGCACATAATGCTGTTGGTGTCCGCTCCGATAGTCATGTCGTCTGAATTGAGGATTTCATTATCAAAGAAATAGTCAAGATCCTTCGGCGAAAAACGGGCAACCATGAGCTTGATAATCGCAATCGGAGCAAGTCCCGCGCCGAGCTTTTTATAAAAATCACGCTGATATTTCCAAAGAGTATCTGCGCTGAGAAGCTCATCCTTGTCGGCAAGAACGGCATCGGCGAGAAGCCTTGCCGCCTTGAGACTGTTTGCAATTCCCGAGCCGATGATCGGAACGGTCATGAATGCGCTGTCACCTATTGCGGCATAGCCGTCGGCAACCAAAAGTCCGAGCGGCTGACGGACGGGGATAGTGACATACTGTCCGCCTCTCAGACGCTCCGTGCCGAGGTCGTCGTTAAGCTCACGGAGCTTGCCGAGCGTGTCCTCAACCTCCTCGTCGGTCAGCGGCGTGAAGCGGCCGATAAGAACATCGGTGTATTCCTCGTCATCGGCAACCCAGCAAATCTGCTGTTTGTTGTCAAAGAGAAGATATACCCTGTACTTGTCGTCCTCAACGGGTGCGGTTTTGTTGTAAAAAGCACGGTAAACATAGAATGTATCGTATTTATCGGGCTCTTTCTGTATTCCGAGAGCGTCGGGAAGATTTTTACGGATAGGAGAGCTTATACCTGCCGAGTCAATAACAAGATCGGCATAAACCGTCTCGTCCTTTGTCTTGATTCCCGCAACTCTGCCTCCGAGCATTACGGGGGAAAGAATTTCGGTTTCATAGACAAATTTTACGCCGCATTTTTCGGCATGGGCGATTATATGATCGTAAATATCCTTGCGCTCCATCTGAATTTCAAGCTGATCCTCGGGAACGTGCTGTTTAAGCTTTTTGTTCCTCGACGGGCTGAAAAAGGTCATATCGTTTTTAAGACGGTATTTATCCTCGGGCGGCATCTCCATTCCGCAGGCAAGAAGTCCCTTGCGGTCGAAAATATCCGTCCAATCGTAGCCCATGTTCTCACGCTTGTTTTTTTCGTAAACAGTGACGTCAAAGCCCTGTTCAGCCAGGATTGCGGCTGCGGCAATTCCGCCGTGTCCGCCTCCGGCAACTATGATCTTTTTCCCCATTTTACACACTCCTTATTCGCAGTCCTCAATGAGACCGTAATATCTTGCGTACCAATACGGGTGAGTGAAGTTTATACAGGTTTTAAGTACAAGACCCTTGTCTCCGCCTGTTCCCGGGAACATGGTGTAAGCGGTCGGTCCGTCGGATTTTTTGAAAATTTCACGGGCAACGTCCTCTGCGCCGCTGTCAACGGTGAAGCGGTTGCTGTCGCAGCTTGTGATTCTTCTCTCGTGTGCCGGGAGGGGCTCAAAGAGCTGAGGCGTCATGCCAAGCTCGGCGGGAGCCATGTCCCATTTAAGGTCGGTGCGGTAGCTGTTGTAAAGCTGCCACATTATCTGATCCATCGGGTAATCCATAAGCTCATCGATGCAATCGTCGGCATTGTACCATTCGCCCGTAACTGCGCCGTAAACAAAGTTGAAGAAAGCGTTTCTCTCAACCTTTTCGTCCTCCCAGTGGTGAGTGAGACCCATTGCGAAGATTGAACGAAGGTTCGGGTCGTCCGTGTATTTCATCAAAAGTGAAATCATCAGAAAATCGTGGTTATCGTCAATATGAAGAAGATGTCCGTCGGGAATCTTATACTGCATAAGGTTCATTGCAAAATGCTTTTTGCCTGCAAACTCAACGAAAAGCTTCTCGTATTTTTCATCGCCCGTGATGTGATAGCCTATCTTGAGGAAGGTGAGCATCTGAAGCGAGTTTGTGCCCTTTTCATATATCCACTTGTGGTCGTTGTTGAGAAGATCGGGGTCCCAATTTGCCCATGTTGTCGGCAGACCGTCGGCATCAACAAGGTGGAAATTGTTGTCGATAATATGATCGAGAATTTTTTTGACCGTGTCTGCGATAAGCTTCTTTTCCTCGTCGTCGGCAACAAGGTCAAAATAGTTAGCGTAGCAATAGAAATGACCTACAACCTCGTCTGATGATGTCTCGCCGAGCCATTCACACTCTCTGCCCTCGGCGTCCTTTGTAACGTGCCATTCATGGCGTGCACCTGTGCCGTAATCAATGGCGTCCGAATATCTGATAGCACGGGCGAAGAAGCCTTCAATGCCCGTAATTTCGGTCAGCTTTATCATTGCAAGCAGGCTTCTGTGAGCGTCCTTACGAACCTCGGGATCCTTCGTGCAGGCATATTCAAAGCAAAGTGCCGCCGTGTAAATACCCGTCCAAAGTCCCTCGTTGTCCGATGCGAGGATATTGCCCTCATCGGTGGAAAGAACGCCTTCATGCTCAAGGTCACGGTCAATGACATAGCCGTAGCGAACGTTGTATTTCTCCGTCTGTGCACGAAGCTCCTTTGCCTTTTCTCTGAGTGACATCATCTTTGTTTCAAAAAGGCTGATGCCCTTGTCCGTCGAAACACAAACAGAGCCGTCGGGAGAAATCGCAACGCCCGTTGCGTTCGGGCTCGGAAGCCAGCGCTTGTAGCCGTAGTACGAAAGTCTGCCGTTGTGCTGATGAATAAGACCCGTTGTTGTCGAGAAATATTTATCGCCGCTTTCTGCAATTGCCATACCCGTTATGTGTGCATCGGGCAGACCGACGATCTTTGAATGATCGAGCCAATAGCTGTTATCGTCATAAACGCAAACGCCCTTATCCGTGCCGACCCAAATGCTGCCGACGGGATCCATGTAAAGGCATGTAATTGTGTTGCTGAGAATTCCCGTAACACCCTCCATGAGCTCCGACCAGTGCCAGCGCTTGCCGACGAGAGCGTGAAGTCCGCCGCCCTCCGTGCCGACATAGACCTTGTTGTTCTTGTAGACGGCAAGACAGCTACCCTTACCTGGAACGCCGATTTCAATGTCATAGCCGTTTTCGCCGAGCTTGTAGAGTACACTCTCGGTCAGGATCCATGTTGCGCCGTCAAGGTCAACCTTGATGTCAATGAGTTTGGAGCTGAACTTTTTCTCGGAAATTTTCTTTTTGCCGTCAAATTCAAGCATTGAATTACCGACGCCGACAAACATATGATTTTCGGCATTGAAATAAATCATTGAAATAGCCGCATCCTTTACGCCGATTGCAACGGGGGAGAATTTCTCGCCGTCGAAGCGTGCAAGACCCTTATCCGTGCCGACGAAAAGAACACCGTTGTTGTCAAAGCGCATTGCCGTAACGTTATCGGATTTCAGTCCGTCCGCCGTTGTAAAAACACGGCGGGTGATCTGCGGAAATTTATTTGTCTTTATAACTGTTCTGTATTGTTTCATTTAAACGCTCCTTATTTTTTATAGTTTCTCTTTAACTTCAAGATGTAAAACATCGGGTCGTGAATAGTGACCGCATGCGTCGTGTTCCATTCGGCTTGCCGGAACAGCCTGCATATCGAGCTCGGCGTAGATAATTTCTTCCTTATCCCATACGGGCTCGGTCACCTCATGACCGAACGGGTCGATAATACAGCTTCCGCCTCGGCACACCTTGTCGGGCAGAGCGGCAATCTCATCGTCTGCGCCCGCCGTTTCGGGATAGTCGCTCCTTTTAAAGAACATGTCGCAGTTGATGAAATAGCAATGACCCTCTATTGCAATATGGCGGATCGTGTTCTGCCATTCGGGATTGTCGTTTGTATTCGGAGAGATATAAAGTGTGATTCCTTTTTGATAAAGAGCAACTCTTGCGAGCGGCATGTAGCTTTCCCAGCAAATCATACTGCCCATTGCGCCCCACGGGGTTTTCATGACGGGGAAAAAGTCCTTGTCGGCGTCGCCCCAAACAACTCTTTCGCTTCCCGTCGGCTTGAGCTTGCGGTGATTGACCGTTTCACCGTCGGGTGAAATGAACATATTTGAATTGTAAAGTGTTCCGCTCAGCGCATCACGCTCGGAATAGCCGATGCTTATGTAAACCTTGTGCTTTATTGCACTCTCGACAAGCTTTTTCATCTCATCGCCGTCGGCAAGCAGGGAATTGTCATAGTATTTTTTCCAATCCTTGCGTCCGTTTTCCGAACGGCTGCCGACCTTGAAGCCGTATGTCATTCCGTAGGGGTAGCCGGGAATGAAAAGCTCGGGGAAAACGATGAGCTCCGCTCCGTTTGCGGCACATTCATCAATGAGCCCGAGAGTCTTCTCCAAGCCATTTTCCTTGTCGAACATGACGGGAGTTGCCTGAATTACAGCAATTTTGCAAGTGTCCTTTAAGTCTCTCATAATATGTTCCTTTGTCGGTTGATTTAATCGTTTATGTAATCCTCAACGTTGAAATCGTCGTCCTCATCGCTGCCGAAGCTGTCTTTTTCGCCCTCAACCTCGGGAATTTGTGCGATGACCTCAACCTTGCGTCCCTGCGACCAAAGCGAGGGGGTAATCCTTATTGTATAGCCGCATCCGCCGGGGGTCAGCCACTCGTGCATCGGAGCCTGCGGCAGACCGAACAGAGTCAGCAGAGCCATAATAACTCCTCCATGGGTGACGATTGCTGTGTGCGTCACGCCTGTTTCGATGAGTCCGTCAACGATTTTAATAAATGCGTTTGCAATTCTGTTTGCAAATTCGTCGTTACTCTCGCCGAACGGAGGTTCAACGCCTTTTTTGCCTGCCAGCCAGTCGGGGAAAACAGGGTGATCCTGCAATTCCTCCGCCGTCTTGCCCTCGAACTCGCCGAAATTATATTCAATCAGTCCGTTTATGATAATGGGTTCGCAATTCGGATAGATGATTTTCGCCGTTTGGGTACAGCGTGAAAGCGGACTTGCAAAAACAGCGTTGACGGGCGGATATTTGTAGTCGGTTTTCATTTGCTCGATTTGAGCTATGCCCTCGCTGCTGAGCGGCTCATCAATGTGACCGACATATTTTCCGCTGACGTTGCCCTCGGTCAGACCGTTGCGGATAAGTTGTATGTAGTATGATTTCATATATTATTCCTTTTACCTACAATGCCCCGATGCAGAACACATCGGGGACATTATTATTTTTTGATTTCTCAGCCTTTAAGGGTTTCCTTGTAAAGTCTGATATATGCGTTTGCCGAACGGCCCCAGCTGAAATCACAGTTGAGAGCACGCAGAACAAGCTCGTTCCAATCGCCGTTGTAGTAGAGCGTAAGCGCACGGCGGATAGCGTCGAGCATGTCGTGAGCGTTGTAGCTCTTGAAGGTGAAGCCGTTGCCCTTGCCGTCGCCGCAGTCGGTGATCGAATCTCTCAAACCGCCTGTTTCACGAACGATTGGAACCGTGCCGTAGCGAAGTGCAACCATCTGAGAAAGTCCGCAGGGCTCACTCTTTGACGGCATGAGGAACATATCCGCACCTGCATAGATCTTTCTTGCAAGCTCGGGAACAAAGCCGATTCTGAGTCCTACCTTGTCGGGATATTTCTCGGCGATCCAGCGGAAATAGCTTTCATATTCGTAGTCGCCAGAGCCGAGAACAACAAGCTGCATTTCAGATGTGGCGAGCAGCTCGTCAAGAATTCCCTTAACGAGGTCGAGACCCTTATGGGAAACAAGTCTTGTTACCATTCCGATTACGGGAACGCCGGGCTTAACCGGAAGTCCCATTTCCTTCTGAAGCTCTTCCTTGTCAATTTTCTTGCCCGAAACGTCGTCGGCGGAGAAGTTCGCTTTAATGCACTTGTCCGTAGCAGGGTCGTAGCCTACGGTGTCAATTCCGTTGAGAATACCGCTGAGCTTGTAGCGGCGCTCATTGAGAATGGAGTCAAGACCGTGAGAATACCACGGGTCAAGAATTTCGTCGGCATAGGACGGGCTGACGGTCGTAACCTTGTCGGCGCACTCGATAGCGCCCTTCATGAAGTTGATACAGCCGTCGTATTCAAGCAACGAAGCCTTGTCGGCAGGAATTCCGAGAACATCCTCAAGAAGCTCCTTGCCGTAAACGCCCTGATACTGAATGTTGTGAATTGTGAAAATCGTCTTTATGTTTTCATATCCCGGTGAGTTTGCATACATTGCCGAATAGTAAACGGGAGTGAGAGCTGTCTGCCAATCGTTGCAATGAATGATGTCGGGCTTGAAATCAATATAAGGGATTATTTCAAGAACGGCACGGGAGAAGAAAGCAAACCTTTCCGCATCGTCATAGTGACCGTAGATCGTGTCACGCTTGAAATAATACTGGTTGTCTATGAGATAATATATAACGCCGTTGTGCTTTGCTTCAAAAATTCCGCAATACTGACGTCGCCATGCTACGGGAACAGAGATGTGAGTGATAAACTTCATCGTGTCCTTGAGCTCCTGCTTTATCGTGTCGTACATCGGAAGAACAACACGGCAGCCGATAAGCCTTTTTCTCAGCGCATGGGGCAGGGAGCCTGCAACATCGCCGAGTCCGCCGCTCGCAATGAACGGGAGTGCCTCCGAAGTGGCATATAAAACTTTCATCTAAATCATCCTTTCTTAAAAGTAACACCGTGATTTCTGCGGTATGTTTTAGATTACTATTCCCTTTCCTATAAATACAGGGAACTTGACATCGCCCGAAAGATTCTTATTGGGCTTGATAACAACATTTTTGTCGGCGATAACGCAGTTGAGCTTAACGTCATCGCTGATATAAGCATTCTGCATGAGCACGCAGTTCTTAACCACAGCACCCTTGCCGATATGAACGCCTCTGAACAGAACGCTGTTCTCAACCGTACCCTCGATTACGCAGCCGTCCGCGATGAGCGAATTCGATGCGTGGGAATCGAGACCGTAGATAGCGGGAACATCGTCCTTGACCTTTGTGAATACGGGCTTTTCTTTTGCAAAAAGAGCTTTGCGGTTCTCCTTCTTGAGAAGATCCATGTTTGCTTCAAAGTAGCTCTGAATTCCGTCGATGACCTTAACGTAGCCGTCGAATTCACAGCCGTAAATCTTCAGCGATTTGAGGTTCTTCTGCAGAACGTCCTCGGTGAACGAATGATAGCCGAGACCGATTGCTTCGGAAATAAGTCTTTCAAGAAGCGACTTCCTCATGAAAATAACGTTGAGCGAATAATTCGCCTCGTCGTCGCTGCGGCGGCTGATTGAAGTTATTCTGCCGTCATCTGCAAGTTCAAACTTTGTAAGCTCTCTTATTGCCGGAGCGGCTGAATGCTTGTAAGCGATCGTGATATCTGCGCCCGATTTTTCGTGACGCTCAAACATATCCGTGAAGTCAACATTATATATAGCATTACAGTCTGTCATAAGCACATATTCCTCCTCCGAGTTGCGAAGGAAGTTCATTGCACTTGAAATTGCCTCAATTTTGTTTGAGTAGATACCCGTTGTGCCGATATTGAAGGGCGGAAGAAGATAAAGTCCGCCGTTTTTACGGGAAAGATCCCATGCTCTGCCGTGTCCGACGTGATCCATGAGCGACTGATAGTTGCTCTTTGTGATGATGCCGACCTTGCCTATTCCGCTGTTTACCATTGCGGAAAGCTGGAAGTCGATAAGGCGGTAGCGACAGCCGTAAGGAACGGAGCCCATGGAGCGAACCGACGTTATCTCGCTGAGATAATTATCGTATGTATTTGAAAAAATAAGTCCGAGTACATTATTTGCTCTCATTGCTTATGCCTCCTTTACATCTTCGCCGATCATTGCTTTCGGCTCAACTGTTGCGCCCTTGCCGATTTTTACGCCCATTCCGACAACGGAAACGCCCCAATCGTCAAGATTTTCCATTTCCTCGGGTCGCTTGCCGACTCTTGCGTTTTCTTCAACGGTAACGTTCTCGGCAACTATCGCATACTGAACGATTGCGCCCTTTTTGATAACACTGCCGGGCATTACGATTGAATCCTTGACTACAGCGCCCTCCTCAACGGTAACGTTCGCAAAGAGGACGGAGAAATCAACCTCGCCCTCGATTTCACAGCCTTCGGCAACCATTGAATTCTGCACCTTTGCGGTATCGGAAACATAGTGCGGACCTGTAATCGGATCTTTTGCGTAAATTCTCCAGCTTGTGTCCGTCAGGTCAAGGTCAACCTTAGGATTAAGCAGGTCAAGGTTAGCCTCCCAAAGGCTGTCAATCGTTCCGACGTCCTTCCAATAGCCGTCAAATTCATAGGCGAAAAGTCTCTCATGAGCGGCGTGCATTGCAGGAATAAGATCCTTGCCGAAGTCGTTGCTTGAGTTCGGGTTAGCCTCGTCGTCAAGCAGGTATTGTCTGAGCTTTTTCCATGAGAAAACGTAAACGCCCATTGAAGCCTTGTTTGAACGGGGATTTTTCGGCTTCTCCTCAAATTCGGCAATCGAGCCGTCGTCGTTGACGAGCATAAGACCGAAGCGTGAAGCCTCCTCCCACGGAACCTCAAGCATTGCTATTGTGCAGTCTGCGTTCTTCTCCTTGTGGAAAGAAAGCATCTTGGAATAGTCCATTTTATAGATATGGTCGCCCGAAAGAACAAGAACGTACTCGGGGTCGTATCTGTCAATAAAGTTGATGTTCTGATAAATTGCATTCGCCGTGCCCTTGTACCATTCGGTGCCCGATATCTGCTGATAGGGGGAGAGAATGTGAACGCCGCCGTCGGCACGGTCAAGGTCCCATGCCTGTCCGTTGCCGATGTAGTCGTTCAGCTCAAGCGGCTGATACTGCGTCAAAACACCGACGGTGTAGATGCCGGAATTCACGCAGTTTGAAAGAGGGAAATCAATAATTCGGTATTTTCCGCCGTAAGGAACGGCGGGCTTTGCAATGTTCTTCGTCAGAATACCAAGGCGGCTTCCCTGTCCGCCTGCAAGAAGCATTGCGATACATTCATGTTTACGGGACATTACTATTCCTCCTTTATTTGCTGACCTTCTCGGTCGTAATTTTCTTTGTTGTTTTTCTCTTTGCCGGCGGTGTCAGATAGATAACGCTCAGCCCTGCAAGGTCAAGCGCTATGCTGTTGTCAAAGCCGTGCATCGGGATTTTTTCGCTTTTAACCTTAACTGCGGTACCCTTGCCGCTTCCGCCGAATTCCTCGGCGTCCGTGTTGAGAATGACCTTATAGGTTCCTGCTCTCGGCACGCCTATTCGGTAGCCGCTGCGTTCAACATTGGTGAAGTTGCAAACCGCAATAATTTCCTTTTTGTCCTTGTTGATTCGTCTGAAAGAGATAACCGAATTATCAACGTCATCGTTGCTTATCCAATTAAAGCCTTCCCAATCGTAGTCGATCTGCCAGAGCGGACTATGCTTTTTGTATAGTTTGTTCAGTGTGCGGACATAGCTTTGCATCTGAGCGTGCTTTTCATAGTCGAGCAGCAGCCAATCAAGCCCCTGCTTGTAGTTCCACTCAATGAATTGAGCGAATTCCTGACCCATGAAAAGAAGCTTTTTGCCCGGGTGCGCCGTCATGTAAGCGTAAAATGCTCTCAGTCCTGCAAATTTTTCATCGTATTCGCCCGGCATTTTGCCGATCATGGAGCATTTGCCGTGAACTACCTCGTCGTGCGAGATCGGAAGAACAAAATTCTCCGAGAAAGCGTAGAAGAACGAGAACGTCAGGCAGTTGTGGTTGAATTTTCTGTAAATTCCGTCCATCGAAAAATATTTCAGGCAGTCGTTCATCCAGCCCATGTTCCATTTGAAATTGAATCCGAGTCCGCCGTCACAGACGGGCTTTGAAACGAGCGGCCATGATGTGCTTTCCTCGGCAATCATCATGACGTCGGGATGCTCACGGAAAATCGAGATGTTGAGATTTTGCAGGAACTGAACCGCTTCGAGATTTTCTCTGCCGCCGTTCTTGTTTGCGATCCATTCGCCGTCATTCCTGCCGTAGTCAAGATAAAGCATCGAAGCAACAGCGTCAACACGGAGTCCGTCAACGTGATATTTTTCGAGCCAGAACATTGCCGATGAGGTAAGGAAGCTTCTGACCTCGTTGCGGCCGTAGTCAAAAATTTTTGTGCCCCACTGCAAATGCTCGCCCTTGCGGATGTCCTCATATTCATAACAGCTCTGTCCGTCAAATTCAAAAAGACCGTGTGCGTCCTTAGGGAAATGAGCGGGAACCCAATCGAGAATAACGCCGAGTCCCTCTCTGTGGCACTTGTCAACGAAGTACATGAAGTCCTTCGGCTCGCCGTAGCGTGAGGTCGGAGCGAAATAGCCCGTCACCTGATATCCCCATGAGCCGTCAAACGGATGCTCGCATATCGGAAGCAACTCTATATGAGTATAACCCATGTCCTTGACATATTTTGTCAATTCGTCTGCTAACTGACGGTAGGAAAGAAAATTTCCGTCCTCGTGCTGCTTCCATGAGCCTGCATGAACCTCATAGATGTTGACGGGGCTTTCATAGATATTTACGGATTTCCTTTCTGCCATCCACTTTTCGTCTTTCCATTCGTAGCCGTCAATGTCGTAGAACTTTGATGCGGTCTCGGGACGTGTTTCGGAATGGAAGCCGTAAGGATCCGCCTTGTAGCGAAGCTCGCCCGACGGAGTGGTTATACAGTATTTGTAGTTGTCAAACTGCTTTATTCCTTTTATTTTACATTCCCAAACGGCGTTGTCCTCGAGCTTCTTCATCGGGTCGGCTTCGATATCCCATTCGTTGAAATCGCCGACCACGCTGACTGCCGCCGCATGGGGCGACCAAACTCGGAATACGACCTCGTTTTTGCCCGAACGGTGAGAACCGAGAAATTCATAAGCCTTTGCGTTCTGACCCTGATGGAAAAGGTAAAGCGGAACGTCATTTACACTTGTTTTTTTCTTTTTCATTGCGCCACCTCGACAAACAAAGAAATAATCATTAGTTATCTTACTTTTATACATTATATATTGTATCAAAAACAAAAGTAAAATTCAAGCCGTCTTTGATTATTATATTCAAACGGAATGTAGAAAATTGTCGCTTCATTTGTGTACTTTGTTACAAAAATGACCGAAAAACAGAGGCAGAAATTGCTTTTGGCATGTAATGCGGACGGAATAAGATTAAAACGGCATGATAATTATGTTTTAGATATAATTTCTGTTTTAAAGAAAATGAAGAAAAACGGTTGCAAATAAAATAATTACGCCTTTTTGGAAGATTAAAATGTGAAAGAATGAGGTGTTATAACAAATAATCTTATTATACTTTTGCCGTGCGGAGAGATGTTATTCAAGTTTATGAATATCAAATAAGGAGCCGCTCCGAATTTCTTCAAAACAGCTCCTTGAATTTTAACCGATTCTGTGTCCCGTAATCTTGATATTGCCGATGAACGGCAGCTTTGCCGTGCCCAAAACGGTGTCTCCGTTAAATGTTGCCGTAACGGGGATTTTTTTGCCCTTAAACATGTCGCTTTCCGCAACGGCACGCAGGGTGTTTCCCTCTTCAATGACATCGGTGACTTTGAATTCGGGAACATTTTCGCCGACTATTTCAAGCTTGAAGTCATATTGACCGTTGTTGTCGCTGATCGTGACCCTGCCCGTGCCTCTGAAAAGCATTGTATTTATTGAGGCTTCCCATTTGCCGATTCCTATCATTTTTTGTGCTCCGTTCATTTTTTCTTTAGCGTATCATATTTCGGCAGGGCTGTCAACCGAAAAGTAAAAATCGGTCATAAATCTTCTCTAAACGGTGAAAAAGAAAAAAACGGCATGACTGAGTTATCTATTTACTATAAATACATAATATTTTGTCAAATAAAACGAATATCAACGCCGTTAACCTTGACTTTAACTGAATAATATATTAAAATATAACAGTGTATATTAGGGGTAAAATCGAAAATATTGAGAAAAAACATTATTCCTAAGTAGGAGGTCAACCGTTGTGAAAAAGATTGATATCAAAAGCGCAGTTATAAAAAGCGCTTTGATGATGCTGTACGACATTTTTGCGGTAAATTTTGCTTACATATTTGTTATGCTTATCGGCGGCGGTCAGCGGAATATGGATGCGATATGGCAGAGAGCACTGCCTGTTACAGCGATTTTTATTGTGCTCTATTATGCTTTTAAGATTTACTCAAGCATGTGGGAATATGCCGGAATCAGAGAGGTTTGGAACGTTGCTTTGGCTACTGTGATCGGCGGAATTTCCGGAATCGCGGTTGATTTGATACTCTCAAGCATAGGGGGAGCGGCATCGAAGCTGACCAACGGCTGTTTTGATGCGTATTTCTATATTTTCGGCACGCTTGTTGCGATAATCCTCGTTGCAGGAATGAGAATTCTATACCGTCTTGTCAGAAGATATTACCGCGAGAAAAGCCTTGAGGTAGATGAAAAGCTTGACCGTGTTATGATAGTCGGCGCAGGCGACATGGGTATGATCATTATCAACGAGCTTGAGGTCAACAACTATTCAAGAGGAAAGCCGATTATTGCCGTTGACGATAATCCGCTCAAGGTCGGCAAAAGAATCAGAGGAATCCCTGTCAAAGGAACCTGTGACCAGATTCCCGAGCTTGCAAAAAAATACAATATAAACACTATTATAATGTGTCTCCCGTCTGTCGGAAGCGAAAGACAAACGGAAATTCTGCGTATTGCGGTCAAGACGGGCTGCAAGCTGAAAACATCGCCCAGCCTTTTGGAAATGACGGACACTTCTCAGGGCGGCAGGATCCGCGACGTTAACATAACCGATCTTCTTTCCCGTCCCGAGGTTGAGCTGAACCGTGACGTTTGCGGCTATCTCAAGGATCAGGTCGTTCTCGTAACGGGCGGAGGCGGCTCCATAGGCAGTGAGCTTTGCCGTCAGGTTTCAAAATATCATCCGAAAAAAATCGTTGTATTTGATATATATGAAAACAGTGCTTACCTGCTCAAGCAGCAGCTTGACGCTTATCACAAGGGCAATCCCGAAATTGACATAAGAATAGGTTCGGTCAGAGACCCCAAGAGACTCAGAGAGGTTTTTGACGAGTTCCACCCGTCAATCGTTTTCCATGCGGCAGCTCATAAGCATGTTCCGCTTATGGAGGACAGCCCGAAGGAAGCCGTTAAAAATAACGTTTTCGGCACCTTCAATGTTGCAAGTATCGCTATTGAATATAATGTAAAGCGCTTTGTAAATATTTCATCGGACAAGGCTGTAAATCCTGCCAACGTTATGGGTGCGACAAAGAGAATTACGGAAATGATAGTGCAGTATTTTGAGCGCAAGTGCAAAAACAGCACCATCTTTGCAGCTGTTCGATTCGGCAATGTTCTCGGCTCGAGCGGAAGCGTAATTCCAATCTTCACCGAGCAGATCAAAAACGGCGGACCGGTTATGGTAACACATCCCGATATAACAAGATATTTCATGACTATTCCCGAGGCGGCTCAGCTTGTTGTTCAGGCGGGCGGTCTTGCAAAGGGCGGCGAGATATTCGTTCTCGATATGGGCGAACCTGTTAAGATAGTGACTCTTGCCGAAAACCTTATCATGCTTTCGGGTTACAAGCCTTATACGGAAATTGAAATTAAATTCTCGGGTCTTCGTCCGGGCGAGAAGCTTTACGAGGAGCTTGTTCTCGACGAGGAAAGTGATGAGAGAAAGATGACCGCAAACAACAAAATATTTGTCACCAAGCCTGTTGACATGGACGACGAACTCTTTGAAAAGGAGCTTGAGAAGCTCAAAAATGCGGATGAAAATGAAGTAAGGGGAATTATTAAGGAAATCGTTCCCAACTACCATGAGGCAGATACCAACTGACGAGATTTTTTCGCGAAAGAGTGAATCGGGTGTATAAATATATTAAAAGAATTATGGACTTTACAGTAGCTTTAGTGCTGATTATTGTCCTTTCCCCTTTAATGCTTGCCGCTTCAATTTGCGTTGCGGTCAACCGTGACGGACCGGTGCTTTTTAAACAGGAAAGGCCGGGCAAAAACGGTAAGATTTTTACGCTTTATAAATTCAGAACCATGTCCACAAGGCTGTATGATGAAAACGGACACGAGCTTAGTGATTTTGAGAGAATGACGAAGATCGGCAGACTTCTCAGAAAAACAAGCGTGGACGAGCTTCCTCAGCTTTTCAATATTCTGAAAGGTGACATGAGCTTTATCGGTCCCCGACCGCTGCTTACGGAATATCTCGAGCTTTATTCTCCCGAGCAGATGCGCCGCCATGAGGTCTTGCCCGGAATTTCGGGCTGGGCGCAGGTCAACGGACGCAACACTCTTACATGGAACGAAAAATTTAATTATGATGTTTATTATGTTGATCATTACGGTTTTGGCATGGATATGAAAATTTTCTTCAAAACGATTGAAAATGTTATCAGCCAGGACGGAATCAACAGCGGAAAAGAAAATACTATGGAAAAATTTAAGGGAAACAAAGAGACGAAAAAAGTTTGAGTTAGCCGTACATAATTTAAGACCGACTTATTATATTTAAAAATGAGAGGATGTTTCGCAATGAAAAAAATTCTTTTTGTCGCAACCGTTGCGGAACATTTTTTTTATTTCCATTTGCCATGTTTCAAGATGTTTAAGGATAAGGGCTGGCAGGTTGACGTTGCCTGTCACGGTGACAGGGAGCTGCCGTATTGCGACAATAAATTTGAAATTCCCATCAGGCGTTCGCCTGCCGATAAGGAAAATATCGAGGCGTATCGTGAACTGAAAAAAATAGTCAAATCCGGCGGATATGATATTATTCATTGTCACACTCCTATGGGGGGAATCCTTGCAAGACTTGCGGCAAGAGGCGAGCGAAAAAAAGGAACGAAGGTAATTTATACCGCTCACGGTTTTCATTTTTACAAGGGTGCGCCCTTGCTCAATTGGTTGATTTATTATCCTATTGAGTTTGTGATGTCGGGAATGACCGACTGCTTGATCACGATAAACGATGAGGACTATTCTTTTGCAAAAAAACATCTTAAAGCAAAGAAGATAGTTAAAATAAACGGGGTCGGCTATAACAGCGACCTTTTCTATAAAATTTCCGATGACGAAAAGCTTCGGCTTCGCAGGGAGAAAGAAATTCCCGAGGACGAAACCGTTATGATTTATGTTGCCGAAATGAATGCTAACAAAAATCAGGGAATGTTGATCCGCGCGGTGCAAAGACTGAAACAGCGAGGGGAAAAAATCAGATTGCTCATTGTCGGAGCGGACAATTATGACGGTAAATATATCAAGCTCGCTGAAGAGCTCGGCGTGTCGGATCGTATAGATTTTCTCGGTCACAGAAACGACGCCTGCGACCTTGTTCACCTGAGCGACATTGCCGTTGCATCAAGTCTTCGAGAGGGCTTGCCTGTAAATGTTATGGAGGCAATGGCTTGCGGACTGCCTGTTGTTTTGACAGACAACAGAGGGCATCGTGAACTCTGCCGGAACGGATATAACGGATATATTGTCGCTCCGAATGATGATGAAGTGATGGCTGAAAAGATTGCTTTAATTATAAACGACAAGAATTTGTATAAGCGATTTTCAAATAACGGGATCGAGCTTGTGCAGCCTTTTTCAAAAGAAAAAGTACTGAAAGAAGCAGAAGCTGTTTATAATGAATTTTGTTGAGTCTTTTTTATAGGAAAGGAACGGAATGATAAACTTTAATTTCGATTTCTATGAAATAGTTGTCTGGGTTGCCACGATTGTTATGTGCCTAATAGCAGTGGCGGCTCGTTCTCTTCCGCTTAAAGCAAGGGGAGGTCTCGGTCAGCCGCTGCCGAATCCCATTGCCGTAATTCTTCCGATAGCTTTTTTTGTATCATTTGCAGGATTGAGAAAAACTATCGGAGACACATTTTTTTATATCTATTCGTTTGAAAATCTGCCGGACGAAAACGAAGTAAACTTCCAAATGATTTTGGACGGACAGATGTATTCTTTTATTCAGAATTTGATCAGAAATCTGACCGATGATGCGCAGGTATTGATTTTTGTTTGCGCCGTAATTGCACTGGTTCCGCCGCTGATAATATTGTATTTATATTCCGCTCCTTTTGAACTTTCGATATTTCTGTTTTTTACCTACGGATATCTCGGAGGAATGATGGACGGAATGAGGCAGTATATGGCTGCCGCGATACTGCTGCTCGGAACAAGGTTCTTGTTCTCGTTAAAACGAGGCTCTTTTTTCAAGTATGCGATTTTCGTCCTGGTGGCTGCCTGTATGCACAACAGCGCTTTGATAATGCTGATAATATATTTCGTCGTTCGGCGAAAGGCATGGAAAATGAGCTCATATATTATTGTGCTCGGAAGTATTGTTGTTACGGTTGCTTTTGATGCAATTCTTCCGTCTTTCCTGAGTGCTCTTAAAGAAACGACCTATGCGGGATATGCGAATAACGGTTGGTTTACGAATGGAAAGGAAGGCGGCAGCAGCTTGTTCAGGGCTGTTGTTGCGGCGGCGCCGATCGTTGTTGCTTATTTGAACAGAGATCGGGTAAATAAGCTTGGGCATATCGGAGATATACTTATAAATATGGCTTTCCTGAATGCGGCAATATATATTGTTGCGAGCTATAACTGGATTTTTGCAAGATTGGCAATTTATCTTCAGGTATACTATATTATACTTACCGGCTGGGTTGTATCCTATGGCGTCAAGCCGAAGGATCGGGCAATTTACACGACCGGAATGGTTATTTTGTTCTTCCTGTTTTCACGGTATATGGCTTATCAGATATACATGTATCAGTCAGACTATTTCCTCCCGGGAAGAAAACTTTTCAGATGAGGTGTTCCCAATGAAATATTTCCTGTTTAATCATGCAGGCAGCAAAAATCACGGCTGCGAAGCGCTTGTAAGAGGAACCGTAAATATAATTGAAAACAGTGACGAAAATGCCGGTTTTGTTCTCTCATCTTATGATCCCCAAGCGGACAAGCTTCTTGAAGACATTGAGGTTAAGGAAGCAAAAACAAGAGAACTGTCATTTCCGGAAAAGGTAATTGCCGCACTTGATCTGAAAATAAACAAATCGGAAATATATGCTCTTGAAAAAATGTATTCGCCTATAGTTTCCTATGCGTCCGATTGCGACATTTGTTTGTCTGTCGGCGGTGATACATATTGCTATGGAGATAACCATGAGATTCAGGTTCTGACAAGAGAGCTTAAGAATTCAGGTAAAAAAATCGTTCTTTGGGGAGCGTCGATCGGCGAATCCGATCTTACCGATGAAAAGCTTGAGAGCCTCGGTGATTTTGATGCGATATTTGCAAGAGAACCGATAACCTATGAGCTGCTGAAAGAAAAAAATGCAAACGAAAATATTTATTTATTCTCCGATCCCGCCTTTTGCATGGAGCGTGCAAAGGTTGAGCCGATTGAAGGATTTACAAGAGAGAATACTCTCGGCTTTAATATAAGCCCCCTTGTTGCAAAGGGGGCTCCGAAAAAAATAGAAATAGCAGAGAATTTTATTTCGTTTGTTTTGGAAAACACAACGCTGAAAATTTTGCTTATCCCTCATGTTGTAGAAGAAAACAACAACGATTATGATTTCATGAAACCAATTTATGAAAAGTTCGCGGAAACAGAAAGAATTGCGATTCTTCCGCCTACGCTCAATGCTATGCAATACAAGGGATATATAGCAAACACAAGATTTTTTATCGGCGCAAGAACGCATGCAACGATTGCCGCATATTCGAGCGGCGTACCTACGGCGGTTTTGGGCTACAGTGTTAAAGCGAGGGGTATCGCAAAGGATGTTTTCGGCGAAGAAAAATATGTTTTGGATTTTAATTCGGTTACAGAGTCAAAAACTTTGGAAAAGGAGTTTTTGAAACTGGTTGTGAACGAAAACGAGATCAGGAAAGAACTGATGAGAAGTATTCCGCTGAGAATGAGAAGCGCAATGGAAGCGGGAGAAATGCTTTTGAAAATCTGACAGGAGCTGGTATTTTGAAAAAGAAAATACTTTTTGTCATTCCCTCCATGCGAAGCGGCGGTGCGGAAAAAAGTCTTTTGACCGTACTGACACTGTTTGATTATGAAAAATATGATGTTGACCTTTTATGCTTCCGGCATGACGGACTTTTCTTTGAGAAGGTTCCAAAGGCAGTCAATATTATCGGCGGAAGCGAGAATTATGAAATGTTTGACGGCGATGCTGTTCAGGCAGTTAAATTTTTTATAAAAAAAGGAAAAATTTTTTCTGCTGCCGACAGATGGAAATATTCAAAAATCCATTCAGCTGCCGATTCTCACGAGACCGAAGAACTTCAGTGGAAATATTTAAAAAAACAGCTCCCGAAAATAAAGAAAGAATATGATTGTGCGATAGGATATCTTGAAGGGAACGCCAACCGCTTTGTTTGTGAAAATGTAAGCGCCGCGCGCAAGATATGTTACATACATAATGATATTGAAAAGCTTGGCTTTGACAGGGAAATTTGCGAAAAAACTTTTGCCGCGGCGGATAAAGTCGTGACCGTATCGGCAGAATGTGAAAAAAGCTTGCTGAAAAATTTTGAGAAGTTCTCAAAAAAATTCTGCGTGATTGAAAATATTACAAGCAGAAAAATCGTTTTTGACGAAAGCAAAAAATTTGACGCATATCCCGAAAGGAAAGAGACTGTTCTTTGCACGGTCGGAAGATTTTTTGAACAAAAAAATATTTCGCTTGCCGTTGATGCCTGTGCCGAGCTTGTTAAAAGGGGCAAAAAAATTAAATGGTATCACATCGGTGACGGCCCGCTGAAAGCTGAAATTGAAAAGCAAATTTCAGAAAATAATTTGCAAAATTATTTCATTTTGCTCGGCGAAAAATCGGAACCGTATCCATATATGGGACAGTGCGACATTTATGTTCAGCCGTCATTGTACGAGGGCAAGTCGATAGCCATTGATGAGGCTAAGTGCCTTTGCCGACCGATCGTTGTTACGGATTTTTCAACCGTGCATGATCAGATAACCGACGGAGTCAACGGCTTGATTTGCCGAATGGATAAAAACGATATGGCAGACAAAATCGGACTTCTTGTTGACAGCGGGGAAGAAAGAGAAAAGCTCGTTGAGAATTTAAAGAGAGAAGAAATAGGAAACGAGAAAGAGATCAAGAAGCTTTACGCAATAATTGACGAGTGAGGAAACGCAAATGACAGTAATCGTGATTCTGCTTTTAATTGTAATCGCAATACTCGGCTACGATACATGGGAAGAATTTTTAACATGGCTCGGCCGTATAAAAATAGGACAGCTTTCCGAGAATGAATGGCGCGGAAAAACTCAGAAAATTCTGCTCAAATGGATTGTAAAAGGCGCTCCGGAGGTTCGCATAAACGATAACAGAAAAGTCAATTTTATTAAAAAAATAAATGAGTACGGAAAAATCACTTCCGTAACATATTGGCAGGACGCCGCACTTTTGAAGGCTGCCGACGGAATAAAAAAAGATGTCGGAACAGAGGTGAACGGTATGGCATCGAGATATATCTCACGAGATGACGGGGAATGGAAAATTCTTCCGAAAAGAATGGATAGCGCAATGCTTTGCTATGAGCTTCTTTCAAGCAAGTATGTCGATAAAGAAAAAATTAGGCCGGCTATGGAAAACACAGCATATATGCTCAAGCTTTCTGCCGAAAAATACGGTTCAATACCGTACAACGAAGATTTTCCGAAATACAGACTGGTTGACACGGTTGGTATGGCGTGCCCGTTTTTGATTAAATATGCCGTTGCTTACGGCGAGGACGAGTATATTTCACTTGCGCTGGAGCAGATAAGAGAATACAGAAAGAACGGCATCGAGGAAAAAACAAAATTGCCTTTCCACGGATTCTGCGAAGACTCCCTTGAACCGCTCGGCATATGCGGTTGGGGCAGAGGCTGTGCTTGGTGGGCGATAGGCTTGGTTGACAGTCTCAGAGCATTGCTTGAATCGGACGGTCATAACCGTGAAAAAGCCGAGATTTTGAAACTGTCCGTGGAATTTTTTGATGCAATGAAAAAATATATTCACGAGGACGGAACCGTTGATCGAATCGTTTTAAGCTTTTCGATACAGGACAGCTCGGCATGCGCGATGCTTTCTTATTGCTATGCGTATATGGCAAAGCTTCTTAAGAACGAGGAATATAAAGCCATTTCAGAAAAGATGAGAGAAAAGTTGAAATCGGTAACAAGACGAAACGGAGTTGTTGACTTTTCTCAGGGAGATACCCACGGTATAGGCTTTTATTCGGAAAAGCTTTGCATTGTCCCTGCCACACAGGGATTTACAATTGCGGCAGATAATCTTTTAAATGAAATGGTATAAAAGCAAAAAGGAGGAGCGGGTATGATTGATCTTCACTGTCACATTCTTCCGGGAATGGATGACGGTTCAAAAAATATGGACGTGTCTGTGCAGATGTGCCGTATTGCAAGACAGAACGGAATTAAGCATATCGTTTGCACTCCGCATATAACAACGGTGGGGGATATAGACAGCTTTGTGAAAGCGAGAAACGAAAAGCTTCGCAACTTGCAAAGCGTAATAAACAATCTCGGTCTCGGAATAACGCTCTATCCCGGAGCAGAGGTCTATGTTGACGACGATATTTTCTTCTCGACCGATCTCAGACGTCTTGCGATAAACGGCAGCAGATATATTCTTGTTGAATTTGCGTTCAGAGATGTGTCGATGAAAAGAATTGTCAACTATCTCAACGCGCTGATTGACATGGGACTTATTCCCATTGTCGCTCACCCTGAGAGATATGAGTATTTCCAGTTTGACTATGATGAGGTAAATACGCTGATAAGAAACGGCGTACTGTTTCAGATAAATGCCTCGAGTCTTGCAAGTCTTGACGGACCGCAGGAATTTGAGCTTGCATATGCGATGGCATATACGGGCGCAGCGTCCTTTGTTGCGACGGACGCACATTCATCTCATTACAGAATGAATGATCTGATGAATATGATAAACTTTTTTCCGCCGGATATATCTCAGTTTAATATGCAAATGATGGTTCACGATGCGGCAAAGTGTGTGCTTACCGATAAGGAAGTGCCGCTTGTCAACAGGGGCGAAATTTACAAAAGAGGTTTTTAAGGTTGACTATTAACTAAATATAAACTATAATTAAAAATGGAGATGATTTGAAAATGCAGGAACTGGATGTCGGCAAGAATATATATTATAATGAATCAGGTCCCTCGCTCGATATGGGACGATTGGCAAAAAATCTCATATCAAAGCTTTGGCTTATATTGCTTGTCGGCGCTGTATTTTCCGGTGCCGCATTTGCGATCGCCAAAGCCACCTATGTTGAAACCTACAGGGCATCAATGACGCTGGGCTTCATGTCAACTCAGTATGTTATCGTCAAGGATTATTCCAACAGCAAGGATTCGACAACGCAGTACAAGCAGGAGACAAAATTTTCCTCAGGCAACCAGATCTCCTATTATCAGTATCTTATAAAGGGCGACGAAATGCTTTATAAGATCCAGAAAACACTTTCCGAGGATGAGGTCGGCAAGGAATATTCAACCTCGTTCATTGAAGGAAGCTTATCAATTGAAGATACCGGAATCGACGGATTTTTCCAGGTTAATGTCACGAGCACGGATCAGGGATATTGCGAAAGAGCGCTGAAGGTGGTTCTTAAAGAATTCCCGGAGTATGTTCAGAGCTATGACAACACAATTTCAATAAAGGTTGTTAAGAATCCGACGGCTCCGACGGTCGCTAATTCCGATGATGCAACAACTAAGGCTGTTTATGGCTTTATTGTCGGTGCGGTTATAGTTGCGTTTATTATTTTCATTATAACTATTACAACAAATACGGTTCTTACGCTCGATAATTTAAGACGTGATGTCAATGTTACAGTTCTCGGTTCCGTACCGCTGCTTGAGAAAAAATCGGGCTTGTTCAATCAGAAGAAGAAATCACCGCAGGGATCCCTGCTGATTACGGATACGGCAAAGGTAAGCTTTGCTTTTGTCGAAAGCTTCAAGGCGATAAGAACAAAGATTGAAAATATCAAAGCCGAAAAGGGATATAAGGCATTTGTTGTTACAAGTACCTATGAGGACGAGGGCAAAACGACCGTAGCGGTAAATATTGCATGCTCGCTCGCCCAGAAGGGTAAGTCGGTTCTTCTTATCGACAGCGACCTCAGAAAGCCTGCGGTTCTTCATGCCGTCGGTGTTAAGAGTGATACCCGTTACGGCCTTATTCCTATAATCAAGGGAACGTCAACTTATGTTGATTCGATTAAATTTATTAAGTCTCTCGGCATTTTTGTTTTGCCGACAGGCGGTATCTCACTGAAATCAACCGAGGTCCTTGATACGGACAAGGTTAAGGCGGTTATCGAGCAGGCTCGTAAGGAGTTTGACTATATTATCATCGACTCACCGCCGGCTCATGTTGTATCGGACAGCCTCGTTATTGCTCCGCTGGCAGACGGAATAATCTATAACATTCGCCGCGACTACGCAAAGGTTTCAGAGATCAACCGTACTCTTGATGAAATCAGAAGTGCAGATATTGATATCATAGGCGCTGTATTCACGATGAGCGCCGGCGAAGAAAACAGCAGATATTATCGCCGTAAGGGTTACCTGCGTTACGGCGGATACTATGGCAGATACGGCAGGTACGGCCGCAAGAAGAAGAACAATTCAGGCGGCTACGGTTATGGCTACGGCTACGGAAACAATTACGGTTACGGCGGCTATGGCTACGGCGGTTACGGCTATGGAAACGGTTACGGCTACGGCTACGGTTATGGCTACGGAAACGGTTACGGCTATGGCGGCGGTTACGGTTACGGCAATGCGC
>CAVGRW010000015.1:0-26084 GCA_963631735.1 Bacteroidaceae bacterium | reverse complement strand
AATCAAACAAAACCGTGCTGAAATATCTTTCGCCCGTATCGGGGAGAACAGTTACGACCGTTTTGCCCTCGCCGAGCTCCTTTGCAAGGCGAAGCGCCGCCGTGACGTTTGTTCCGCTCGAAATTCCGCAGAGAATTCCCTCTTCACGAATAAGTCGGCGTGAGGTTTCGATTGCTTCCTCATCCGTTACGATATCAATATGCTCATAAATTTTTGTATTAAGATTTTTCGGGATAAGTCCGTCGCCGATACCCATTTGAAGATGAGTTCCGATGCTTCCGCCCGAAAGAATTGCGGCATTTTCCGGTTCGACCGCCCAAATATGAATTTCGGGATACTTCGCTTTGAGCGTTTCACCTATTCCGCTGAGCGTTCCGCCCGTGCCGACACCCGAGCAAAATCCGTCGATCGGCTTGCCGACCTGCTCTATTATTTCCTGAGCGGTGTGGCTTTTATGAACCATCGGGTTTGCGGGATTTTCAAACTGCTGAGGAATCCAAACGTTTTTATCCTCCTCAGCCATGCGAAGTGCGGTTTGCAGGCACTCGTTGATACACTTGCCGATATCGCCGTCATCATGAACCAGCACAAGCTCGGCTCCGTAAGCCTTGACAAGCTTGCGGCGCTCCTCGCTGACGGAATCGGGCATGATTATGCGGACATGATAGCCTCTGACGGCTCCGATAAGCGCAAGACCTATTCCCTGATTGCCGCTTGTCGGCTCAACGATAATCGTATTTGAATTTATTATTCCTTTTTCCTCTGCATCGCAGATCATATTATATGCAGTTCGTGTTTTGATCGAACCGCCGATATTAACGCCCTCGTACTTGACAAGAACCTCCGCACTGCCCTCGGGTACGATTTTTGAAAGGCGGATCATAGGCGTGTGTCCGATCGCTTCAAGAACATTTGAATAAACCAAAGTAATTCCTCCGATGATAGAATATGCTGAACAGCTTACAATAACATAATATTAAGCATACGCTCACAAGGAACTATTTTATCACAATATGCAAAATATGGCAACTTGTTATTTACAAAATTTTTCAGTTGTATTTTTGAGAATAACGCAAAAGATATAATTGCAAACGCAAATGAATTGCGAAGGGGTGAAATGCAAATGTCAAGCAGCAAGAAGAATGTTGTTCCTCAGGCAAGAGAGGCTCTCGATCGTTTCAAGATGGAGGCGGCAGCTGAGGTAGGTGTAAACCTTTCTAACGGTTACAACGGTGATCTCACATCTAAGCAGGCAGGTTCTGTCGGCGGTCAGATGGTTAAGAAGATGATCGAATCCTATGAGAAGAACATGAAATAACCTTTCATGAATTCACAACCACACAAATAATCAACAAAGGGGAGCGTTTTCAACTTCGGTTGAAGGCGCTCCCGATCTCTGAAAAAAGAAAAACTCCCGGGATTTCTCCCGGGAGCCGATATTCGGAAATCAAAATCAGAAATCAATAGAAGCGAATGTTCCGTTGCTCTGGTTGAAGATGTTCCATGTCTTCTTGAGACCTACCTTGCCGATAGCGCTGTGGTTACCAACAGAGACGTTGAGGATACCGTAGATATCTGCATGACCGCTGATGTCGATCTTACCGTCTGTGTTTGAACCTGCTGCAAGCTCCTTGAGGTAGTCAACAGGAATTGTAAGAGTTGACTGAACAACTACGTTGCCGTTTGCGTCAACATACTTAGCCTGTGCCTCAACATAAGCACCAACGCCGCCCTCAACGCATACGTCTACAAGAGCGTAGCCATAGAGACCGAGTGATACATCAAGACCGAGACGAAGCTCGAACTGACCGTAGATGTTAACCTGACGATCAACAACTGTTGAATCGTTAACAGTGCTTACCTTGTTGTTGATGATCTCAACACCGTGCATTTCCTGAGAAGTTACAACGATTTCCATTCTGCCGTTTACGTCGATGTTAAGGAGAACGTCGAATGTAACGGTGAGCGGAGTTGAACCGAGAGGAAGTGTAAAGGTGAAGAGCTTGATTGATGTAGAATCAAGCTTTGTGAGAGCATACTTGTTAACAGCCTTAGCCCAGAAGCTGTCGCCCGAGAGCTTCTCGCCTACAGAAGCAACCTCGTCGCCGAAGGTCTTAGCGTAGGAGCCCGAGATAGAAGTTGTATCCTTAAGATCATAGTTGAACTTAAGATATACTTCGTTGAAGTTGAGCTTTGCAACATTCATGTCAGCCTTAGCGTCAACCGTGAGGTTTGTGAGCTCATAAGCCTTAGAAAGTGTAACGCCGTCGCATACGCCCTTAGAAACTGAGAAGTTGAGGCCTGTATCTGTGATCTTAGCCTTAACCTTGAAGCCCTTTACAGAGAAGCTAACGTTAGCAAGCTTCTTGAGAGTCTTCATAACGTCATCCTTAGAGATGGCGTTTGTATCAAGGTAACCGTCTGAAAGGATCTCGCCGTTACCGTCAGCGATCATTGATGTTGCGAAATCAACATCAGATGTGCCTTCGTAGTCGATCTTCTCGATAACGTCCTCGATAGCAACCTCAGAATTCTTAACTACCTTCTCGCCGTCTACAACGTCGATAGCCTCAACCTTGTAAGCTGCGCCTGTGAAGATAGCGTCAGACTGCTCAACAACATAAACGTCGCCTACTGCAAGATCTGAGCTTGCAGGAACAACGATGCTGTCGCCCTCAACAGCGTAATCGGAAACCGTCTTAACGCCGTCCTTGAGAACGAGCTTCTGAGTGTTTTCGTCAACTGAACCACGAAGCTCAACAGCCTTTGCGATAGCTGCTGTTACGTCGTCAGCTGCCATTGCGCCGAGACCGAGCTTGTTCTTAGCATCAAGAGTGATGATGCCATTGTCAACAGCTGCGGAAACCTTCGCAATGTTCTTGATGGATGTAGCATTCTCGATTACAACGGTGGTCTCGTCAACCTTAACACCCGATGCATTAACAAGAACTGTTGCTACGAATTCCGGAGTAACGGCCTTTGTAACGTCGATTTTATCATAATCAACGAGAACGTCATTATTATCTGCTGTTGCAACAGCTGCATAATACTCGTTGTCCGGCTTAACTCCACGAATTTCTTCTGTGGACTCAACCGCCTGATAACCAAACGCTTCATCAACCTGCTCCAGGAATGCGCCTGTCTCAACCGTCTTTGTGCCCGGCCATACGAAGCCCGGGAAAATGCTGGTCATGACAAGCATTACAATGGAAACGATGATTGAAATGATCTTGGTCATGTCAATTCCTCCTTTAAATTTTTGAGGTCGAGCATCTTTTCCACGGCTTCAAAGTGGTATAACGTTAGTACCGCTTATAAAGTTGAGCTGCCCGAAGACAGCAACCCTGGTAAATACTCCCCTCACTATGAATTATAATAGTTGGCTCGTCATTTTGCAAGTATTTTTTTGCATTTGGAGAAAAATTTTATCTATTTTTGAAAAAGTCACTAAATATTGTGGTTAAAGTTGTGCAAAATACAATTTTAATGCCGTTTTTAACAAAAAACAAAAGTTGTCTAAATAATTTTTTCTGTCTCCTATTACATTATATATATAATAAAACCGAAATGAAACAAAATATTCCTTGACACAAAATTGGTTTTGTGATATCTTATAAGCGATATAATAAAGGCTGTGACAAAGACAGTAGCCGCTATGCGAAGCCAAAGCGAGCCGGGGAGGGTGTAAGCCCGGCGCGAAGTACATTGCGGTGAATATCACTTTCGAGCTGCGGACTGAATTGAGTAAGTCTTGACGGGCGTCCTCCGTTAAAGGGAACACATATGAAGTATGTTGAATAGGTGGTTGCGAGTTATCCTCGTCCTGTTTTGCACGGGACGGGGATTTTATTTTGAGCATTATCCTATCACACAAAAAGGAGCTATCATAAATGTACAAGAAAGTTTCTGCAAACCTGAACTTTGTCGACCGAGAGAAAGCGGTTGAGGAGTTCTGGAAGGAAAACAAAATCTTTGAAAAGACCTGCGAAAAGAAAGGTCCGTCCTACGTTTTCTATGACGGTCCGCCGACCGCTAACGGCAAGCCGCACATCGGTCACGTTTTGACCCGTGTTATCAAGGACTTGATTCCCCGTTACCGCACAATGAAGGGCTATCAGGTTCCGCGTAAGGCAGGCTGGGATACCCACGGTCTCCCCGTTGAGCTTGAGGTTGAAAAGCTTCTCGGACTTGACGGCAAGGAGCAGATTGAGCAGTACGGTCTTGAGCCGTTCATCGAGAAATGTAAGGAAAGCGTTTGGAAATACAAGGGCATGTGGGAGGATTTCTCCTTCACCGTCGGCTTCTGGGCAGACATGGACAACCCCTATGTTACCTATCACAACCCGTACATCGAGTCAGAATGGTGGGCACTTAAAAAGATTTACGAAAAGGGTCTTATTTACAAGGGCTTTAAAATCGTTCCCTACTGCCCTCGCTGCGGAACTCCGCTTTCGTCACACGAGGTTGCTCAGGGATATAAGTCCGTTAAAGAGCGTTCGGCAATCGCACGCTTCAAGGTCAAGGGTGAGGACGCTTATTTCCTCGCATGGACGACAACTCCGTGGACACTTCCCTCAAATGTTGCGCTTTGCGTAAATCCGACCGAGGAATATGCAAAGGTTAAGTGCATTGACGGAAATGTTTATTACATCGCCGTTGCGCTTATGGATAAGGTTCTTTCGCCTCTCGCCGAGGACGGAAAGCCGGCTTACGAAATACTTGAGAAGTTCGTCGGCAAGGATCTTGAATATAAAGAATACGAGCCGCTCTTTGAGTGTGCAGGCAAGAAAGCCGAGCAGCAGCACAAAAAGGCTCATTTTGTTACGGTTGACAGCTACGTTACAATGTCCGACGGTACAGGTATCGTTCACATTGCGCCTGCATTCGGTGAGGACGACTCCCGAATCGGCAGAAATTACGACCTTCCGTTCGTTCAGTTCGTTGACGGCAAGGGCAACATGACTGAGGAAACTCCGTTTGCAGGTCTCTTTGTAAAGGACGCAGACGTTCCCGTTCTTCAGAACCTTGAAGAAAGAGGACTTCTTTTCAGCGCGCCGAAGTTTGAGCATGATTATCCGTTCTGCTGGCGCTGCGACACTCCGCTCATCTACTATGCAAGAGAGTCTTGGTTCATCAAGATGACAGCTGTTAAGGACGACCTTATAAGAAACAACAATACAATCAATTGGATTCCCGAGAGCATCGGTAAGGGACGCTTCGGCGATTGGCTTGAAAACGTTCAGGATTGGGGCATCAGCCGTAACCGTTATTGGGGCACTCCGCTCAACATCTGGGAATGCGAATGCGGTCACAGACATTCGATCGGCAGCATTGAGGAGCTCAAGAGCATGTCCGATAACTGCCCCGACGATATCGAGCTTCACCGTCCGTACATCGACGCTGTTACAATCAAGTGTCCCGAGTGCGGCAAGCAGATGAAGCGTGTTCCCGAGGTTATCGACTGCTGGTTCGATTCGGGCTCAATGCCTTTCGCTCAGCACCACTATCCGTTTGAGAACAAGGATCTTTTCGAGAGTCAGTTCCCGGCAGACTTCATTTCCGAAGCCGTTGACCAGACAAGAGGCTGGTTCTATTCGCTTCTTGCTATTTCAACTCTTATTTTCAATAAGGCTCCGTTCAAGAACGTTATCGTTCTCGGTCATGTTCAGGACGAAAACGGTCAGAAGATGAGTAAATCCAAGGGCAACGCCGTTGACCCGTTTGACGCTCTCAAGACCTACGGTGCAGACGCTATCCGTTGGTATTTCTACACGAACTCCGCTCCGTGGCTCCCGAACCGTTTCCACGGCAAGGCTGTTATCGAGGGTCAGCGCAAGTTCATGGGCACTCTTTGGAACACCTACGCATTCTACGTTCTTTATGCCGAGATCGACAAGTTCGACCCGACAAAGTATGAGCTTGATTACGATAAGCTTTCCGTCATGGACAAGTGGCTGCTTTCAAAGCTCAACTCCATGGTAAAGAGCGTTGACACTAATATGGACAATTACAGAATTCCCGAGGCATGTAAGGCTCTCCAGGAATTCGTTGACGACATGAGTAACTGGTATGTTCGCCGCTGCCGTGAGCGTTATTGGAAGCAGGGACTTGAGCAGGATAAGATCAATGCTTATCTTACGCTCTACACCGCACTTGTTACGGTTGCAAAGGCATCCGCTCCGATGATCCCGTTCATGGCTGAGGACATCTATCAGAACCTTGTACGTTCCGTTGACAAGAACGCCGAGGAAAGCGTACATCTCTGCTCATTCCCCGAGGTTAACGAAAATCACATTGACCTTGAGCTTGAAAAGAACATGGACGAGGTTCTCAACATTGTAGGTCTCGGACGTGCGGCAAGAAACGGTGCAAACATCAAAAACCGTCAGCCGCTTGCAAAGATGTACGTCAATGCAGATATCAAGCTTGAGGGCTACTACAAGGATATCATCGAGGACGAGCTGAACATCAAGGATGTTATCTTTGTTGATGCCGCAGATGAGCTCTCCGACTACAACTTCAAGCCGCAGCTTAAAACGCTCGGACCTAAGTACGGCAAAAATCTCGGTGAAATCAGAACCGCACTTTCTGAGCTTGACGGCTCAAAGGCAAAGAAGGAACTTGACGCAGACGGTCATATCACGCTGAACATCAGCATCGGCGCAATCGAGCTGACAGCCGACGATCTTCTCATTGAAGCTGTTCAGAAATCGGGTCTTTTCTCGGTTTCCGATTTCGGCGTAACCGTCGCAATCGACACAACGCTCACTCCCGAGCTTGTCGAGGAGGGCTTTGTCCGTGAGATTATCAGCAAGATTCAGACAATGCGTAAGGATGCCGATTTCAACGTTACCGACCACATCATCATCAGCGTTGAGGGCAACGACAAAATTGCCGACATCATCACACGCAACAAGGCGGATATCTTCACCGCAGTTGTTGCGGACGATCTCGTTGTAGGTTCCGTTGACGGTCATACCGCCGAGTGGAACATCAACGGCGAAAAGGCAACCTTCGGAGTTAAGGTTAACAAATAAAATCAGATAAAAAATCTCCCGACTGTTAAAAAGTCGGGAGAATTTTCTGTATATTCATACATTCATCAATTTTGCTACAATTTAAAGCTATTTAGATAATAATTACAACTTTCCCTTGTAAAGTTTGAAGTCCTTTGACATTGACAAAAAAGCGACAAAAAACTACAATTATTACATTGTGAATAATTATACGTTGAGAAGGGACTTTATGAAAAAAAAGAAAGTAATTATTGACGCTTTTAAAGCCGCATTTCCGCACACCATACCCATACTTGCCGGCTTTTCGTTCCTCGGATTTTCATTCGGCGTTCTGATGAATGTTTCGGGGTTCAGCTTTTGGTATCCGCTTGTGATGAGCATTGTCGTTTTCGGCGGCTCAATTGAATTCGTTGCCGTTTCGATGCTACTGAGTCCGTTTGCACCGATTCAAACGCTTATCATGTCCTTAATGATTCAGGCAAGACATCTTTTTTACGGACTTTCAATGCTCGATAAATATAAAAACGTCGGCATAAAAAAGTATTATTTGATTTTCGGCATGTGCGACGAAACATTTTCCATCAACTGCTCCGTTGATATCCCCGAGGGTATTGACAAGGGCTGGTTCATGACTGCCGTAACATTACTCGACCATCTTTATTGGATCAACGGTTCTCTCATCGGCGGACTTGTCGGCTCACTCATTCCGTTTGACACAACGGGACTCGATTTTGTTATGACGGCAATGTTTGTCGTAATTTTCCTTGAGCAGTGGATGAAAGAAAAGAAGCACTACACATCGCTTATCGGACTTTTTTCGTCCGTAATCTGCCTGCTTCTTTTCGGCTCGGACTCATTCATGATTCCGACAATGCTGTTTATACTTTTCCTGCTTACAGCGCTTCGCAAACCTATTGAGAAAAGGGGTGGATTGGAATGACAGTTACTCAGCAGATTATAACAATTGCGATCACAGCAATCGCAACAATAATAACAAGATTTCTCCCGTTCGCCGTTTTTCAGTCAAAGAAGCGTCAGACGCCGAAATTTATTGAGTACCTCGGCAAGGCTCTGCCTGCGGCGGTATTCGCAATGCTGGTTGTCTATTGTCTTAAAAACGTTGACATTCTCACGGGAAGCCACGGCTTGCCCGAGCTGATAGCGATTATAGTTGTCGTTCTCCTCCACCTTTGGAAAAAGCAGATGCTTCTCTCGATCGCCGGCGGCACGGTTTGCTACATGCTCCTTGTTCAGCTTGTGTTTAAATGAGTCTAAGCTCAATTTTACACCTAACAAATCTTATAGACATTGCCATATAATATATGTTATAATAATATTATATTCGGCATGTCCTTTTATCCGACAACATTTTCTTAAAACACATTGACTTTATCGGTTAAAAGTGATAAAGTATTCTATAATGCAATTATAATTAAAATTTCCTAAAAAACAGGAAGTTATAACAATCAGAGGTGGAAAAAATGGTTATTACCGAGCTTCTTGAAAGAAATGCTCGTCTTTATCCCTCGGACACTGCTCTCGTTGAGGTCAATCCATCCGTTGAGCGTGACAACGCCGTAACCTGGCGTGAAGCAAGTCTTATTGAAAGCGCAAGCCCGGGCGCACCATATCGCCGTGAGCTTTCATGGAAAGACTTTGACCGCAGGGCAAACCGATTTGCAAATCTTCTGCTCAGCAGAAACGTTAAAAGGGGAACTAAGGTTGCAATTCTTCTCATGAATTGCCTTGAATGGCTTCCGATATATTTCGGAATTCTCAAGGCAGGCTGCATTGCCGTGCCGATGAATTACCGTTATTCAAGCGATGAGATAAAATATTGCCTTGAGCTTGCAGACGTTGAGGTTTTTATTTTCGGTCCCGAATTCATCAGCCGAGTTAATCCGATACATAATGATTTGAAAGATATCAAAATCACTCTTTTTGTAGGCAACGATACACCCGAATATGCGGAAAATTGCATGACGCTTATTCGCTATTGTTCATCGTCGCTTCCGCCGATAGCTTTGGACGAAAACGACCACGCCGCAATTTATTTTTCATCGGGCACAACAGGCTTTCCGAAGGCGATCCTTCACCGCCACAAGGCTCTTTACTGCTCATGCCTGACCGAGCAGAAGCACCACGGACAGCAAAAGGACGACGTTTTCCTTTGTATTCCGCCGCTTTACCACACGGGCGCAAAAATGCACTGGTTTGGCAGCTTGCTCTCGGGCAGTAAAACCGTTATCCTCAGAGGAATTAAACCCGAATGGATTCTTCGCACAATCACGGAGGAGAAATGCACTATCGTTTGGCTTCTTGTTCCGTGGGCGCAGGACATTCTGGATGCAATAGATTCTGGCAGGATCAACCTTGATCATTATCTGCTCGACCAGTGGAGACTCATGCACATAGGCGCACAGCCTGTTCCGCCGAGCCTTATTCACAGATGGAAGAAGATTTTCCCGCATCATCAGTACGATACAAACTACGGACTCAGCGAGTCGCTCGGACCCGGCTGCGTTCACCTCGGTGTTGAGAATATCAACAAGGTCGGCGCAATCGGCAAGGCGGGCTACCTTTGGGAGACAAAAATTATCGACGACCACGGCGAACCCGTCAAGCAGGGCGAGGTCGGCGAGCTTGCCGTAAAAGGACCGGGCGTTATGCTCGAATATTACAACAACCCGAAGGCGACCGAAGAAATTCTCAAGGGTGACTGGCTCTACACAGGAGATATGGCACGAGAGGACGAGGACGGATTTATCTACCTTGTTGACCGTAAAAAGGATGTTGTTATCTCCGGCGGTGAAAATATTTATCCCGTTCAGATTGAGGACTTTCTCCGCCGCAACGACAAAATCAAGGACGTTGCCGTTATCGGTATTCCCGACCACAGACTCGGTGAGATCACTGCCGCAATCATTGAAATTAAGGACGGCATGACATGCACCGAGGAGGAAATCAACGATTTCTGCGAGGAGCTTCCGAGATACAAGCGTCCTAAGAAGATCATATTTGAAAAAGTTCCCCGTAACCCGACGGGAAAGATAGAAAAACCTGTACTCAGGGCAAAGTATTGCAAGGGCAGACTTGTCGAATCACAGATTACAGGCTAAACAGCAAACGGAGGTTATATAATGAAGCAGTTGATGCTCGGCAACGAAGCGGTTGCCAGAGGACTTTACGAAGCAGGCTGTTCCTTTGTTTCCAGCTACCCGGGTACTCCGAGTACCGAGATTACGGAATATGCCGCAAAGTACAAGGAAATTTACGCAGAGTGGGCACCCAATGAAAAGGTAGCCGTTGAAGCGGCTTTCGGCGCATGCGTCGCAGGCAAGAGAAGCTTCTGTTCAATGAAACACGTCGGACTTAACGTTGCCGCCGACCCGGTTTTCACAATCGCATATACAGGCGTTAACGCAGGTATGATCATTGGCGTTGCCGACGATGCAGGTATGCACAGCTCGCAGAACGAGCAGGATTCACGTCACTATGCTATTGCCGCTAAGCTCCCGATGCTTGAGCCGGCAGACGCAGGCGAGTCCCTCAGCTTTACGAAGCTCGCATACGAAATCTCGGAAAAATACGATACGCCCGTTTTTATCAAGATGTGTACAAGAGTTGCTCACTCTCAGAGCATTATCGAAACATCGGAAAGAGTCGAGACCTCAAAGACATACGAGAAAGACGGCGCAAAATATATCATGATGCCCGGCAACGCAAAGCGCCGCCACCCGATCGTTGAAGCAAGAACAGCGGCCCTCACGGAGTATGCCGAGACAGCTCCGTTCAACCGCATTGAAGACGGCAGCGATCATTCAATCGGTATCATCACATCAAGCACAAGCTATCAGTACGCAAAAGAGGTTTGCGGCGACAAATATCCCGTTCTTAAAATCGGCATGATAAATCCTCTGCCTGTTAAGAAAATTCAGGATTTTGCAAAGTCCGTTGACAAGGTAATCGTTATTGAGGAGCTTGACGGCATAATCGAAACTCACTGCCGCAACATCGGCGTTGAGGTAACGGGCAAGGAGCTGTTCAGCTGCATTGATGAGCTGAGCCAGAACATCGTTGCCGAAAAGCTCGGATTTACTCCCGACTGCGGAAAGAAGCTCAATGAAAACATTCCCGCAAGACCCCCTGTTATGTGTGCAGGCTGTCCGCACAGAGGACTTTTCTATACACTCAAAAAGAATAAGCTCACCGTTTTCGGCGATATCGGCTGTTACACGCTCGGCGCAGTTCCGCCGCTTGCCGCAATCGACACCACAATTTGTATGGGTGCTTCCGTTTCGGGAATTCACGGCTTCAACAAGGCTAACGAGGGCAAGAGCGACGGCAAGACGGTTGCCGTTATCGGTGATTCAACATTCATGCACTCGGGCGTTACGGGACTTATCAATATCGCTTATAATGAATCGAATTCAACGGTTATCATTCTTGATAACTCAATCACAGGCATGACAGGTCATCAGCAGAACCCGACAACGGGCTTCAACCTCAAGGGCGACCCGTGCACAAAGATTGACCTTGAAACTCTTTGCCGTTCGGTCGGTATTAAGAGAGTCAGAGTCGTTGACCCGTATAACCTTAAAGAGTGCGATGATGCGGTCAAGGAGGAGCTTGCGGCAGATGAGCCGTCGGTCATCATTTCAAGAAGACCGTGTGCGCTTCTCAAATATGTTAAGCACAACGGACCGATTACGGCAAATGCAGACAAGTGCATCGGCTGTAAGTCCTGCATGAAGATAGGTTGTCCTGCCATCAGCATTGTTGACGGCAAGGTTAAGATTGACGCAACACTTTGTACGGGATGCGGCGTTTGCAGTCAGCTCTGCAAGCTCGGCGCACTTCCGAACGGAAAGGAGTCCTGATTATGCAGACGAAAAATATTATGATCGTCGGAGTCGGCGGTCAGGGAACACTGCTTGCAAGTAAGCTTCTCGGCAGACTTCTTCTTGAAAAAGGCTACGACGTTAAGGTCAGCGAGGTTCACGGAATGAGCCAGCGAGGCGGCAGTGTTGTTACATATGTCCGCTACGGCGACAAGGTTTATTCACCGATTATCGACAAGGGCGAGGCTGACATCATTATTTCATTTGAGCTTCTCGAAGCGGCTCGCTGGACGGAATTTCTCAAGCCCGACGGAACTATAGTTACCAACACTCAGGAAATTAACCCGATGCCCGTTATCACGGGTGCGGCTGAATATCCGACCGAGCTTGTTGAAAAAATCAAGGCTCTCGGCGTTAAGCTTGACGCAATCGACGCTCTCTCGCTTGCCGAGGAAGCAGGCACGTCAAAGGCGGTCAACCTTGTTCTTATGGGCAGACTTTCAAAGTATTTTGATTTCACAACAGAGGAATGGATGGCGGCGATTGAAAAGAGCGTTCCGCCCAAGTTCCTTGAGATAAACAAAAAAGCATTCTTGCTCGGCAAAGACGCATAAATAGGAGACCTCGTTATGGAAAGATACTATCAGAAAGAATTTGAATGTGCCTCACCGGAAAAAATCCGTGAGCTTCAGGACGAAAGACTTGTTAAGCAGGTCAAGCATGTTTGGGACAATGTTCCTTACTACAGAAAAAAGATGGAAGAAAAGGGCGTCACACCCGACGATATCAAGGGCGTTGACGATCTTCACAAGCTTCCGTTCCTTTCAAAGGCGGATCTTCGTGACGCTTACCCCTACGGACTTCTTGCCGCTCCGTTAAAGGACTGCGTAAGAATTCAGTCAACCTCGGGCACAACAGGCAGACGTGTTGTTGCTTTCTACACTCAGCATGATATCGACCTCTGGGAGGACTGCTGCGCCCGTGCTATCGTAGCGGCAGGCGGAACAGATGAGGATGTTGTTCAGGTTGCATACGGCTACGGTCTTTTCACAGGCGGCGCAGGACTTCACGGCGGCAGCCATAAGGTCGGCAGTCTCACACTTCCGATGTCCTCGGGCAACACCGACAGACAGCTTCAGTTTATGACAGACCTTGAATCAACAATTCTCTGCTGTACTCCGTCCTATGCGGCATATCTTGCAGAAAGCATTCACGAGCGTGGTCTCAGAGATAAAATCAAGCTCAAGGCAGGTATCTTCGGCGCAGAAGCATGGAGCGAAAAAATGCGTCAGGAAATTCAAAATCAGCTCGGCATTAAGGCATATGACATCTACGGTCTGACCGAGATCAGCGGACCCGGCGTTGCATTCGAGTGCTCGGAGCAGACCGGTATGCACATCAACGAGGATCATTTCATTGCCGAAATTATCGACCCCGACACTGGCGAGGTTCTTCCCGACGGAACTCAGGGCGAGCTTGTTTTCACATCAATTACTAAGGAAGCTTTCCCGCTTCTCAGATACAGAACCCGTGACATCTGCGTTCTCACAAGAGAAAAATGCTCCTGCGGCAGAACACTTGTTAAAATGTGCAAGCCGATGGGCAGAAGCGATGATATGCTTATCGTTAAGGGTGTCAACGTATTCCCGTCACAGATTGAGACCGTACTCATCGAGCAGGGCTATCAGGCTAACTATCAGATCATAGTTGACCGTGTGAACAACAGCGATACGCTTGAGGTTATGGTTGAAATGACTCAGGACAACTTCTCCGATAACCTCGGTAAAATTACAGAGATGGAAAAATCACTTGTTGCCGCTTTGAAGGCTATGCTCGGTATTTACACCAAGGTTCGCCTTGTTGCTCCGAAAACAATCACCAGAAGCGAGGGCAAGGCAGTCCGTGTTATTGACAAGAGAAAGATATAAGGAGGCAGGACAATGGCTATTACTCAGATTTCGGTTTTTTTGGAAAACAGAGCAGGACAGCTTTCGGAGATTACGAAAATCCTGTCCGATAACAACATCGACCTCAAGGCGCTGAACATCGCCGAGACCGCCGATTACGGAATTCTTCGTCTTATTTCCGACGACTGCAACGAGGCCGCAAAGCTTCTTCGCAATAACGGCTTTATCGTTACGGAAACTCCCGTTGTTGCGGCTGCCGTTCCTAACAAGGCAGGCGGACTCAACGAGCTTCTCAATATCATTTCAAACGAGGATATCGACATTGAATATATGTACTCCGTTTTCGGACAGAAGGACGGACTTGCTTACATGATTTTCAAGGTCAAGGATGTTGATATTTTCACATCCGTTCTCAAAAAATACTTTGTTGTTGTCGCATCTGGCGATGACCTCGGAATTAAATAACTATTGATTTTTTCCGATTGACGGAGTATTATTTATATGTCATCAAATTAACAATAAGTCCCCCTCACCTTATTGTAAGGGTAGCGAAGTGTCGACACGGTAGTGAATGACAGTCCGGTGGACTGTCAGAGCCGTGGCGTGACCGAGCCGCAGCGAGACGGGGGACCGCCTGCGGTGGAAGAGATAAGTGTTTTTAAATACCTTTATCTTCTCTGTCGCATTGCTTTGTTTTCTTAAATTAACTAAGGAAAGACATAAAAAAGCTAAGCAAATAAAATAAATCGACTTTCCTTTCGGTCGGTTTGTTAAGAAAGGAATATATAACAATGCAGGAATTAAGCAGAAAAAATGCACTTTTCACCGATTCCGTTATCAGAAGAATGACCCGTGTTGCTCTTGACTGCGGCGCAATCAACCTTGCACAGGGATTCCCTGATTTTGATCCTCCGAAGGCTATGACGGACCGTCTTGCCGAGGTTGCTCACACAGGTCCTCACCAGTATCCTATCACAATGGGTGCTCCAAACTTCCGTGAGGCTCTCGCGAGAAAGTGCGGCCGTTTCATGGGTCGTGAGCTCGACCCCAACACAGATATGGTTGTAACGATCGGTTCAACCGAAGCTATGGTAGACACGATTTTTGCCCTCACAAACCCGGGCGACAGAATCGTTATGTTCTCACCCTATTTTGAAAATTACAGAGCGCAGGCTATTATGGCGGACTGCGAACCCGTTTTCATTCCGCTTGTACCGCCCGAGTTTAACTTTGACCCCGATATCATCGAGGCTGAGTTCAAAAAGGGTGCAAAGGCAATTCTTATCTGCAATCCCTCAAATCCGAGCGGTAAGGTTTTCACTTATGACGAGCTGAGAACTATTGCAGACCTTTGTATCAAATACGACGTTTATGCAATCATGGACGAGGTTTATGAGCACATTATCTATGAGGGACACAAGCATGTTTACATGAACAGTCTCGACGGAATGTGGGAGAGAACAGTCAGCTGTTCGTCTCTTTCAAAGACTTATTCCATAACAGGATGGCGTCTCGGCTATGCAATCGCTCCCAAACCGCTCATGGACAGAATCAAGCAGTACCACGACTTCAACGCAGTCGGTGCGGCATCTCCGCTTATGGAAGCCGCTTGTGTCGGTCTTAACATGCCCGACAGCTACTATGAGGAGTTCGGCGCACACTATGCTCACATGAAAAAGCTCTTCACAGAGGGTCTTGACCGTATCGGAATTCCGTACACGGATCCTCAGGGCGCATACTTTGTCCTTGCCGACATCGCTCCGTTCCTCAAGCCGGGTCAGTCGGATGTTGATTTCTGCCTTGAAATGGCTCATAAAGTCGGCGTTGCTTGCGTTCCGGGCACATCATTCTTCAATGAAAAGGGCATCAACAATATCGTTCGAGTTCACTTTGCAAAGAAGGACGAGACCCTTAACGAGGCTCTTGAGAGACTTTCACACATCAAGGAAAAGATGGGCTGAAAATAAAATATTAGGTCAATACACTTCAATTTTTTAGTATTGCCTTAAACGAAAGTCGGAATTTTTTCGGCTTTCGTTTTCTTTTTGCTTCTTGTGTGGTATAATATTATAAAAATCATCTTCGGAGAAACCAATGAAAAAAGAAACCGTGAAAAATATAATAAAAATCATATTTGCCGTCGCTGTTTTTGTCACAGCGATAGTCAACTATGATTATCTTTCAAATCTCGACGTCCGTGTGCTGATTGCAGGTGCTTCGTCATTGCTGATTGCCGAGCTGATAATACTCGGCGTCTATGCCGTCAAAGCTGTTTTAATGGTTATTCCCGCATCACTTATTTATATTTCCGTCGGCATGGCATTTGACACAAAGCGAGCCGTTATTGTAAATCTTCTCGGCATTGCGATTGAAGTAACTGTTACATTTTTCATGGGTAAATTTCTCGGCAAGGACGCCGTTGAAAAGAAAATCCGTAACACAAAAACAGGCGATAAATTTTTCTCAATGCTTGATAAAAACCGAAACGCTGCGATTTTTCTTATGCGCCTTATCCCTGCGTTTCCGATTGATTTTTCATCGCTTTTCATGGGTGCATTCGACTTTAAATTTTTACCGTATCTTTTGCTTTCCGTTCTAGGAATTGCACCGAGAGTTATCGCTTTTACAATTCTCGGCGACGGAATTTACGACCTTATTCCGATGAAATATATTGTCCTTGCGGCGATTTGCGCTATTCCGGTAGTAATTGTTGTTTTGCTGATTAAAAAATACGTCGGCAAGAAGAAAAAACATGAAGAAAATCAATAAATTTTTATAAAATCCCTTGCTAAAATATCGAAAATATATTATAATAATTAAGATATTGCAGGAGATTATATCTGAAGCATTATTTCAGTCATGTGGTGTGTTGGTCCTGTGCGACGGGGTGCCGCGAACCATGTCAGGCGGGGAACCGAGCAGCATTAAGCGGTTAACACCGTGCGACACAGTACGGCCTGCACACCATGTGACTGAGATAATGCTTTTTATTATTACAAAAGGAGGGATATGCCGTGTACAGAGTGCTTTACAGAAAATGGAGACCTCAAACCTTTTCCGACGTTGTCGGTCAGGAGCATATTACCTCAACCCTTGCCCATGAGATCGAATCGGGCAAGGTTTCGCACGCCTATCTTTTCACAGGCTCAAGAGGAACGGGTAAAACCACCTGTGCAAAAATTTTTGCCAAGGCGGTCAACTGTCCGCATACCCATAACGGAAATCCCTGCAACGAGTGTGAAATCTGCAAGGGTATTGACGACGGTTCAATCCTTGATGTTATTGAAATCGACGCCGCAAGTAACAACGGCGTTGACAACATCCGTGACCTTCGTGAGGAGGCAAACTATACCCCCGTTCATACAAAATACCGTGTGTATATAATCGACGAGGTTCACATGCTTTCAATCGGCGCATTCAATGCGCTTCTCAAAACTCTTGAGGAACCGCCCGAGCATGTTAAATTTGTTCTTGCAACGACCGAGGTTCATAAACTTCCGGCAACGATACTTTCAAGATGTCAGCGCTTTGATTTTCACAGAATTACACCCGAAAATATCAGTGCAAGACTTAAATATGTTGCAGGCGAGGAAAAAATCGAGCTTGACGACGATGCGTCGCTTCTTATTGCAAGAATTGCCGACGGCGCAATGCGTGATGCCCTTTCAATTCTCGACCGCTGTGCGGGAATCAGCGACCATGTAACGGCAGAGGTTGTCAGCAACGCCGCAGGTCTTGCAGGCAAAGGTCACCTTTTCGACATGGTTGACAATATAAATAAAAACAATTCGTCCGAGGTTCTTTCGATAATTGACAAGCTTCACGGCGAATCATGTGATATGGAAAGGCTTTGCACAGAGCTTATCAATCATTACAGAAATTTAATGATGATTAAAACAGTTAAAGAGCCACAAAAGCTTATCGTCTGCACAGATCATGACCTTGAGCTTTACAGAAAGCAAGCGGACGAAACCAATCTTTATAAAATACTCAATTGCATTTCCTTGCTTGAAGAAGCCTCGACAGTGTTAAAAAACAGCTCGAGCAAGCGCACGGAAATGGAGCTTACGGCAGTTAAAATGACAGTGCCGAACATTTCAAGCGACAATACTGCCGTTATGAGCAGAATTGAAAATCTTGAAAGAATTATCAAAAGCGGAAAATTTGTTTCGGAAAAACCGACGGAAATTGTTAAGGAAGAAATCAAACCGTCTCAGCCTGTTATACAGGAAAAAGACTCTGAGCTTCCGCCGCCTCCGCCTGAAATTCAGCACGAAATTCATAATGAGCGCCCGACAAATGAGGCTCACAACGACACCGATGAGGATACCCTCTTTACCCAATGGGGCGAGGTGCTTTCACTTCTCGATGTTTCCGACAAGCCGCTCACAGGTATCCTCGGAGCTTCATCGGCTTACATCAGAGGAGATTTTATTCTCATCAAATGCGATAATCCCGTATTTTCACAGTTCATTCGTCAGAGTAATCATTCAATGGCAATTCGCAAAGCCGTTTTTGACGTGACGGGTAGAAAATACAGACTCGGAATTTATAAATCAAGCGAAAATCAAACGGTCAATAAGGATCCGCTTGCCGACCTGATAAAAAAGATTAACGGGTGATTATTATGTCTCCTAAAATCAGCATAATTATTCCGTCGTATAACGAAGAAAAAAACATTTCATGCTGCCTTGACTCTGTTTTAAATCAAACGTTTTCCGATTTTGAGGTTCTTTGCGTTGATGACGGCAGCACCGACGGCACTTTTGATATTATCAAAAAGTATTCTGAAAAAGACAGCAGAATCATTTCGCTGAAAAATCCCGACAAAGGTGTTTCTTCTGCAAGAAATTTCGGCATTGATAACGCAAAAGGAGACTATATCGGTTTTGTTGATTCCGATGATTTTATTCAGCCGCAGATGTACGAATTTCTTTATAAAGCCGTCACGGAAAATAACTGTGATTTTTCCGTTTGCCGCTATAAAAAAACATCTGAGATAATTAAGAAAAATTTCGATTATAAAACAGAAGCATTTCAGCCCGAAAAATTTATCAGCTTTTATGATGTCGAATATACAAACAACAATGAGCTTGTTTTTTCCTCGGCATGTACAAAATTGATTTCAAAAAAATTTTTAAACGATATTCGATTTAAAAATTACAAAATCGGCGAAGATACGGTTTTTAATTCCGAGATTTATTCAAAGGCAAACAAAATTGTTTTTGTCGATGCAGAGCTTTATAATTATTTTATAAACACTCAAAGTGTCAGCTTCACAGAGCTTTGGCACGAAAAATGGTTTGACCTTCTTGAAACAAGATTTATTTCTTACGACCTTTTAAAAGAAAAAAATAAAATTCTTTCGGCATTTTATCTTGAGCGGGGAATGAAATTTTTACTTTCATACCGCTTTAATTTAAAAGGGTCACCGAATGAAAATAAATTCAAAAAGCCTATAAAAAATTATTATAAAAAATACTGTAAGTCTTTTATGAAATGTGAAAACATTTCTTTGAAAAATAAAATTACCGTTCCGATATTTTTTATGTTCCCGTTTTTATACACGACATTCAGAAAAATGACGGACAAAACACTTTAATTTGAAAGGATAATTACAATGAAAGCAAGAATTCCCGGTGCTCAGAATCAGGGCAACATGATGAAAAAAATCCAGCAGATGCAGGAAGATATGACAAGAATTCAAGAGGAGATCGAAGCAACCGAATATACTTCTTCCGTAGGCGGTGGAGCTGTTGAGGTTACCGTAAACGGTTCTCATGAGGTTCTTTCAATAAAGATGCAGCCGGACGTTGTTGACCCAGAGGATATTGAAATGCTTGAGGATCTTCTCATTTCCGCACTTAATGAGAGCATCAAAAAGGCAAATGACGCCATGGATCAGGGTATGGAGAGAGCCAAGGGCGGACTTTCAATCCCGGGACTGTTTTAAAAATGGCACGCAACGTTATTCCTCTTACCAATCTTATTGAGCAGTTTGAGCGTATGCCCGGAATAGGTCATAAGAGCGCACAAAAGCTTGCTTTTTATATTCTCGGCATGTCCGATGACGAAGCAAAGCGCTTTGCTGAAAATATTCTCCTTGCAAAAGAAAAAATTCATCATTGCAAGGTGTGCTGTGACTTGACCGACAGCGACATTTGCTCAATTTGCAGCGACGATCAAAGAGACCGTTCGGTTATTTGCGTTGTCGAGTCCTCAAAAGATGTTATAGCAATCGAGCGCACCCGTGAATATAACGGACTTTATCATGTGCTCCACGGCTCGATTTCTCCGATGAACGGAATCGGACCCGATGAAATTACAATCAAAGAGCTTCTCTCACGACTTTCCGACGACAGCATAAAGGAAATCATCATGGCAACCAATCCGACGGTTGAGGGCGAAGCTACAGCAATGTATATTTCTCGTCTTATCAAGCCGATGGGTATTAAAGTTTCACGTCTTGCATACGGTGTGCCGGTCGGCGCAGACCTTGAATATGCCGATGAAATAACGCTGACAAGAGCGCTTGAAGGAAGACAAATATTGTAATAATTTTCCACACTTTCTTCAACATTCTTTCAACAGCTTTCAACATTTCAACACCGTTATATAATTAACAAAATTTTCAACAAAATCATAAACACATTTTCAACAAGAAAAATTATCCTTAATCGGCGCTGTTTCAACAAATTTTCTTGTTTTCCACACTTTAAACAGCCCCTACTACTAATACTATAATATTTATATTATTTATTTATCTCAGAACCTGACAGGAGGAATTTTAATGAAATTCGTATGCGAAACCTCAAATCTTTCAATTGCTTGCCAAAACGTTCAAAGAGCGGTATCAACAAAGTCATCTATCCCCGGAGCAGAAGGCATTATGATCAAGACCACCGTTAACGGACTTTCGCTGACAGGCTACGATCTTGAAATCGGAATCAACACAAATATTTATGCAAAGGTTGAGGAAGAAGGCGCAATCATTATCAACGCAAAAATTCTTTGCGAAATCCTCCGTAAAATTCCTAATCAGACTGTTATATTTGAGTCCGATGAAAGAAACCTTGCCGTTATCAGAAGCGGTGATATTAAATATGAGATAATGGGAATTTCAGCCGAGGAATATCCTGAGCTTCCGACAGTTCAGGGCGGATTCACAATCAACCTCAACAAAAAACAGCTTGAAGAAATGGTTAAGCAGACTATTTTTGCCGTTGCCGTTACTGATACAAAGGTTGTCTATACAGGTATTAAGTTTGAAATTTCCGATAATGAGCTGAAGCTCATTGCAGTTGACGGCTTCAGAATGGCAATCAGAAAGGAATTCATTGATTACAAGGGCGAGGATATTACATTTATCGTTCCTGCTAAAACAATGAATGAGATAATCAAAATTTCAGTCGAAGAGGAAAATGAAGAAGAAACCGAAATTTCAATTGGTGTCGGAAAGCGTCACATTGTTTTTGAGGTAAACGGCTACAGTGTTATTTCAAGACTTCTTGAGGGCGAATTTCTCAATTATAAGCAGACGATACCGACAACGGCAATGACAACAGTTGAGGTTGACACAAGAAGCCTTATCGAAAGCATTGAGCGTACATCACTGATTATTACGGACAGAACAAAGAGCCTTATCAACTGTGTATTTGACACAGATTTCATTAGAATATCGAGTATCACGTCGTTAGGAACAGCCAGCGACAAGGTAAGCGCAGATGTTGAGGGCAGCAGAGTCGAAATAGGTTTCAATAATCGTTACTTTATAGAGGCTCTGAGAGCCTGTAATACCGACAGAGTAAAAATTATACTCAACGGAGCGGTTTCTCCGATACTTATTCTGCCGACAGAGGGCGACAGCTTTACATTCCTTGTACTTCCCGTGAGGTTGAAGAAAAATGCTTAACAACAGAAAAATAAAGCTTAAAATAAAAGAAAAAGAAGTAATTCAAAAGCATATAACTACCGAGTTTATCAGACTTGATGCTTTTTTGAAGCTTTGCGATGCGGTTCAGTCCGGAGGTCATGCAAAAATCGTTATTCAGGACGGTGAAATCAAGGTCAACGGCGAAATTTGTGAGCAGAGAGGAAAAAAGCTCAGAGTAGGAGATAAGGTCGAATTTGAACACAAAATATATGAGATAATCTGAGAAGCCGACTATGAATATTGAAAGAGCTGTTATAAAAAATTTTCGTAATATTGAAAATATGGAGCTTGAGCCGAGTAACGGAATAAACGTTATTTATGGCGAGAACGGACACGGAAAAACAAATATTATTGAAAGTATCTGGCTTTTTACAGGCTGCAACAGCTTCAGAACAAGGAAAAATGCAGAGCTTATAAATAAAAATTCAGACAGCTCGGAGATTTTTACCGAGTTTAATTCAAACGGCAGACATCAGGATGCTAAACTCATAATAAAGGACAAAAAGGAAGCATATTTAAACGGTATAAAACAGGTTTCACCGAGAAAATTTCTCGGCGAATTTCAGGCTGTTGTTTTTTCTCCGTCGGTTCTTTCTGTTATAAGGGACGGTCCGTCGGAAAAAAGAAAATTTCTTGATATTGCAATAAGTCTGATAAGACCGAATTATGCCGCTTTGCTTTCAAAATATAATAAAACGATTATTCAAAGAAATTCGTTATTAAAGCAGATCGGCACCGAAAAAAAAGGCGAAGATCTACTTTTTGTTTTTGATGAAGAATTGGCTCGCTGCGGCGGCAGAATAATTGATTACAGACTGAAATATCTTGAAGATTTGAGCAATGCCGCTCCGATGATTTATTCCGAGATTTCAAACGGCAGAGAAAACATGAAAATTTCCTATATAAATTCTCTCAAAGAAACGGGAACGAATAATGTTGAGTGGTCTGAAATTCTTTATAAATATCTATCGGAAAATCATGAAAAAGATGTTATGAGACAGGCAACATCTTTCGGACCGCACAAGGATGATCTTGAAATTTTTCTTGATGAAATGAATGTCAGAAATTACGGTTCGCAGGGTCAGCAGCGCTCATGTGCTCTCTCATTAAAAATCGGCGAAGCAACGATATTGAAAAATGTTTCGGGTGAACAGCCCGTTGCGCTGATGGATGACGTAATGAGTGAGCTTGACGAAAACAGACAAAAATTTTTAATGAAATTTTTTGACGGCTGGCAGGTTTTTGTTACCTGCTGCGACCCGTCCCACAGAAGCAAAATAAATTCGGACAAGGTTTTTGAAATTTGTGACGGAAGGATAGTGTAAAAATGTTTCTCCATCTCGGTCAGGATACGGTTATAATTGAAGACGATATAATAGGAATATTTGACCTTGACACAACGACGGTTTCAAAGCCGACAAGAGATTATTTGAAAACAATGCAAAAGGGCGGAAATGTTGTAAACGTCAGCTACGATTTGCCGAAATCCTTTGTTATAACCTGTAAAAATAAATCAAAGAAAAAAACTATGTATATTTCACCTATTTCTACGGCAACATTGTTAAAACGTTCGGAAAATGTCAATTATCTTAAAGATATAAAATAATGAAAGGCTGAGTGAAGAATGAAAACAGGAATTATTGACTGCGGCGGCGGACTCAGAGGAATATACGGCGCAGGTGTTTTTGATTATTGCCTCGATAATAATATTTCATTTGATGTTGTGATAGGAATTTCGGCAGGCAGCGCAAATCTTGCTTCATTTGTTTCGGGTCAGCGCGGAAGAAATTATCAATTTTATCATGAATACCCTTTCAGAAAAGAATATATGAGTGTTGAGAATTTTATAAATAAAAAGTTTTATCTTGACCTTGATTATGTCTACGGAGAATTGAGTAATCAAAATGGAGAAAATCCGTTTGATTTTGAAAAATTTTGCGAGAATAAATGTGAAAAATATATTATCGCAACCGATGCAAAAACAGGCAAAGCTCAATATCTTAATGCTGATGAAATGAGCCAAAACAATTATTGGATGCTGAAGGCTTCTTCATGTATTCCTGTTGTTTGCTCACCTGCCGTTGAAAATGATGTAAGATATTTTGACGGCGGACTGAGCGATCCTATACCTGTTGATTTTGCAATTGAAAAGGGCTGCGATAAAATAATAGTTATTTGGACAAAGCCTATTAACGATATAGGAAGTTTCAAGCTTGATGAAATGGCGGGACATGCTTTAAAGAAAAATTATCCGAATATTTCAAAGGATCTTTTGAACAGAAAAAATAAAGTTGAAAATGCTTTGAAATATACAAAAAAACTGAGAGACGAAGGTAAGGTTTTGATTGTCAGTCCCGAAAGCATAGGAAAAATGAGCACGTTGACAAAAGATAAAGAAGCACTCGACATGCTATACAAAACAGGCTATGCCGACGCTAAAAAAATAATTGATTTTATAAAATAAAATGGATAAATTTATAATTGCACAGATTTTCGGGTTTGCGGGTCTTGCCTGCTCCGTTGCCGCTTATCAATGCAAAAAGCATAGAAGCGTCATGCTTTTGAAAACCTCAAATGAATTGTTTTTTGCTTTTCAATATTTTTTCCTCGGCACATATACGGGAATGGCGATGAACATAATCAGTTCAATGAGAAATCTGACTTTTTCACATCTTGTTAAAAAAGAAAAGAATACACTTCCATTTCAGATTATATTTTGTATTGCATTTATTGTTTCTGGAATTTTTACATGGAAAAATTATCTTAGCTTGATTGTAATTCTCGCAAAGCTTTTAACAACTGTCGTCTACGGAATGAAAAACACAAAATATCTTCGTTTTGCGACAGTTCCGACGAGTATATTTTGGTTGATTTATAATTTCAGCTGCAAAGCTACGGCAGGAGTTATCTCGGAAATTCTTTCGCTTATTTCATTGATAAGCGCTATAATAAGAATAGATATAATCGGAGAAAAAAATAAAGCAGGTCAGCATGAAAACTGATCTGCTTTATTTTATTTTTTCTTATAAAATTCCGAACATATATCTAAAGAACGAAACTATATTTTCATAAATCTTTTTGAAAATCAAATTCGGTTTTTCTTCAACTTTATTGTCGTCTTTTTCTTCCTGCTTTGTTTCTTCCTCATCGGGAATATCCTGTGATATTATGCTGCTGTATTCACTGAAAACAGCCGAGGTTTGGATACTCTCGCTTTGAGAAACTGATGAAAGAAGCAAGCCTGCCTGTTCGATTATCGCAAGGTCGTCTGCATTTATTACACTGTCATGATTGCAGTCAGCAGCAAGTCTCATTGCCGGAGTCGGAGTAAGCATGCCGTTTATAATAAGTGAAATTATAGTTGCGTCACGACCGTCATAAATTCCGTCGCCGTTGACATCGCCGAATACAACAACCGTGTAGATTTTGAGAACATTTCCTGTTTTGTCATCAACGATTTTTATTTCGTCGCCTGTTTTTGCTTTTGAGACATCCTCAATATCAAAATGTGTTCCGTTCTTCAAACCAATCGACTGATTAACGGGATCGGTAATATCCTCAAGAATATTAAATCCGTAGACCAAATCATTTTGCTTTGTAAATGAAAGCGGACCCGAATTTTTAACCAGCTCAATATCAACCTTTATCTGCAAGCCTGCGTCAACGGTTGCCTGAGTAACATTGAGTGTTCCGACCTTTGTTTCGTAACCCTCTTTAACAACAGTATATGTATATTTACCTGCGTCAACGCGGAAATAATTATCATTGTTGACGGGCTCAACAACATTACCCTGCTCGTCTTTAAGAGTAAGTGTTGTATCGGAATAAGGAATATTGAACTGAACGGTGCACTTTGCATATTCGGTCTTTGTTACAAGGAACGGCTGAACATAGCAGATGCCGCCTTTACCGAGAATATAGATACGAACATAAGAATTGATCTGATCCTCATAATCGTTGAGGTCAAATGTAATTGTGTCGTTGTCGTTTGCAACGCTCTTTTCGCTGATAACATTACCGTCGGCAACAATTTTTACTGTATGAGCATTGTAAGGATTGATGCTGATTTGATTTGTATCGTTATCAACATTGACTCTGCTGACCATCGGGAACGGTCCCTCAGCCTCAAAGCCGTCGCCAAGCTCCCAATCATTTTTTGAAGTTTTTGAGCATGCAAAGAATGTTCCGTTCTCCATGCTTGTGCGGATATTTGCCTGAGTATTCTCGGGCATTACAAAATACTGAGCATTATTTTCAACGTCGCCGAAATCGTGAGCGTCGTCCTCACAGAAGCCCCAAACATTTCTGCCTTGAGGTGCGGTAAGCTTGAGGGTTTCATCATAAAGATAACGGTCATTGTGAGTTCTGTTATCCTTTGTATTAACAA